>NZ_JAVAJK010000007.1:0-294454 GCF_052112325.1 Pseudomonas sp. Yb2C2 | reverse complement strand
GGATGGGTGGACAGCGAGGAGGCGTATAAGGGGCGGGGTGGGTATGAGCGGAGGTTGAGGTGGGTGTTGGGTCGAAGCGGTCTTGACTTACTTTAAATGTAACGTATACATAACTTCCAATTAAAAAGTAATGAATATATGACATGGATACTTCGGTTATCACTCAGCGACTGGGCAGCCAAATTCGCGCGATGCGACTTAACCGTGGCTATAAACAAGCGGATCTGGCGAAACTTGCAGGGGTTACCCGGCAGAAGCTGATAGAAGTCGAACAAGGCAGCCTCTCGGTCTCAATGAATGCCTATGCCCGAGTGATCGCCGCCTTGGGCAGCGAATTCAAATTAGTGCCTGTGACCATGCCGACCCTGGAGGAACTGGAGGACTTGTTCAATGATTAGCCCCCATTTACGCGTTCATACCCCTCAAGGTAAAAGCGGCAGCGTGTTGATGAGTGCCAACGACTATTTGTTCCGCTACGGCGAAAACCTGCGGGCACAAACCGCAGTCAGCCTGACGATGCCCGTTCGCGCCGAAGAATATCGCCGCCGAGAACTTCACCCCATCTTCCAGATGAACCTGCCGGAAGGCTACGTTCTGGAGCAATTGCGCAATCGCCTCGCCAAGACGGTCAAGGTCGATCCGATGTTGTTGCTGGCACTCTCGGGCAGCAGTGCACCGATTGGTAGGGTGTTCGTGTCTTCGGATCAAGTAAACGACCTGATCCTGCGCAACAGCCCTCCCTCCAGCGGAGAAAACCTCAACGAAATTCTCGCCTGGGACGGCGCGGAGGATCTGTTCCTGGAACTGGTGGATCGCTACATCCTGCGAGCAGGTATTTCTGGCGTGCAGCCCAAAGTACTGGTGCCGGAAAAACCGCAGGCATCCGCGCAGAAGTTCACGTCGAAAATCAACGACCTGATTATCAAAAGCGGGCGCGATGAGTTTCCGGGGTTGGCCATCAATGAATACCTGTGCATGTCCATCGCCCGGGATGCAGGCTTGCCGGTGCCACCTTTTTACCTGTCGCAGAATCATAAGCTGTTCATCATGCGGCGCTTTGATCGGGACGAGCAGCTCAACCCGCTGGGTTTCGAAGACATGACCACCTTGATGGGCCTGTCTGCGGAGCAGAAGTACACCAAGAGTTACGCAGCGATCGCCAAGGCCGTACGCGTGTTCTGCGCCCCAGAACATCAACGCAGCTCGCTCGATCAATTGTTCGACAGCGTGGCACTGAGCTGCATAGTGGGTAATGGCGACGCTCACTTGAAGAACTTCGGCGTGCTCTATAGCGACCCGCTGAAATCGGATACCCGGCTGGCACCGGTATACGACATTGTGAACACCACCGCCTATCTCCCTGAGGACTCACTGGCACTTGACCTGTCCGGCAACAAATCATTGTTTGCTGCACGTCTGGGCATCCTGGAATTTGCAAGAACCTGCGAAATTGAAAATCCCGAAGCGCGCATTCAGGCACTCCTTCAAACCCTGGAAGCCGTGCTCAAGCGCGAAGACGATTACTGCCGGTTGGCCCCTGATGTAGCGAAAGCCATACGTCAATCTGCGCAGGGCTATCAACTCAGCTTTGGTGGCTGAACGTCCTGTGGTTGCGGCGAGACAAGCGTTCAGCCAGTGGGTTACTTGTGTTCCACGGGCAACCAGACCTCCACCGTCCCCGTCCCCTTGCGCCCATCAAAATCCGCGCTATAGCGCTCGAAATCCGCCCCCGCCACCTTGTAGCCCGAGTTCGGCAACCACTCGAACATGATGCGCTCGTAGGTCTGCTCCAGTGCCTGCACCGGGCCATAGTGCGGGAACACGGCGTAGTGGTGCGCAGGCAGTTCGACGCACTCGAAGTTGCTCGGCACATCGCTTTTGGACGGTACTTCCACCCCGGCCATGTAATCGAATTCACCGTGGCTGGGGTTATGGCAAACGCCGTAGGTCACTCCGCCGACGCGTTTCTTGATGTGTTTTACGCTTTCGTCGAACACACTCCACAACTTGGGGATATCCCCCACGGTAGCCTTCGAATAACGCCCTTGCACCCCGGCGATCACCAGGGCCTTGCCGTCTTCCATGCGTGGCTCTAACGGTTGTTTTGTCTGCTGGTCCATCTGAACAGTCTCCTTCTTATGAGGGAACAAACCCGTATCGAGTATAGGGGCATATCCTTGCAGTACTCCATGCAGAAAATTTCCCGACACATCTGGACAACTGGCCATCATCGACCGTATTGTCTGCCCCGCAGGCCACCGCAGTGGCCGACGTCGCTCGGACGGTTCCGGGCGCTTACGTACTCTCGAGGCAACAATGGCAGACCTTGGTTCGCCGCGCCGCTTTGCGCGCATAGATCGACTCCCCCCTTACGTTTTCAATATCACTGCCGAGCTGAAGATGGCTGCGCGTCGGCGCGGCGAAGACATCATCGACTTGAGCATGGGTAACCCCGACGGCGCCACGCCTCCCCATATCGTGGAGAAGATGGTTACCGTCGCCCAGCGTGAAGACACCCACGGCTATTCCACCTCCAAAGGCATTCCACGTCTGCGCCGGGCAATTTCGCGCTGGTACAAGGATCGCTACGCAGTCGACATCGACCCCGAGACCGAAGCCATCGTGACCATCGGTTCCAAGGAAGGCCTGGCGCATCTGATGCTGGCCACCCTGGACCAGGGCGACACGGTGCTGGTGCCCAACCCGAGTTATCCGATTCATATCTACGGTGCCGTGATTGCCGGCGCCCAGGTGCGTTCGGTGCCGCTGGTGCCTGGCGTGGACTTCTTCGCCGAACTGGAACGGGCGATCCGTGGGTCGATCCCCAAGCCGAAGATGATGATCCTCGGCTTCCCGTCCAACCCGACCGCGCAGTGCGTGGAGCTGGATTTCTTCGAACGGGTGATCGCCCTGGCCAAGCAGTACGACGTGCTGGTGGTGCATGACCTGGCCTACGCCGACATCGTCTACGACGGCTGGAAAGCCCCGTCGATCATGCAGGTGCCGGGCGCCAAGGACATTGCGGTGGAGTTTTTCACCCTGTCCAAGAGCTACAACATGGCCGGCTGGCGCATCGGTTTCATGGTGGGCAACCCGGAACTGGTCAATGCCCTGGCGCGGATCAAGAGCTACCACGACTATGGCACCTTCACCCCGCTGCAAGTCGCCGCGATTGCCGCACTGGAAGGCGACCAACAGTGCGTGAAGGATATCGCCGAGCAGTACCGCCAGCGCCGCAATGTGCTGGTCAAGGGCCTGCATGAGCTGGGCTGGATGGTGGAGAACCCCAAGGCGTCGATGTACGTCTGGGCGAAGATTCCCGAGGCGTATGCCGCCATGGGTTCACTGGAATTCGCCAAGAAGCTGCTGCTGGAAGCGAAGGTCTGTGTGTCGCCGGGGATTGGGTTTGGCGAGTATGGGGATGATCATGTGCGCTTCGCGCTGATCGAGAACCAGGACAGGATTCGCCAGGCGGTGCGCGGGATTCGCGGGATGTTCCGGGCGGATGGGCTGGCTGCTAAAGCCTGACCCGATCCACCTGAACAAATGTGGTCAAACTGTGGGAGGGGCTTGCCCCCTCCCATAGTTGATTGGGTTTTCACCCTTGTCTTGTAGCGTGTCTGTTAGACCACCAACGACAGCAACATGATAAAGATCAGTGCCACAACGGACAGGATGGTTTCCATCGCCGTCCAGGTCTTGAAGGTCTCGGCCACGGTCATGTTGAAGTACTGCTTCACCAGCCAGAACCCCGCATCGTTGACGTGCGACAGGATCAACGAACCCGCCCCCGTCGCCAACACCAGCAGCTCACGGTTAACTCCGGGAATCATCCCCACCACCGGCACTACGATGCCCGCGCCGGTAATGGTCGCCACGGTGGCCGAACCGGTCGCCACACGAATCACCGCCGCCACCAGCCACGCCAGCAGGATCGGGTTGATCTGTGCGTTTACCGCCATGTGGCCGATCACGTCACCCACGCCGCTGGTCACCAGCATCTGCTTGAAGCCACCACCGGCACCGATGATCAGGATGATCGCGGCGGTCGGCGCAAGGCTGGCGTCGAGCAGCTTGAGGATCTGCTTGGAATGGATGCCCTGGCGGCTGCCAAAGGTGTACAGCGACAGCAGCAACGCCAGCAGCAAGGCGGTGATCGGGTGACCGATCATGTCCATCCAGTTGCGCACCACGTTGCCTTCGGCAAAGGCGATGTCGGCGAAGGTTTTGAGCAGCATCAGGAACACCGGCAGCAGCACGGTGACCAGGGTGATACTGAAGCTCGGCAGGTTTTTGTTCTCAGGCTCGCGGGCCAGTTGATCGACCAGTTCCTGGGACGGGTTGCCCGGAATGTACTTGGCGATAAACGTACCGAAGATCGGGCCAGCGATGATGGCCGTCGGCAGCGCGACGATCAGGCCGTACAGGATGGTCTTGCCGATGTCGGCGCCAAACACACCGATGGCCAGCAGCGGGCCCGGGTGCGGCGGCACCAGGCCGTGGACTGCCGAGAGGCCGGCGAGCAGCGGGATGCCGATCTTGATCAGCGACACGCCGGTGCGGCGCGCAACGATAAACACCAGCGGGATCAGCAGTACAAAGCCGATCTCGAAGAACAACGGAATGCCCACCAGGAATGCGGCGAACATCATGGCCCACTGGACCTTGTCCTTGCCAAAGGCGCGGATCAGGGTCTGGGCGATCTGATCGGCACCGCCGGATTCGGCCATCATCTTGCCGAGCATGGTGCCCAGCGCGAGGATGATGCCGACAAAGCCAAGCACCCCGCCGAAACCGTCCTGGAACGCCTTGATGATCTTGTCCACCGGCATGCCCGAGGTCAGGCCAAGGAAGCCGGCCGCGATGATCAGCGCAATAAATGGGTGAACCTTGAAGCGGGTGATCAAGACGATCAGCCCGATGATGGTAACGACTGCATCTAACAGCAGGTACGACTCGTGGGACATGCCAAACATGGGGGGTCTCTCCTGTTTGTTGTTGTTATTAAAGCGGGTGTTGAATTTCCTGCCGGGGATAGCGCTATCTTTTCCGGCAAAAAATCAGTTGGATGGTTCAAAACCGTGTGTCAGCCACCAGGCGTTGGTCTGCCTGGCCAACTCCTCGACACTGTCTTCGCTGGCGTTGAGGGCCAGGGTCAGCGGCTCGCCCTTGGGCGATTCAAGGGTGGCGAACTGGCTGTCGATGAGGCTGGCCGGCATGAAATGGCCGGGGCGATGGGACACGCGGTCGGCGGCGACTTCGCGGGTCAACTCCAGGAATACAAAACCCAGGCCCGGCGCGGCTTCGCGCAGGTGGTCGCGGTATTTCTTTTTCAGCGCGGAGCAGGTGAGTACCGGATGTTCACCGGCTTTGAGCGAACGGCGCAGTTCATCGCACAGGATGTCGAGCCAACCGGCGCGGTCGTCGTCGTTGAGGGGGTGGCCGGCGCTCATCTTTTCGATGTTCGCGGCGGGGTGAAAGCTGTCGCCTTCAATGGCGGTGGCACCGTTCAGGCGGCACAGGGCCTCGCTGACGCTGGTTTTGCCACAGCCGGCAACACCCATGATGACCAGGGCGGTAACAGGTTGACTCATGAAACACCTCAAGACGCAGATAGCGCTACCTTTGCACGCCGTGAGGCGAGTGCAAAAACAGGCTTTTCCCGCGCCGTCTTGTCATTTTTATGGAGTGACGCGTGCATCCGCTCCAATCATTTGAACCGGATCAGGCAACCCATAGTTCAATAATTTGCAGCCTTTTGGAGACAGCGCTACCTTAGTGCCTCGATTTTTGTTTGGCAAGCCGCCTGATGACCTCCAAGAACGATAAAAATACCCGCACCACCGGTCGCCCTACCCTCAACGAAGTTGCCCGCCTGGCCGGCGTCAGCCCGATTACCGCCTCCCGCGCGTTGCGCGGCATCAGCACCGTGGCCATCGAACTGGTGGAAAAAGTCCAGCACGCCGCTGCCGAACTCAACTACGTGGTCAACCCCGCCGCCCGTGCCCTGGCTTCGGCCCAGAGCCATTCGGTGGTAGTCCTGGTGCCGTCGTTGTCCAACCTGCTGTTTATCGAAACCCTCGAAGCCATCCACCAGGTGCTGCGGCCCAAGGGCTTTGAAGTGCTGATCGGCAACTCCCACTATTCGCGCGACGAAGAGGAAAACCTGCTGCGCAACTACATGGCCTATCAGCCACGCGGGTTGCTGCTGACCGGCTTTGATCGCACCGAAAGCGCCCGACGGATGGTCGAGGCCAGCAATGTGCCGTGTGTGTACATGATGGACCTGGACCCCAATGCCGGCGTGAACTGCGTGGGCTTCTCGCAGCTGGCGGCGGGTGAAACCGCGGCCGCACATTTGATCTCCCGTGGGCGCAAGCGCCTGGCGTATATCGGCGCGCAACTGGACCAACGCACCCTGCTGCGTGGCGAAGGCTTTCGCCGTGCGCTGCAACAGGCGGGCCTGTACGACCCGGCGCTGGAACTGCTGACACCACGCCCTTCCTCGGTGGGCCTGGGCGGCGAACTGTTCCTGCAACTGCTGGCCGCCCATCCGGATGTGGATGCGATCTTCTTCGGCAACGACGACCTGGCACAGGGCGCGCTGCTGGAAGCCATGCGCCACGGCATCAAAGTGCCAGAACGTGTCGCGGTGCTGGGTTTCAACGACTTGCCGGCGTCGTCCTTCATGGTGCCGCGCCTGAGCAGCATCAGTACCCCCAGGGAAGCGATCGGGCGGCGGGCGGCGGAGCATTTGTTGACGATCATGGCGGGCAACAGGATCGCCAAGCCGGTGGTGGATATGGGGTTTGAGTTGCAGGTTCGCGAGAGCACGTAGTCCCACATTTTAACCCCGCCCGCTCGGAGGCATCGCCGTAGCTTCTCCCTCCTGCTAGATTGGCTGTTCTCCATCGCAAGGAAAGCACCATGGCACATTCACTGAAAATCCTGGGTCGCACGTCCTCCATCAACGTGCGCAAAGTGCTCTGGACCTGCCAGGAACTGGGCATCGACTACGTGCGCGAAGACTGGGGCATCGGCTTCCAGCCCACCCAGTCCGCCGAATTCCTCGCCCTGAACCCCAATGCCCAGATACCCGTGCTGATCGACGACCACGGCGTGCTGTGGGAGTCCAATACCATCTGCCGCTACCTGGTGGGGCTTTACCAGCGCCACGACCTGCTGCCCATCGAGCCCGCCCCACGCGCCCGGGTCGAGCAGTGGATCGACTGGCAGGCCGTCGAGCTCAACCGTGCCTGGGGCGATGCCTTCACCGCCCTGGTACGCAATAACCCGGACGGCCTGGACGCGGCGCAGATTGAAGCCGCCGTGCAACGATGGAACGACAAGATGGGCATCCTCGAGCAACAACTGAGCAAAACCGGGGCCTTTGTTGCCGGCGATGAATTCACCCTCGCCGACATCCTGATCGGCCTCTCGGTGCACCGCTGGCAGATGACGCCCATGGCGCGCCCGGCCTACGCCGCCATTGCCGCCTACTACCAGCGCCTCGGCCAGCACCAGGGCTTCCAGCTATTCGCCCTCGACGGGCATAACTAAGGACATGCCCGTGAAAGGACTCAACGTACTGCTCACCGGCGCCTGCGGCAGAATCGGCAAGACGTTTTTCGAAGCATCGAAAGACCGCTACCGTTTCACCCTCACCGACCGCATCGCGCCTGATTTCGACCTGGGCGAACACCGCTTCGTGCACGCCGACCTCAGCGACAAAGCCAGCCTCGCCAGCTTGCTCGAAGGCATCGATGTGATCGTGCACCTGTCGGGCATCCCCCACGCCAGCGCCACGTTCGACGAATTGCTGCCGAACAATATCCTCGCCACCACCTACCTGTTCGAAGCCGCCGTGGCGGCGGGTGTACAGCGCCTGGTGTTCGCCAGCAGCGCGCAAACCATCGAAGGCTACCCGGTAGACCGGCAGATCAGCCCAGGCATGCAGGTGATGCCGGCCAACCTGTATGGCGTGAGCAAATGCTACGGCGAAGCGCTGTGTGGCTACTACGCGGCGAAAACCCCGCTGTCGACGATTGCCCTGCGCATCGGCGCGTTCGAATTCGTTGAAACCCACGACCTGAACAACGCCCGCGACCTCAGCGCCTGGCTCAGCCCGCGGGATGCCGTGCAGCTGCTGCAGCGTGCAGTGGAGGCCGAGGGCGTGAAACACCTGATCGCCCATGGCATTTCCAATAACCGCTTCAAGCGCCTGGACCTGAGCGAAACCACACGGGTGTTGGGTTACCATCCGCTGGACGATGCATTTCAGACCTTCGATATCCCCATCACTGACTGAGTTTTTCCCGCCATGCCTGCACTCCCTGCTACAGACGGCATCGACCCGATCCGCGCCGCCCATATCAGCGCGCGTATCGACCGCCTGCCCGCCGTCGCCACGGTCTGGCGCCTGGTGGCGCTGCTGTCGATCGGCGGTTTTTTCGAGCTGTATGACTTGTTCCAGACCGCCTACATCAGCCCCGGCCTGATCAGTGACGGGATTTTCCACACCGGCAGCGAGGGCGTGTTTGGCTTCTCCGACCAGGCGGCGTTCGCCTCGGCGACCTTCCTCGGCCTGTTCCTCGGCGCCAGCCTGCTCAGCCCCATCGCCGACCGCTTCGGGCGCCGGGCGATCTTCACCTTTGCCTTGATCTGGTACACCGTCGCCACGGTGTTGATGGGCATTCAGACGTCCGCGCTGGGCATCATCGGCATGCGTTTCCTGGTGGGCATCGGCCTGGGCATCGAGCTGGTGACCATCGACGCCTACCTATCGGAACTGGTGCCCAAGCGCATGCGCAGTTCGGCGTTCGCCTTTGCGTTTTTCATCCAGTTCCTGTCGGTGCCGGCCGTGGCATTGATGTCATGGTGGCTGGTGCCCCAGGCGCCGTTCGGGGTGTCGGGCTGGCGCTGGGTGGTGCTGAGCAGTGCGGTGTTTGCGCTGTTTATCTGGCAACTGCGCAAGCGCCTGCCGGAATCACCGCGCTGGCTGGCGCAGAAAGGCCGCTTCGAAGAAGCCGGCAGGATCATGGACACCCTGGAGGCACGCTGCCGGAAAGACCATGGCAAACCCCTGGATGAACCCGAACCCGAAACCGTCAGCGTGCAAGGCAGCGGCCGTTTTGCCGACATCTGGCAACCGCCATACCGCCGCCGCGCGTTGATGCTGATTGTGTTCCATGTGTTCCAGGCCATCGGCTTCTTTGGTTTCGGCAACTGGTTGCCGGCGCTGCTTTCGGGCCAGGGTGTCAGCGTGACCCACAGCTTGCTGTACGCCTTTATCATCACCCTCGCCTACCCGCTGGGGCCGTTGCTGTTTGTGAAGGTGGCCAACCGCTTCGAAAACAAATGGCAGATCGTCGGCTCCGCCATGGGTGCGGTGATCTTCGGCAGCCTGTTCGCCCTGCAAACCACGGCGGTGGGGCTGGTAATCTGCGGGGTGATGATCACATTCTGCAACGCCTGGCTGAGCTTCAGTTACCACTCCTACCAGAGCGAGCTGTTCCCGACCAATATCCGCGCGCGGGCGGTGGGGTTCTGCTATTCGTTCAGCCGCTTGTCGACGGTGTTCAGCAGCCTGTTGATCGGTTTTATCCTCGAACACCTGGGCACACCCGGTGTGTTGGCGTTTATTGCCAGCAGCATGCTGATCGTGATGATCACCATCAGTTGGTTCGGCCCGCGTACGCGCAACCTGGCCTTGGAAAATATCGCCCATTGACGGCAACGGTTGGCCGCCTGCGGGACAATGTTTGCCGCGGCGGCCAGGCCAAATCCAGTCAAACCGGGGTTATCGGACCCGGCATGTTATTTGCTCCCGCTATGGCACCGAACATTTTCCCAGGTGACCGATCATGCTGGTTAACAACAACCCCCAAGCCGTGTCGACCCTTCAAAAGATCACGCGTCCCGACATGGACCCTGCCAACGCCGCCGCCAGCACGCTGTACAGCGGCGCCCTGCAAGCGGCGCAGCAAAGCGTGACCCTGCCGGCCGCGCAGAAGGATCTGGACAAGGCGGGCGATCGCATCGACGAAGCGTTCGCCAAGACCCGCGTGCAGTTGCAGGCCAGCACAGCGGCCACCACGGTGACGACGGATGTCCCCGCCACCAGCTCCGCCCGCACAGACTTCACCGATTACATGAGCAAAACCCCGGCCGAGCGTATCCGTGAGCAATTGCTCAAGGAACAAGGGTTGACCGAGGCGGATGTGCAGAACATGTCACAGGAAAAGCAGGACGCCATTTCCAAGCAAGTGGCCGAACGTTTGAAGCAGCAGCAAGAGCAGCAGGTAGCGGCGAAGACCACTGACCCG
Source organism: Pseudomonas sp. Yb2C2 (assembly GCF_052112325.1). Lineage (NCBI taxonomy): Bacteria > Pseudomonadati > Pseudomonadota > Gammaproteobacteria > Pseudomonadales > Pseudomonadaceae > Pseudomonas > Pseudomonas sp. Yb2C2. Next base: position 284,129 of record NZ_JAVAJK010000007.1, on the reverse strand, counting down.
CAGGCGCAGGCAGTGAAGGAAACCCTGGCGGCGATCTAAGTCACAGGTGGGACGCCGAGCGTCCCTGGCGGCATTCCCACGCGGGTGCGTGGGAATGATCATTAACTCAGTGACCGAACAGGCCTGTCTCGGTTTTCTTGGCTTTCTTCTCGGCGCGTTTTTCGTCGGCGGTCTTTGCCGGTTTCTTCTTCGCGGCTTTCTTTGAATCCATACCTTTGGCCATGATGCATGCTCCACTTACAGGGGATGTAACACTGGGTATACCACCTATTGCCGCACAGAAGGCGCTTATAATCCCCGGCCCTTGATTATGTTGCCCAAACACCATGCCCGAACTGCACATCGCCCCCCTGGCTGAGCCGCTATGGCCGCTGCTGAACAAGTTTTATCGCCGTCATGACTCACCGATGAAGGCACTCAAGGGCGGGCGTTTGTGGGTAGCGCGCGACAGCGAGATTGTCGCCGGTCTGTGCCTGACACCCGTGATCGGCGGACAGTGGTTGACCGGCGTGTTTGTCGACCCGGCGTATCGCGGCCAGGGGTTGGCGGGGCGATTGATAGCCGCGGCGGCGGCCGAGGTGCAAGGCACGCTGTGGTTGTTGTGCCATCCGGACCTGGAGGGTTTGTATCAGCGCATGGGTTTCACCCAGGACACGCTATTGCCGCAATCCCTCAGCGAGCGACTGGTGCGCTACAAACGTAACAAACCGATGATCGCGATGGGCTTAGATCGTTTAGTGAGGTCGTCCTCGGATAATGTGTGATCGCCCCGCATGGGCCCCATGCTAGCCTCGGCGACACAGTGGCCCACTTTTCGGATGATCATGAAAGCGACCTTTGCAGCTCTGTCCCTTACCGCCCTCCTCGTTCCCACGTTCAGCCAGGCCGCCGACGCATCGATCAGCGCCCAGCAATACGCCAGCGTGTTGGCCGGCAACTGGCGCGACCCGGCCAACAGCGACCGCGACGGCTATCGCCACCCGCAGCAGACCTTGGAGTTCTTTGGCCTGCGCGCCAGGCAGACCGTGATCGAAATTACCCCAGGGGGCGGTTGGTACAGCGAACTACTGGCACCGTTGCTCAAGGAGCACGGGCATTACATCGCCGCCGTACAGGCGCCGAGCAGCAGCGCCTATGCACGCACGTCCGAAGAGAACCTGAAAAACAAATTCGCCGCCGACCCTACGCGCTATGCCAAGGCAGACGTGGTCGAGTTCGACCCCAAGGCACCGGTGTTCGGCAAACCTGCTTCGGCGGACGCCGTGCTGACGTTCCGCAATGTGCATAACTGGGTGCTGGCCGATACCGCCGAGGCCACGTTCCACGCGTTCTACACGGTGTTGAAACCGGGTGGCGTGCTGGGTGTGGAAGATCACCGGGCCAAGGACGGGGCCGAGCTGGAGGCGATCAAGGACAGCGGTTACCTGACCACCGCCCAGGTGGTGAAACTGGCCACCGACGCGGGGTTCAAGCTGGCAGGCCAGAGCGAGGTCAACGCCAACCCGAAGGACACCAAGGATTATCCCGCCGGCGTGTGGACGTTGCCGCCGACGTTGAAATTGGGGGAGCAGGACAAGGCAAAATATGTGGCGATTGGCGAGTCAGACCGGATGACGTTGCGGTTCGTCAAACCGGCCAAATAACCTGGTCCCGCCCACATTTTGTTCTCAACGGGTCGGCGATTACTCGTCAGCGGTTGGGTCCATGTCGGGAAACATCACTTCAATAAAGCCGAACTTGCTGAAGTCGGTAATGCGCGAGGGGTAAAGCCGGCCGATCAGGTGATCGCATTCATGCTGCACCACCCGCGCGTGGAAGCCATCGGCAAAACGTACGATCGGCTCGCCCTTCGGATCAAACCCCTCGTAGCGAATCTGCTGGTAACGGTCCACCGCACCACGCAGTCCGGGCACCGACAGGCAGCCTTCATAGCCTTCTTCCAGCACCGGGCTGAGCGGCGTGATCAACGGGTTGATCAGGATGGTCTGCGGCACCGGCGGCGCATCCGGGTAGCGCTCGCTGGCTTCGAACCCAAAGATCACCAGTTGCAGGTCGACGCCAATCTGCGGCGCGGCCAGGCCGACGCCGCCCACGTGCTCCATGGTCTGGAACATGTCGTCGATCAATTGCCACAGCTCGGGGCTGTCGAACATTTCCGGCGGTACCGGCGGGGCGATACGCAGCAGGCGTTCATCGCCCATTTTCAGGATTTCACGGATCATCGATCAGACTTCATCGGTAGTGGGTTTGGAGTGGTCGCGGCCGAGGCCGGAGACATGTTGTTTTTCGTGCGCGGGCGCGGGCTCATCGAAATCCTTTGCGCCTGGCTCCTTGCCTTCGGCCGACATGTGCTCGATCACGGCATTCATCTCCGCCCCCAGCAACAGCACGGCGGCGGAAATGTAGAAGTACAGGAGCAACACGATGATCGCACCGATGCTGCCATACATGGCGTTGTAGTCGGCGAAGGTTTTGACGTAGTAGCCAAAACCGAGGGAGGCGACGATCCACACCACCACCGCGAGCACCGAACCCGGGGTAATAAAGCGAAACTTCTGCTCGACGTCCGGCATCACGTAATACATGAGGGCCACGGCAAACATCAGCAGGATCACGATCAGCGGCCATCGCACGATGGTCCACAAGGTCACCACGAATTCCTGCATACCGATCTGGCCGGCCAGCCATTCCATCACCTGTGGGCCGAGCACCATCAGCGCGGCGGCGGCCAGCAGCATGCCGGCGATGCCGATGGTGTAGAAAACCGACAGCGGGAAACGCTTCCAGATCGGCCGGCCTTCCACGACGTCGTACGCGGCGTTCATGGCGCTCATCATCAGGCGCACGCCAGCGGAGGCGGTCCAGAGGGCAATCACGATACCCACCGAGAGCAGGCCACCCTTGGATTGCTGCAACTGGTCGATCACCGGGTTGACCTGCTCCAGGGCCTGGGGCGGCAACACCAGCTCCGATTGCAGGCGCAGCCAGGTGAAAAAGTCCGGCAGGTGCAGGAAACCGATCAGGGCGATAAGGAACAGCAGGAAGGGAAATAACGAAAACAGCATCTGGTAGGCCAGTGCCGAGGCGTAGGTGGACATCTCGTCATCGACGAATTCCTTGACGGTGCGCACCAGCACTGTGTGGAGCTTGAGACCATCGAGAACCGGAAAAATCATAGCGTCTCCTTTCGCCGCAAAAAGGGGGTCGTGGGCGACTCAGGGGCCGTTTTCTACATCAAGGTAGCCTATTTGGCGACCTTGAAACAATTTCGAAACTTTAATCACTGCATGTGACATAAAAACGGCCATCCGTGGATGGCCGTCGGGCTGCACGATGGCAGTCTTACTTGGTCGCTTTTTTCACCGCGTCCTTGGTGTCGCCCACGGCTTTTTCAACCTGGCCTTTCTTTTCCTGCACGACGCCTTCAGCGCGCAGTTTGTCGTTGCCGGTGACTTTGCCGACGCCTTGCTTGATGTTACCGACGGCTTCGTCTTTCAAACCTTTTGCCTTATCCGCTGTGCTGCCCATGGTATTTCTCCGAAAGAACAATCAAAGGGTTTTGGTCATTACGTAGAGATTGACCCAAGGCCGTTCGGCAGAGTTTCAATTATTTTTCGGTGAACATTTCATCGCCAACGACAGGTTTGGCTTTATGTTTTGCAGCCAACCCACGAGAATGCCCGGCACATTCAGGCTCCAACGCTGAATAACAGATCCCGTAGGAAGGTTATGAAACTCAATAAAGCACAGGCCATCGCCCGCAGAAACCAGGAACTGGGCGGTGCCGTACTCGGCGTCAATAACTGCCACTTCACCGACCTGGACCGCAAACGCAACATCTGGTGGTTCGATCTGCCGGTGGGGCGTATTGCCGTCGGCCAGTACGAGTGGATTCACCTGTTGATGCACAACGCCGAGACCGACCAGTTGCTGCACCTGAAGGTGCCGACCGTGTTCCTGCGTGAAAAGCTCGAGGGACTGGTGGTGCGCAACGCAGGCAAGCGCAAGCCGGAGATTACCCTGGAGCTGAGCGCGGATAAGGATTCGTTCTTGAAGGATGTGCGGCCGGCGGGTGCGGGTGTCAGCTTCGCGCAGTTCGCCGTGTAAGAACGCGGTCAAAAAAATGTGGGAGGGGACAAGCCCCTCCCACATTTGGATCGGATTACTTTTTAAGACCGAGTTTCTTCAACTCTTCATCGCGCAATTCGCGGCGCAGGATCTTGCCCACGTTGGTGGTCGGCAACGCATCGCGGAACTCCACGGCCTTTGGCACTTTGTAGCCGGTGACATTGGCGCGCATATGCTCCATGACCTGCTCCTTGGTCAGGGTGGCGCCCGGCTTGACCACGATGAAGAGCTTGATGTGTTCGCCGGACTTTTCATCCGGCACACCGATGGCCGCGCACTGCAGCACGCCCGGCAGGCCCGCCAGCACGTCTTCCAGCTCGTTGGGATACACGTTGAAACCGGAGACCAGGATCATGTCTTTCTTGCGATCGACGATGCGCATGTAGCCATCCGGCTGGATGATCGCGATGTCGCCGGTCTTCAGCCAGCCTTCGCTGTCGAGCATCTCGGCGGTGGCGTCTTCGCGCTGCCAGTAGCCCTTCATCACCTGCGGGCCCTTGACGCACAGTTCGCCGACTTCACCCAGGGCCAGCTCGACGCCGTCGTCGGTGATGACCTTGCACAGGGTCGACGGCACCGGAATGCCGATGGTACCGATCTGGATATGCTGGATCGGGTTCACCGTGGCCACGGGGCTGGTTTCGGTCATGCCGTAGCCTTCGCAGATGCCGCAACCGGTCACGGCTTTCCAACGCTCGGCCGCCGCCAGTTGCAGGGCCATGCCGCCCGACAGGGTGACTTTCAGCGCGGAGAAGTCCAGCTTGCGGAAGGCTTCGTTGTTGCACAGCGCCACGAACAGAGTGTTCAGGCCGACAAAGCCGCTGAACTTCCACTTCGACAGTTCCTTGACCATCGCCGGCAGGTCGCGCGGGTTGCTGATCAGGATGTTGTGGTTGCCGATCAGCATCATCGCCATGCAATGAAAGGTGAATGCATAGATGTGGTACAGCGGCAGCGGCGTGATCAGGATCTCGCAACCTTCATTGAGGTTGGAGCCCATCAGCGCCTTGCATTGCAACATGTTGGCGACCAGGTTGCGGTGGGTGAGCATCGCGCCCTTGGCCACGCCGGTGGTGCCACCGGTGTATTGCAATACGGCCACATCGCCGCTGGCCGGGCAGACTTCGTTGACCGCTTGCCCCTGGCCCTTGGCGAGTACGTCGTTGAACTTGATCGCCTTGGGCAAGTGATAGGCCGGGACCATTTTCTTCACGTACTTGATGACGCTGTTGATCAGCAGGCGCTTGAGCGGCGGCAACAGGTCGGCGACTTCGGTGACGATCACATGCTTGACGGCGGTCTTGGGCACGACCTTTTCCGCCAGGTGGGCCATGTTGGCCAGGCAGACCAGCGCCTTGGCGCCGGAATCATTGAATTGGTGTTCCATTTCCCGCGCGGTGTACAGCGGGTTGGTGTTGACCACGATCAGGCCGGCACGGATGGCACCGAACACGGCGACCGGGTATTGCAGGACATTGGGCAACTGCACGGCAATGCGATCGCCGGGCTTCAAGTCGGTATGCTGTTGCAGGTACGCGGCGAAGGCGCCGGACAGTTCGTACAATTCACCGTAGGTGATCGTCTTGCCCAGGTTGCTGAAGGCCGGTTTGTTGGCGAAGCGCTGGCAGGACTGCTTCAATACCGCCTGAATATTCGGATACTCGTCTGGATTGATTTCTGCAGCAATCCCGGCGGGGTACTTATCCTTCCAAAAGTCTTCGTGCATGGAAGCCCACTCCTCAGCGACGCGAATTCATCATCGCATTTGATGCGATTATTATTGGTGTATGTTTTTTTTGGTGAATCTGGCGCTTTCAAGCAGGCCTAGACGTCACAAAGCGCGCCGAGAGTAGCAGCTTTGCCAAGGGCCGACTAGAGCCTAAAGAGGGCCCCGCAGTCATAATCACGACTGTCCTACAATATTTGGTCACACTTTAAACAGAAGTGAAATACCTTGATGAAAGGCTCTGGAATAAGGCCTTCAGGACGACGCACGACAAATGTGGGAGGGGGCAAGTCGAATCGTCGCACCGCCCCTCCCACATTTTTACCGCATCTCACATCAGGCGATGTCGCGTAGTTCCCTGCGCAGGATCTTCCCTACCGGCGTCATCGGTAACGAGTCGCGCAACACAATGTGCTTGGGCACCTTGTAACCCGTGAAGTTGGTCTTGCAGTACGCCTTCAACTCCTCAAGGCTCACCCCTTCTGCACGCGCCACCACGAACAGCTTCACCGCCTCCCCCGTGCGCTCGTCCGGCACGCCGATCACCGCGCAGTTGGCCACGGCCGGATGGGCCATCACCACGTCCTCGATTTCGTTGGGGTATACATTGAAACCCGAGACGATGATCAAATCCTTCTTGCGGTCGACAATGCGCACAAACCCATCTTCGTCGATCACCGCGATGTCACCGGTCTTCAGCCAGCCTTCGGCGTCCAGGGCCTCAGCAGTGGCCGCCGGTTGCTGCCAGTAGCCCTTCATCACCTGCGGGCCCTTGATGCACAACTCACCGCGCTCGCCCAGGGGCAGCTCGGTGCCTTCGTCATCAATTACCTTCATCGCCGTGGCGGGCACCGGGATGCCCACGGTCCCCAGGCGTGATTTCTTGCCGTAGGGGTTGGTGCTGGCCACCGGCGAGGTTTCCGTCAGGCCATAGCCCTCGCCGATCGAGCAGCCGGTGATCTGCTCCCAGCGTTCGGCCGTAGCCTTGATCAGGGCCGTACCGCCGGAGTTGGTGAGCTTGAGGTGGGAGAAATCCAGGTTCTTGAACTCCGGGTGGTCCATCAACGCCACAAACAGCGTGTTGAGCCCCAGCAGCCCGGTAAAGCGCCACTTTTTCAGCTCCTTGATAAACCCACCGATGTCCCTGGGGTTGGTGATCAGTACGTTGTGGTTACCCGAGACCATCATGCACATGCAGTTCGCGGTGAAGGCATAGATATGGTACAGCGGCAGCGGCGCGATCATCACCTCCTGCCCTTCCTTGATCAGCGGGTGGCCGTCGTCGCCCACCTGGGACATGCACGCGCGCGCCTGTTGCATGTTCGCCACCAGGTTGCCATGGGTGAGCATCGCGCCCTTGGCCAGGCCGGTGGTGCCGCCGGTGTATTGCAGCACGGCAATATCGTCCAGGTTCACCGGATGGCGCGTCACGCCGAGGCCCGCGCCCATGCGCAGGGCGCGCTTGAACGACACCGCACGCGGCAGGTGGTAGGCCGGGACCATCTTCTTGACCTTGTCGACCACGGTGTTGACCAGCCAGCCTCTGGCAGCGGGCATGAAGTCGCCCATCCTGGCTTCGATCAGGTAGTCGATCTCGGTGTCGGTGCACACGTCCTGCACCCGCGAACCGAACAGGTTGAGGTAGACCAGGGCACGCACGCCGGCGTCCTTGAACTGGTGGCGCATCTCGCGCGGGGTGTAGAGCGGGTTGGTGTTGACCACGATCAGCCCGGCGCGCAGTGCGCCGAACACGGCGATCGGGTAGTGCAGCACGTTGGGCATCTGTACGGCGATGCGCTCGCCGGGCTTGAGGTCGGTGTGCTGCTGCAGGTAGCCGGCGAACGCCGCACTCTGGCGCTCAAGCTCGGCGTAGGTCAGGGTGACACCCATGTTGCTGAATGCCGGACGGTCGGCAAAGGCCTTGCACGAGCGCTCGAAGACTTCGATTACCGACTTGTAGGCCGACAGGTCGATGTCATTGGGAACGCCCGCCGCGCGTTTGTCATTCCAGAAATCAGGTTGCATTATTCTTGTCCCCTTACCTGAAGGTGTCCGGCCGCTTTTATAGAAAGCGGAGCTTGGGGGACGTTAGCAGCTATGGCCAAACAGGCAAATACAGCAAATTGCGTCATTGATTGTATGAATCTTGTCCCTGATGCGCAGGCAGATACCCCGTCGCCTGACAGATGAGCTATACACTGCAACAACGTCGAGCAGACCTTGAGCAGACCTTGAGAAAGGGAACCCCATGAACCACAGCACCTTCTGGCTGACCGCGAATGACCGCAGCCGCCTGTACGTCAATCATTGGATGCCCGACGGCCCGGCCAAGGCGGTGGTCATGCTGTCCCACGGCATGGCGGAGCACAGCGGGCGCTATGCGCGGCTGGCCGAAGCCTTGTGCAGTGCAGGCTATGGCGTGTATGCGCCGGACCAGCGTGGCCACGGCCGCACCGCCGACGAAGGTACGCTGGGCCTGTATGCCGAAAAGGATGGCTGGAACAAAGTGGTCGGCGACCTGGCCAGCCTCAACCAGCACATCGGCCAGCAGCAGCCGGGGCTGCCGATCATTTTGCTGGGCCACAGCATGGGCAGCTATATCGCCCAGGCCTACCTGCTGCACCACAGCGCCAGCCTGCATGGAGCGATTCTCAGCGGTTCGAATTTCCAGCCCGTGGCGCTGTACCGCGCCGCACGGCTGATCGCTCGCGCCGAACGCCTGCGCCAGGGTGTGCGCGGGCGCAGTGCGTTGATCGAGTTCCTGTCGTTCGGCTCGTTCAACAAGGCATTCAAGCCCACTCGCACCGCGTTCGACTGGCTCAGCCGTGACCCGAACGAAGTCGACAAATACATCAACGATCCACTCTGCGGCTTCCGCTGTACCAACCAACTATGGATCGATCTGCTCGGCGGCTTGCAGCAAATCAGCAAAGCGTCCAATCTCGCCCAGATCGATCCGGGCCTGCCGATCCTGGTGATGGGCGGCGAATGTGATCCGGTCAGTGAGGGCAAGCGTCTCAAAAGCCTGGCCCATGCCCTGCGTGAGGCCGGCAGCCAGCACCTGCAACTGAATATCTACCCGCAGGCGCGTCACGAAGTGTTCAACGAAACCAATCGCGACGAAGTCACCGCCGATGTGCTGACGTGGCTCGACCAGGCCCTGACCTTGCGCAGGCCGGCCCACTGCGAATAAATTTACGTTTAAAATCAGATAGTTAAATTACCGATTAGCCACAGGATGCACCTTTAGATGACCCAGGTAACCAACACCCCGTACGAAGCCCTTGAAGTCGGCCAGACCGCCAGCTACAGCAAGACCGTCGAAGAGCGTGATATCCAGCTGTTTGCCGCCATGTCCGGCGACCACAACCCGGTACACCTGGATGCCGAATACGCCAAGGCGACCATGTTCAAGGAGCGTATCGCCCACGGTATGTTCAGCGGCGCCCTGATCAGCGCGGCCGTTGCGTGTGAGCTGCCCGGGCCGGGCACTATCTATATCGGCCAGCAGATGAGCTTCCAGAAGCCGGTGAAAATCGGCGATACCCTGACCGTGCGCCTGGAAATCCTCGAGAAGCTGCCGAAGTTTCGCGTACGCATTGCCACCCGTGTGTTCAACCAGCGCGATGAGCTGGTCGTGGATGGCGAGGCGGAAATTCTTGCACCACGCAAGCAGCAGGTCGTGACCTTGACCGAGTTGCCGCCGATCAGCATCGGCTGAGTACGGTTTTCAAGGCCAACACCCTGCAAATGTGGGAGGGGGCTGCCCCCGATGGCGGTGTGTCAGTCATTGAAATATCGACTGATCCACCGCTATCGGGAGCAAGCCCCCTCCCACATGTCTTACACAGCAGCGCTTAGGAGCGCTTACGACTGAGCGCGAGCCTGGTTACGCAGGGCTTTTACCTGGTCGTGATTGCGTTGCACGCCGTGGTACTGACGCTCAACCAGGTCACGAATGCCCAGCAGGTTGTGCTTGTTGATCTTCTCGATGGCTTCTTTATAAGCCTTCAGTGCGTGATCTTCGCCGCGCTCGGCTTCGTTCAGCACAGCCTCTTCGTCCTTACCGGTCACCATCGACTTCACGTCGACCCAGCCACGGTGCAGGGCGCCGGCTACGCTGCCGGAGTCTTCCGGATCACCGCCCAGGGCACGCACGGCGGTCTTCAATTCGGCGGCGGCGGTAGCGCAGTCAGCGGAGCGCTTGGCAAACAGCGCCTTGAGTTCCGGATGCTTGATGTCTTCTGCGCATTCCTTGAAGCCTTTCTGGCCGTCGATGCTGGTCTCGATCAGGTCGTTCAGTACGGAGATCGATTCTTTGTTGATGTCAGTCATTTTTCAATTCCTTAGGCAGGTGAAGAAGGGTTGCCTTAATGATTGCAGCGCTCGTGCCAGGTTTTGAAAAATTACTTTTATGTTTATTTTCAATCACTTAAAAATATTTGAACCATCTGTATGTACGTTATTTGCATGATCTGTCATTTGGCCTTCATGCAGAATGCCTGTATTTTCGAAGACCTCGCCTCACTCAATACGAAACCCATGAATCCCGAAAAACTCGAACTGCTGATCACCCGCGAAATGCCCTTCGGCAAGTACAAGGGCCGGATCATCGCCGACCTGCCGGGTCCCTACCTGAACTGGTTCGCCCGCGAAGGCTTTCCCCACGGCGAACTGGGTGGGTTGCTGGCATTGATGCAGGAAATCGACCACAACGGCTTGTCTGAATTGTTGGAACCGCTGCGCGTTAAACACGGCAAACCCGCCCCCCGCCATTAAGAGACTCGCCATGCCAAGGAATGCTGACAACGAACCTCACTGGCAGGCCATCGCCCAGCGCTATGCGCTGGAGCCCGGCCCGATCAACCTGGAGAACGGCTACTTCGGGCGTATGAGCCGCGAGGTGCAGGCGCAGTACCTGGAGCATGTGGCGTTTATCAACCGCAGCAACTCGCTGTATGTGCGCCAGCGCTTCGAGCAAGGTGAAAACGTCGAGATCCGTCGCCAACTCGCAGGCCTGATCGACGTCGACCCCGAGGCAGTCGCCTTTACCCGCAACGCCACCGAAGCCTTGCAGTCGCTGATCCGCAACTACAACCGCCTGCAACCCGGCGATCAGGTGCTGATCAGCGACCTGGAGTACGACACGGTCAAAGGCGCGATGCGCTGGTTGGCGGGGGTTCGCGGTGTGGAGGTGATAGAACTGTCCCACACCCACCCGGCCAGTTTCGACAGCCTGGTGCAGACCTATCGCGATGCGTTCGCCCAATACCCGCGCCTGAAGCTCATGGCACTGACCCATGTGACCCACCGCACCGGCCTGGTGATGCCCGTAGAGGCCATCGCCAAGGCTGCGCGTGAGCATGCCATCGACGTGATCCTCGACGGCGCCCATGCACTGGGCCAGATCGAGCTCAACCTCGCCGAACTGGGCATTGCGTTCGCCGGCTTCAACCTGCACAAATGGATCGGCGCGCCGCTGACCCTGGGGTTCCTCTATATCGCCCCCGAACGCCTGGCAGATATTGATCCGGACATGGGCGAGTTCCACTACCCCGCCACCGACGTGCGGGCGCGTACGTCGTACAGCACGCCGAACTTTCCGGCACTGATGACCTTGCCGCTGGTACTGCAAGAACATCGCGCGCTGGGTGGCGCGGCGGCCAAGGGCGCGCGGATCAATTACCTGCGGGATTTATGGGTGAGACAGGTGCGACCGTTGCCGGGGATCGAGGTGCTGACGCCGGACGATCCACGGCTGTATTGCGGGATTACGGCGTTCAAGTTCAGCGGGCGGGATCAGCAGGTGATGGTGGATCGCATGCTCAAGGACTATGGGCTGTTCACTACTACGCGCACCGGTGCGGCGTTTGGTACCTGTATCCGCGTGACACCGGGGTTGCTGACGTCGGCGGAGGACATCAATGTCCTGGTCAATGCCATTACCGAGCTAAGCAGAGATTAAAAGTGGGCCTCAGGTTTTTACCGGCAAAAAAAAGCGGTACACCGACCAAGTGCACCGCAAAAATGCCGTTAAGCACAGCAACAACGATTCGATGAATCAGATCAATCCAGCAGCGCCAGCGCCTGCGCGGTGACTTCCTGGATGCGGGCCCAGTCGCCGTTCTTGACCCACTCCGGGTCAAGCATCCAGCTGCCGCCCACGCACATCACGTTTTTCAACGCCATGTAGTTTTTGATATTGGCCGGGCCGACGCCGCCGGTCGGGCAGAATTTCACTTCGCCGAACGGGCCGCCCAAGGCCTTGATCGCGGCGACACCACCGCTGACTTCGGCCGGGAACAGTTTGAAGCGACGGTAGCCCAGGCCGTAGCCTTCCATGATGCCGGAGGCGTTGCTGATGCCTGGCAGCAGCGGGATCGGGCTGTGCACCGAGGCTTCCAGCAGGTCACGGGTGATGCCGGGGGTGACGATAAATTGCGAACCGGCGACTTCCGCCGCTTCAAGCATGTGGCGGTCGAGTACGGTGCCGGCGCCGGTGCACAGTTCAGGCCGCTGCTCACGCAGCACCTGAATGGCCTTGAAGCCGAACTCGGAACGCAAGGTCACTTCCAATGCGGTCAAACCACCGGCTGCCAGGGCATCGGCCAGCGGCAGGATGTCCTGCTCGCGGGCAATGGTGATCACCGGCAGGATCCGCGCCTTGGCGCAGAGGCTGTCGATCAGGGCAACTTTATCCGCCATGGACACGGTCGGTTGAGGGCTTTTCATAGCGGCTGATCCTTGGCTCATGGGCACCAGTAAATCTCTAAAGTAGGTTGCAAAAACGCGCGAATCGGCATGGCAGCGACGTCGTCACTGGCCAGCGCGGCGCTCAAGGTGGTCAATTTCGAACTGCCGGAAATCGACAGCGCGGTGTAGTGGGCCGTGGCCAGCAATGCGCGACTCATGGTCAGGCGCTGGTGCGGCACGGTCGGCGCCAGCATCGGCCAGCAACGGCGGGTACCGTCGGCCTGCAGTGCAGCGGCGAGGTTCGGGCTGTTGGGAAACAGCGATGCGGTGTGGCCGTCATCGCCCATGCCCAGCACCAGCACATCAATGGCCGGCAACTCGGCCAGCAGGCGATCGGCCTGCTCGGCAGCGTCTTCAAGGTTGGCGGCGGCGCTGTACAGGCTGAGGAACCTGGCCTTGGCCGCCGGGCCTTGCAACAGGTGCTGCTTCAACAGGCCGGCATTGCTGTCGGCGTGTTCCACCGGCACCCAGCGCTCATCGGCCAGGGTGATGGTGACCTTGGACCAGTCCAGGCCTTGCTTGGCCAGGTTCTGGAAAAACGCCACGGGGCTGCGGCCACCGGACACCACCAGGGTCGCTTCGCCACGGGCACTGATGGCCGCGCGCAGTTGTTCGGCCACGTCGTTGGCCAGGCCGTCCGCCAGCAGCACAGGCGTGCGGTACTCGTGGGCAGTCACGCCCCGAGGCAGTTTCAATTCAGATATCGCCATACCAAGACCTCCCATCCCGCGTGATCAGTGCAATCGAGCTCATCGGCCCCCAGGACCCCGCCGCATACGGCTTGGGCGCATCACCGGATTTTTTCCACCCGGCGATCAACTGGTCACACCACTTCCACGCGGCTTCGATTTCATCTTTGCGAACAAACAGGTTCTGATTGCCGCGCATCACTTCCAGCAGCAAACGCTCGTAGGCATCGGGGATGCGCGCGCTGCGATAGGTGTCGGAAAAATTCAATTGCAGTGGCCCGCTGCGCAGTTGCATGCCCTTGTCCAGGCCCTGCTCCTTGGTCATCACGCGCAGGGAAATACCTTCGTCCGGCTGCAGGCGGATGATCAGCTTGTTGCTGATCTGCAGGCGCTGTTCGGGGGCGAAGATGTAGTGGGACGGTTCCTTGAAATGGATGACGATCTGCGACAGCTTCTGCGGCATGCGCTTGCCGGTGCGCAGGTAGAACGGCACCCCGGCCCAACGCCAGTTACGAATATCGGCGCGCAGGGCGACGAAGGTTTCGGTGTCGCTCTGGGTGTTGGAGTTCTCTTCTTCCAGGTAACCGGGCACCGGCTTGCCGGCGCTGTAGCCGGCGATGTACTGGCCACGCACCACTTGAGTGGTAAGGCCATCCGGGCTGATCGGCGCCAGGGCCTTGAGCACCTTGACCTTCTCGTCACGGATGCTGTCGGCGGACAGGTCGGCCGGCGGGTCCATGGCGATCAGGCAAAGCAGTTGCAGCAGGTGGTTCTGGATCATGTCGCGCAGCTGGCCGGCCTTGTCGAAATAGCCCCAACGGCCTTCGATACCGACCTGCTCGGCCACGGTGATTTCCACGTGGGAGATGTAGTTCTGGTTCCACTGGGTTTCGAACAGACTGTTGGCGAAACGCAGGGCGATCAGGTTCTGGACGGTCTCTTTGCCCAGGTAGTGGTCGATACGATAGGTGCGGTTTTCCGGGAAGAACTGCGCCACGGCGTCGTTGACCTTGCGCGAGGATTCCAGGTCCGAACCGATGGGTTTCTCCAGCACGACGCGGGTGTTTTCCGCCAGGCCGACCTTGGACAGGTTCTCGCAGATCGCACCGTACACCGCCGCAGGCGTGGCGAAGTAGGCAATCAGGCGTTGCTCGGTGCCGGCCTTTTCCGCCAGGGCCACGTAGTCATCGGCTTTCATGAAGTCGACGTGGACATAGGTCAGGCGCGCCAGGAAGCGCTGGGCGATGCTCTCGTCCAGTTCCTTGCCGACGTATTTACGCAATTCTTTTTCGATATGGGCCAGGTGTTGCTGCTCGGAACCGGCTTCCCGGGCCAGGGCCAGGATACGGGTATCGTCGTGCAGCAGCCCGGCGCCATCGAGTTGATAGAGGGCAGGAAATAACTTGCGCAGCGCCAGATCACCCAAGGCGCCAAACAGGGCAAAGGTGCAGGGTTCTACGGTTATCGAAGGCATGATGTTTGTTCTTTTATCAAGTTAAGCTACAAATACCTTTTTTCAAGGCATCACTCAAGGAAAAATGTAGTAATAACCACAACATTTTCCGGAAATACGCATTCCGAGTGGTGGTGTTCAGCTACCCTCAGTAGGATAGGCCACCGCAAAAGGCCACTCGTCGATTGGTTGCCACCCTTTATTTGCATCGTCGCCCGAAGGAAAGACTGAATGGACCGCGTGCGAAATCTTCTGGAACAGATCCGGAACCGCCTCGAAGAATTGAACAAGGCTGAGAAAAAAGTGGCCGAGGTCATCCTGCTCAACCCGCAGCAGGCGACCCGCTTCTCCATCGCAGCCCTTGCCCAGGCCGCCTCGGTCAGTGAACCGACGGTCAACCGTTTCTGCCGTTCGTTCGGCGTCAGCGGTTACCCTGAACTTAAATTGCAGTTGGCGCAAAGCCTGGCCAGTGGCGCAGCGTATGTCAGCCGCGCCGTGGAGGCCGATGATAACCCCGAGGCCTACACCCAGAAGATCTTTGGCAGCGCCATCGCCTCACTGGATGCCGCCTGCCAGGCCCTGGACCCGGCCCTGATCAGCAAGGCCGTGGACCTGTTGATCCAGGCGCGGCAGATCCACTTCTTCGGCCTGGGCGCTTCGGCCCCGGTGGCCATGGACGCGCTGCACAAGTTTTTCCGCTTCAACCTGGCGGTCACCGCCCACGCCGACGTGCTGATGCAACGCATGATCGCCTCGGTGGCCCACACGGGCGAGCTGTTCGTGATTATTTCCTACACCGGGCGCACCCGTGAGCTGGTGGAAGTGGCGCGTATCGCCCGGGAAAACGGTGCGTCGGTGCTGGGCGTAACCGCCGAGAACTCGCCGCTGGCCAAGGCCAGTACCGTAAGCCTGAACATTCCACTGCCCGAAGACACCGACATCTATATGCCGATGACCTCACGGATCATTCAGTTGACGGTGCTGGATGTGCTGGCGACCGGTATGACCTTGCGCCGTGGAGTGGATTTCCAGCCGCATTTGCGCAAGATCAAAGAGAGCTTGAATGACAGCCGGTATCCGGTGGGGGATGAGTTCAACTAAGCCCCTGCCCGCGCCTGCAAACTGAGATGCGCCCTCTCCCCCGGCGCCAGACTCGCCCCGGCCATCGCCGACTCCACGCACACAAACCCCGACGCTTCGTTGAAGCTCACCCCCAGCAGCGGCCGGCTGCCGGGATGCCATACGACGGTGTCGGCGCTGTCGCCGGTATCAATGCACAATTCACGCTGCCAGGCGTGATCCTTGAGGTGCAGTTCGCCATCGTGCTGGAACACCCGCTGGCAGCCGCCATCAACCCTTAGTTCGCCTTCCTGCTGGCACGCCTGGCGATTGAGCTGGTCGTAACCGTGCGCGCCGTCGAGCCCAGACAGCGCTATCTCATCAACGTGACCAATACGCCAGTAAGCGTGCAAAGCATGGCTCAACTGGCACGGCAACTCGTCCTGGTGCTCGGTGCTCAGGCGCAGTTCCAGGGTGTCGCCCAGGTGCGCGTGCAGGTCGACCTGCCAGTCGCACAGCTGCAATTGCCAGTGCAGGCGCACGCCGTCGTCGTCGCTGCTGCTGTCGAGCAGTTTCCAGTCGATCAACCGCGCCCAACCATGGGACGGCCACGCGTTTTCGCACGGATGGCGGCCATACCACGGCCAGCACACCGGCACGCCGCCACGGATGGCGCCGACTTGCGGCCACTTGGCCGCACACCACAGCCAGGGTTTCTGGCCACGGGGCTGAAAGTGCAACAGTTGCGCGCCCTGGCGACTGAACACCGCCTGGCACAGCGGATGGTCGATCACCAACACGTCGCGCATCTGAAAGCGCTCCCAGGCGAACACCGGACGCTCGCGCAGGGATTTGAAAAAGCGTTGCAGCGGTTGCTCATGCATGTGCCACGGTCCCAAATATCACAGTGCCACCCAAAAAAAAGCGGATAGCCATGGCTACCCGCAAAATGCGCACAGAGAGAAGGAGCTTATCGCAACAGCGTTAGAACGTAGACTGAATTTTCAGGCCCGCCACCAGCGCGTTGTCGACTTTATCCACGCCGCCCGGTTGGACAACGTATTGCAGGTTGGGACGCACGGTCAGCCAGTTGGTGACGTGGAAACCGTAGTTGATTTCGAAGTTGTACTCGGTTTCGCGGATCGGCGAGAACAGCGGGTTGTCGTAGTCGGCCACGCCGTTGGCGGCATTCAGCAGTTCGGCGTTTTTCTTCACGTCATCGTTGACGTGCAGACGCGCAGCACCAATACCGACGTCATCTTTCGGACGCGCGTCGAATGGGCCTTTGTACACCAGCATCAACGACTGGTAGTTGTCGACCAGGTTGGTTTCCTTGTCGTGGAAGGTCGCGTTGGCGGCGATGTTCAAGCCACGGGAAGCGTCGCCGTTATGGGTGGTGAGTTGCTGCTGGGCAACGAACCAGTAGCCTTTTTTGCTGCTGCGGGTACGGTAGGCCGCACCGGTGGTAGCAGCATCGTTGCCATTGACGTCTTCACGAACGTCAGCAGCATCGGCGGCGCTCTTGTAGTAACCCACACGGTATTCGCCCGGCAGGTTATTCACCTTCGGCGACCAGACCAACTCCACCGGAATCACGGTGCCCTTGGTGCCGCTGCCGCTGAGTTTGAAGCCGTTGCCGTGCTCCAGCTGCGACGGGTTCTGGTTGTATGCACCGATTTGCGCATACAGCTCAGGCGTGATGTTGTACTTCACGCGGATCGCGGCCTGGCTGACCGGCCAGTTGTACCAGGTGTTTACATAGTTGCCGACCTGGGAGCCACAGAACGACAGGTTCTGGAAGTCGCACGGGAAGGTGTTGAAGTCTTCGCCTTCACCGAAGTAGCCGAGCTTCACGTCCAGCTTGTTGTCGAACATCTGGTGCTGAATCCAGAACTGGGTCAAACGCACCATGTGGCCACGACCGTAGACTTCCATGGACGAGCTCAGCGTGCCGGCACGCGGGTCGCCAATGCGGTCGTTGGAGATGTTCTGGCCATTACGGTTAGTCAGCTGGATCTTGGCCTGGGTGTTATCCCAGCCCCACAGCTTTTGCAGGTCCAGCGCCACGCCCAACCCGAACTGGTCGGAGTAACGGCCGGTCTTGTCGTCGTTGTAGCCGCCGCGCAGGTTGGCGCCCATTTCCCCTACGTAGTCAGCCTTGATGTCGATACCTTGCTCGATCAGCTTGGTACGCTCGCCGCCCCAATCACCGGTCATCCACTTGGAGTCGGCACTGAATGCATCGGCCGCCATCGCATTGGCGGACAGTACAAGGGCTGCTGCTGCTGACAGTTGGCAGATCAGCCGAGTGTTGTTGTGTTGCTTTTTCATCCCTACATCCTCGTCTTTATTGTTATTAAACTGTTTTTATCTAACGCGGGTTACTTTTTTTCATCTAAAACAACAACTTATCTACTTCATCGACCTTTGAATTGGGCCACGTTGTCCGCATGCCCCTGTGCGGGCAATGAAGAAGCAGTGCCGAGGCGCTCGCCCGTGTTGGCGTCGAACAGCAATACCTTGGATGGATCGAATTGCAGTGTCAGGGTCTCGCCCACCTGCGGCGCCACATCAGGCGCCAAACGGCAGCAGACCTTGGTGTCATTGAGCTGCACAAACACCAGTGTGTCCGGGCCGGTCGGCTCGGTGACCTGGACCTCGGCACGTATGCTCGATGAACCATTACCCTCACCCGCCGCCAACACGATCTGCTCCGGGCGCAGGCCCAGGATCACATCACGGTCTTCCAGGCCGGCGTCGTTCATACCCAGCGGCAATTCGCATCGCGCCTGGCCGCTGTCGAGCAGCGCCACCAACACCCCGTCCTTGCGTTTTAGGCGCATAGGAACGAAGTTCATCGGTGGTGAACCGATAAAGCTTGCCACAAATAGGTTAGCAGGGTCGTTGTAAATTTCTTTCGGAGTGCCGAATTGTTGGATGATGCCGTCCTTCATCACCGCCACCTTATCGCCCAGGGTCATCGCTTCAATCTGGTCGTGGGTCACGTAGACCGTGGTGGTCTTGAGGCGCTGGTGCATCAGCTTCATTTCGGTACGCATCTCGACGCGCAGCTTGGCGTCGAGGTTCGACAGCGGTTCGTCGAACAGGTAGATCTTCGGCCGACGCGCCAGGGCCCGGCCCATGGCCACGCGCTGTTGCTGGCCGCCGGAGAGCTGGCCTGGCTTGCGGTTAAGCAGGTGTTCGATCTGCAGCAGCTTGGCCACGCGCGCCACTTCGGCGTCGATGTCGGCCTGGGGCATCTTGCGGATCTTGAGGCCGAACTCGATGTTCTCGCGCACGCTCATGGTCGGGTACAGCGCGTAGGACTGGAACACCATGGCGATGTCACGGTCCTTGGGGCTCATGCCGCTGACGTCCTGGTCGCCGATCATGATCGCGCCGCCGGTGATGGTCTCCAGGCCGGCGATGCAGTTCATCAGCGTGGACTTACCGCAACCCGAAGGGCCGACCAGGATCAGGAACTCCCCTTCCTTGATCGACAGTTCGATGTTCTTCAAGGTGTCGGGCAGGCCGGCGCCATAGGTCTTGTTTACATTGCGAAGTTCAAGCGTAGCCATGATTACCCCTTGACCGCGCCGGCCGTCAGGCCGCGCACGAAATACTTGCCTGCGATCACATAGACCAGCAGGGTCGGCAGCCCGGCGATCATCGCCGCCGCCATATCCACGTTATATTCCTTGGCTCCGGTGCTGGTGTTGACCAGGTTGTTCAGCGCCACCGTGATGGGCTGGGAGTCGCCACTGGAGAACACCACACCGAACAGGAAGTCATTCCAGATCTGGGTGAACTGCCAGATCAGGCAGACCATGATGATCGGCGTGGACATCGGCAGAATGATCTGGCGGAAGATGGTGAAGAAACCGGCACCGTCCAGGCGTGCCGCCTTGATCAACGCATCCGGGATGCTCACGTAGTAGTTACGGAAGAACAGCGTGGTGAACGCCAGGCCGTACACCACGTGCACAAACACCAGGCCGGTGGTGGTGCTGGCCAGGCCCATCTTGCCGAGGGTGAACGACGCGGGCAGCAGCACGGTCTGGAACGGCAGGAAGCAGCCGAACAACAGCAGACCGAAGAACAACTGCGAACCACGGAAGCGCCAGAACGACAGCACATAACCGTTCAACGCACCGATGGCGGTGGAAATCAGCACGGCCGGCACGGTGATCTTGATCGAGTTCCAGAAGTAGCCATCCACGGTGTCCCAGGCCTTGACCCAGCCGATGCCGCTGACCACGGTCGGCCAGCTCAACAGGTTGCCGGTGCTGATGTCTTCCGGGGTCTTGAAGCTGGTGAGCAACATCACCACCAGCGGTACCAGGTACAGCAATACAGCGAGGATCAACACCGCGTAGATCGCGATGCGGCTCAGGCTGATGGCAGGTTTGGCAGCGAGACTAGTCATTACGCTTGGTCCTCAGCTCGGAGTAGAGGTAAGGCACGATGATCGCGAGGATCGCACCGAGCATCAGGATTGCACTGGCCGAGCCCATGCCCATCTGGCCACGGCTGAAGGTGAACGAGTACATGAACATCGCAGGCAGATCGGACGAGTAGCCCGGCCCGCCAGCGGTCATCGCCGCCACCAGGTCGAAGCTCTTGATCGCAATGTGCGCCAGGATCATCACCGCACTGAAGAACACCGGACGCAGGCTGGGCAGCACCACGCTCCAGTAGATGCGCGGCAGGCTCGCGCCGTCGATCTGGGCGGCACGGATGATCGACTGATCAACGCCACGCAGGCCAGCGAGGAACATCGCCATGATGAAGCCGGAGGCTTGCCACACGGCGGCAATCACCAGGCAGTAGACCACGCGGTCCGGGTCGATCAGCCAGTCGAGACGGAAGCCTTCCCAGCCCCAGTCACGCAGGAGTTTGTCCAGGCCCATGCCCGGGTTGAGCAGCCATTTCCAGGCGGTACCGGTGACGATCATCGAGAGCGCCATCGGGTACAGGTAAATGGTGCGGATAAAACCTTCGCGGCGGATTTTCTGGTCGAGGAAAATCGCCAGCGTCACGCCGATCACCAGGGTGATGCCGATGAACATCCCGCCGAACAGCGCCAGGTTCTTGCTCGCCACCCACCAGCGGTCGTTGTCGAACAACCGCTCGTATTGCGCAAGACCCGCCCATTTGTAGCTTGGCAGGAACGTAGAGGTGGTGAACGAGAGCACAAACGTCCACAGGATGTAGCCGTAGAAACCCACCAACACGATGAACATGCTGGGCGCCAGCACCAGTTTGGGTAGCCAGCGCTGCAGTGCATCGAACGGCGAGGCTTTGCTGAACACAGCAACAGAACTCATGGGGAAATCCAATACAGGGAAAAAGGACTACAGAAGCACGCCTTGTGAGGGGTCAGGGATCCCCCTCACAAGGTCAACCGTTACTTGGCAGACTTGATCGCAGCGCCGAGTTTCTTGGCGGTGTCGGCCGGGTCGGCTTTCGGGTCGTTGATGTAGTTGGTCACGACATCGAAGAACGCACCTTGCACCGCCAGGGTGGTGGCCATGTTGTGCGCCATGCTTGGCTGCAGGCCGCCGGTCTTGGCGTCAGCCAGGAAGTCCTTGGCGGCGGTCTGGGCGCAGGAGTCGAAACCGTAGGAGTCCATTTTGTTCAGCATGTCGTTGCGAACAGGGATCGAGCCCTTGTTGATGCTGAACACCTTCTGGAAGTTTTCACCCAGCACGACTTTGGCGATGTCCTGCTGGCCAGCGGCAGTGCCTTTGTCTTTCTGCTTGAACACCGCCAGGGAGTCGATGTTGTAGGTGAAGGCTTTGTCGGTGCCCGGGAAGGCTACGCACTCGTAGTCTTTGCCGGCGACTTTCTTGGCGGCAGTCCATTCGGACTTGGCCCAGTCACCCATGATCTGCATACCGGCCTTGCCGTTGATGACCTTGCCTGCTTCGAGGTTCCAGTCCTGGCCTTTGCCGTCGGCGTCCATATAGGTCGCGACTTTCTTCAGCTCGGTCAGGGACTTGACCATTTCCGGGCCGGTCAGCGCAGCATTATCCAGGTCGACCAGGGCTTTCTTGTAGCCATCGGCGCCCATTACCGACAGGACCACCGCTTCGAACACGGTGCTGTCCTGCCAAGGCTGACCACCGTGGGCAAGCGGGATAAAGCCCGCGGCCTTGAGCTTGTCGCCGGCGGCGTAGAATTCTTCGAGGGTGGTCGGGTTCTTGGTGATACCGGCTTTCTTGAAGACTTCCGGGTTGATCCACAGCCAGTTCACGCGGTGGATGTTGACCGGTACGGCAACGTAGTCGCCGTCGTACTTCACGGTGTCGGAGACTTTCTTGTCGAGCAGGGAATCCCATTTTTCGTCTTTGGCGACGGACTTCAGGACGTCGGTGTCGAGCAGGCCGGTAGAGGCCCACTCCTGGATGTCGGGGCCTTTGATCTGGGCAACGCCTGGCGGGTTGCCGGCGACCGCGCGGCTTTTCAGCACGGTCATGGCAGTAGCGCCACCGCCACCTGCGACGGCGCCGTCTTTCCAGGTGAAGCCGTCTTTCTCGACTTGGGCCTTCAGGACATCTACAGCCGCTTTTTCGCCACCCGAGGTCCACCAATGCACAACTTCAACCGTCCCTTTGGAGTCGGCGGCAAATGCACTGAGGGGAAACAACGAGGCAACGGAAATAGCTACGGCGAGGCGATTAATCGCGTTCATCTGAATACCTTTTCTTGTTGTTATGCATGCAAGTCTGGAGCTTGCGCTGCACGGAGTTTAAACATGGTTTTTTCGAGCACAGGTAACAAAGGGATGCACAAATGTCACCACTTGGTGACATAACACCCAGCGCCTAAAGCGCTGGCCATGCTCGGTGCCAGGGGCAGTGCAGGCAGCACGACCGCTTGCCAGGCATGGTACAGGTCCGGTTTACCGCCCCAGATGGTGCTGCTGGGCTGGTTGTGCGGGCTGAGTTCGTGGTGCCAGCTGCCGTGGAGGCGGTCGATGAAATGGGTGTCGCAAAACTCCCAGAAACGCCGGTACCAGGTTTCGTAATGCAGCTCACCCGTGCGTTTGAGCAAGGCCTGGGCAGCGGCGCTGGCTTCGGCGTGGGTCCAGTGCAGACGCTCGCGCACGACCGGGCGGTGGTTCCAGTCCAGGGTGTAGACGATACCGGGGGCGCCATCCACGGCCCAGGCATAGTCGCAGGCGCTGGCAAACAGGCCCTTGGCGGCGCTCAGCAGCCAGTCCGGCGTGGCCAGCCCGGCCTGCAGGCGCGCGGCTTCCAGGTGCAGCACCAGCCGCGCCCACTCAAAGCCATGGCCAGGGGTGATGCCATACGGGCGGAAGCCATCGGCGGGGTTGTCTTCGTTGTAATCGAGCAGGGGTTTCCATTGCGCGTCGAAATGCTCGATTACCATGAACTGGTTGGCGGCGGCGTGGGTATGAATCACTCGCTCGACGATGCGCAGGGCGCGATCCAGCCAACGTGTGTCGGCGGTGACATCGGCCAGGGCCAGGAAGGCTTCGGTGGCGTGCATGTTGCTGTTGGCGCCGCGATAGGCTTCGACGCCGCTCCAGTCCCGGGCGAAGGATTCGAGCATCACGCCCTCCTCTTCGCTCCAGAAGAACTGGTCGATGATATGGATGGCGTCGTTCAGCAGATTTTGCGCACCGGGCGCGCCTGCCACCACGGCCGAGCTGGCGGCCAGGGCGACAAAGGCATGCAGGTAGGCCGCCTTGCCGCTGTTGCCGTCCAGGGCCTGGGGCACGGCGAACCAGCCACCGTGTTCGCTGTCACGCAAAGGTCCGCCCAGGGCCGCAACACCGTGCGCCACCAATTCGGCATAACCCGGCAAGCCCATGGCATGGGCCATGGCGAAGCTGTGGGTCATGCGCGCGGTATTCATGGTTTCGGCATGGGCATCGGCCGGCAACTGGCCTTTGTCATCGAGGTTGCCAAACCCCTCAGGCAGACGGGAGGCCTTGGCGAAGGCCAGCAGGCGCTGCCCTTCGGCGGCGAGCCAGTCGTGATGGGCAGGTGCATTCAGCCAACTGCTGGCAGGCAGTGGTCGCGTGGTCATGGGTGGCCCTTATTATTGTTTGTGGGATGACCGGAGTCTAAACAAGGGCAAGGTGGGGGCAAGTAACGAAGGGGATGGGAAATGTCACCAGATGGTGACATTCAAGCCGCTAGGCGGCCTGTGGCAAGCAAGCTTGCCACAGGCCCGATATTACTGGCCGAGCGGCGTTGCTGCCGCCGGCGCATTCAGGCGCTGATTCAGGTTCTGCACCTGGCTCTGCAAGGTGGTGATATTGCGGGTGGTCTGGATGCGGAACACGTCGAACTCCTTGTTGGTCGGCGCATCGCTGTTGGCCGGCTGGCTGTCCTGGCCGCTTTTGAGTACCACGAGGTCCTGCTCAAGACGGGCGATGGCTGCGCTCGGGTTACCTTGCTTTTTCAAGGCAGCCACATCAGCAACCAATTCCTTTATCTCGGTATCGCGCTTGCCGGCATCGCCCTGCGCTGCCTTCAGGGTGGCCACTGCATCGGTCAAGGCTTGCACCTGGCCCTGCAGCTTGGCATTGGCGCTCGACAGCTCAGTGGTGCTGGCAGTCATTTGCGCCAGGCGCTTGTCCAGCTCGGTGGCCTGGCCGGCAACGCCGAGTTGCTGCTTGCCCTGCTCCAGCAACTGGGTTTCCAGCTGTTTGATCTGCAGTTTCAGCGCTTCGCTGCCGTTGTTCACGTTGGCTTCACTGGCTACGACCTTGCCGGAAATGTCCTGCAGGCGCCCTGCCGCTTCTTCGCTGATGCGCGCAAAGCTTTCCTGGGTGGCTACCAACTGCTGGCCCATCAGGGAAATCTGCTGGAAGCTCCACCAGGCCAGGCCGGCGAAGGCGATCAGCAGCGCGCCGATCAATGCCCACAGCGGGCCGGTGCTGGCGCCCTTGACCTTGACCACGGGCGTATTGCGCGAACGCACCGAGGTGGCCGGGGAAGGTTCGAAATCATCGTCATCCCCAAGATCGGCCCGCAGGCTGGGAATGTTGTCGAAATCGTCTTTGGCATCGTTACGCATGAATCAACCCTGAATCGGTGAGTTAGCTGGCTGGAAAGCCGAGCGACGGGAGTATAAACCCCAACCCCATCGCGTTGATCGACCCGGAACCTGGAATTCGGTTCCCGATGTGTTGCCTGTTGTGACCTTATTTGAACCCGGGATCCTGGGCCTTCCACCAACTGCAGAACTCGTCGAGGGCAGTCCACAGGCTGACCTTGGGCTCGTAATCCAGATAATGCCTGGCCCGGCTGATGTCGAGGGTGAAATCTTTGTTCATTACCTGCATGCCCAGGCGCGATAACGCCGGCTCCGGACGACCGGGCCACATTGCGCAAAAGGCTTCGTTAAGCGCCGCCACGCTGTAAGACAAGCCGTAGGAGCGATAACGGGTCACCTGGGGCAGCTCCATTTGGCGCATCACGTAATTGACCACATCCCACACCGGCACCGGCGTGCCGTTGCTGATGTTGTAGGCCTTGCCCAGGGCCGAACCGGTGGCCAGCAAACTGCTGAGCAGCGCTTCGTTGAGGTTGTGCACACTGGTGAAGTCGACCTTGTTGAGACCGTCGCCGACGATAGCCAGGCGGTTCTTGCGCTGCATCTTCAACAGGCGCGGAAAAATACTCATGTCACCGGCACCGGTGACGAAACGCGGGCGCAGGGCCAGCACCTCGAGGCCGAACTCCTGGGCGCCGAACACTTTCTGTTCGGCCAGGTACTTCGTGGCCGCATAGGGATGCTTGAAGCGCTTGGGGACTTGCTCTTCGGTCAACCCGAGGTGATCGCGCCCGTCGAAGTAGATCGACGGCGACGACAGGTGCACCAGACGGCCCACGCGCTGCTTGAGGCAGGCTTCCACGACGTTTTCAGTCACCAGCACGTTGCCTTGATGGAAGTCCTGGTACTTCCCCCACAAGCCCACGGCGCCTGCACAATGCACCACGGCTTCGACATCGCGGCACAGGTCGCGCACCAGGTCGGCATCACTCAAGTCACCCTGGATAAACTCGGCACCGCGTCGAACCAGGTGCTCCACACCCTCGGCGCGCCGCCCGTTGACCCGCACGTCCAGGCCCTGCTCCAGGGCGAAACGCGCAAAGCGCCCGCCGATGAAGCCGCTTGCGCCGGTGACCAGAATCTTCATGTATTACCCCGTGTTCTTTCATTTTTCATCGCTGTTGCCTTGACGACCGCCATCAGTCCAACGGCACCAACCATTGTCCACAGGCTTGGGCCAGGTGGTCGGTCAACAGGCCCAACAGCTGCCCGCCGCTGCGCCAATGATGCCAGTACAACGGTACATCGATGGGCTTATCTGGCATCAACTCGACCAACACGCCCTTTTCCAGTTGGTCGCGCACCTGCAACTCAGGCACCAGCCCCCAGCCGAGCCCGGCTTCCGCCAGGCGGATAAAGCCTTCGGACGATGGGCATAAATGGTGTTCGAAACCGCCGTCCACGCCCAGAGACGCCAGGTAGCGGTGCTGCAGGAAATCATCCGGGCCGAACACCAGTGCCGGTGTGCGCGCCAGTTGCTCGGCACGCACACCTTGGGGGAAATGCCGTGCAATAAATGCAGGGCTGGCCAACGCCCGATAACGCATGGCGCCGAGCAACAGGCTGCGGGCTCCGGCCACCGGGCGCTCGCTGGCGCAGATACAGGCGGCTACTTCCCCGGCGCGCATGCGCTTGAGTCCCACCGTCTGGTCTTCTACGACCAGATCCAGCAGCAAATGCTGCTCGGCACAGAAGTCGCTGACCGCCTCGGCCCACCAAGTGGCCAGGCTGTCGGCATTCAGGGCGATGCGCAGGCGTTCAGGCATGCCTTCTTCGTCCAGCGCCGGCACCTGGCTTTGCAGGTCGCGCTCCAGCAGCCGCACCTGCTGCACATGGTTAAGCAAACGCCGACCGATATCGGTGGGCGCCGGCGGCGTAACCCGCACCAGCACCGGCTGGCCGATGCGTGCTTCCAATAACTTGATGCGCTGGGAAATCGCCGATTGCGACAGCCCCAATACCTGGGCACCGCGCTCGAAGCCGGCCTGTTCCACCACCGCCGCCAGGGCGGAAAGCAATTTATAGTCGAACATCAGTTTCTCTAATGAGCGATCAGCAATATTGGTTTTTCTTATACAGCCTGGACCACGAGAATAGCCAGCATCGCTTCTCTCTTTAAAAGGAACCTTCACCATGGCTGGCGAAACCGCCCTGGCAACCCTGCTGCGCAGCATGAGCCCGCAGCTCAATGACGGTGACTACGTGTTCTGCACCCTGCCTGACCATCGTATCCCGGCCGGTTGCGAGGCCATCGGCAGCTTTCGCGAGCAGGAAGGCCTGACCCTGATCCTGGAGCGCCGGCAGGCGGAACAGGCCGGGCTGGCGTTCGACTACATCGCCGCGTGGATCACCCTGAATGTGCATTCAGCGCTGCAAGCCGTGGGCCTGACGGCCGCCTTCGCCAGCGCACTCGGCAAAGCCGGGATCAGTTGCAACGTGATCGCCGGCTACTACCACGACCACCTGTTCGTCGGCCGTGCGGATGCCGAGCGAGCCATGGACGTATTGCGGCAACTGGCAGCGACTTCGGAGTAATGGTTATGTGGCAAAGCTATCTGAACGGATTATTGGTGGCCCTGGGGCTGATCATGGCCATCGGCACGCAAAACGCATTTGTATTGGCGCAAAGCCTGCGCCGTGAACATCACCTGCCGGTGGCGGCGTTGTGCGTGGTGTGCGACGCCTTGCTCGTGGCCGCCGGGGTATTCGGCCTGGCGACGGTGCTGGCACAAAACCCGCTGCTGCTGGCGATTGCCCGCTGGGGCGGCGCCGCGTTCCTGCTGTGGTACGGCACCCTGGCGCTGCGCCGGGCGTTTTCGACACAAGGCCTGGAGCAAGGGGGCGACCTCAAGGTCCGCTCATTGCGCGCCGTATTGCTCAGCGCCCTGGCGGTCACGTTGCTCAATCCTCATGTGTACCTGGACACGGTGCTGCTGATCGGCTCACTGGGCGCGCAACAAACCGAACCCGGCGCCTACGTGGCCGGGGCCGCGAGCGCATCGTTGCTGTGGTTCGCCACCCTGGCGCTCGGCGCGGCCTGGCTGGCGCCATGGCTGGCACGCCCGGCGACATGGCGCCTGTTGGACCTGTTGGTAGCGGCGATGATGTTCAGCGTGGCCTATCAATTGATCAGCGCCTGATGAATATTCCAAAACGCTCTGGAACCTCTATCCCACACAGTTGTTGCGTGGTTTTGCCGCACCCCCGGTGCTATGATCCGGACCCTGCGCCGCAAAGAGTACAAACTCCCCGGCGCTTGTTTGGCCGCCCGTGATCGGCCTTGCGCTCACCGCAACTGACCTGATTAGGAGAATCATCATGGCTTTCGAATTGCCGCCGCTGCCCTACGCACACGATGCCCTGCAGCCGCACATCTCCAAGGAAACCTTGGAATACCACCACGACAAGCACCACAACACCTATGTCGTGAACCTGAACAACCTGGTGCCAGGCACCGAGTTCGAAGGCAAGACCCTGGAAGAAATCGTCAAATCTTCTTCGGGCGGCATCTTCAACAACGCCGCTCAGGTCTGGAACCACACCTTCTACTGGAACTGCCTGGCACCAAACGCCGGCGGCCAACCTACCGGCGCGCTGGCTGAAGCCATCAACGCCGCGTTCGGTTCGTTCGACAAGTTCAAGGAAGAATTCACCAAGACGTCCGTCGGCACCTTCGGTTCCGGTTGGGGCTGGCTGGTGAAAAAGGCTGACGGTTCCCTGGCCCTGGCCAGCACCATCGGCGCCGGCAACCCGCTGACCAGCGGCGACACCCCGCTGCTGACCTGCGACGTGTGGGAACACGCCTACTACATCGACTACCGCAACGTGCGTCCAAAGTATGTGGAAGCGTTCTGGAACCTGGTCAACTGGAAGTTCGTCGCTGAGCAGTTCGAAGGCAAGACCTTCACTGCCTAAGCAACCCTTGCAGTAGAAAGAGCCCGGCGATTGCCGGGCTTTTTTGTGGGTGCAGCATAGGCAAGCCAGAAATACTGGAACCCATCAATAGGATTCACCACACAAGGGGTAGGAGGAATAAACCTCTTAATCACGTGTGAGGAATTACGATGGATCCTATGTCGGCGGCAACGGGCGCAATCCCAATGATAACGGGACTTCTTGATAAGGGTATGGATCTGGCCAAAGGAGTAATGGACATGGCAAACGAGGAAATCGACATAGCCGGTGGCGGCGAAAAGATCGGCGGGGAAGGACAACAACCACAGGGTCCGGTTAATTACTAACACCGCCGGCTCGCAGAAGGCGGACCGGCTCCGCCTTCTCTCCAGTCAATATTTGTACCGCATGCTGATTCTTTATCCACGTCTGCCAGGCACCGATCTGCGTTGGTACCTCTCAATGCTGGTCAGCCAAAACGTCAATTGAGCTTATGCCCCAATGTCCCTTTGACTGCCAACCTCAGATTGCCAATACTCATGGCATATTGAAGGCCACCCGCATGAGACAAGGAATGCCCCTTTGAAGCTGGAACTCAAAAACAGCTTGTCGGTGAAGTTGCTACGGGTCGTGCTGCTGTCGGCGTTGATCGTGGGCGTGACGCTGAGCGTGGCGCAGATCGTTTTCGATGCCTACAAGACGCGCCAGGCCGTGGCCGGTGATGCCCAGCGCATCCTCGACATGTTTCGCGACCCCTCGACCCAGGCCGTCTATAGCCTGGACCGCGAGATGGGCATGCAGGTGATAGAGGGGCTGTTCCAGGACGAGGCGGTGCGCATGGCCTCCATCGGCCATCCCAACGAAACCATGCTGGCAGAAAAAAGCCGTGCCTTGCAGCACTCCCCCAGCCGCTGGCTCACCGACCTGATTCTTGGCCGGGAACGCACCTTCACCACTGCCTTGGTCGGCAAAGGCCCCTACAGCGAATATTACGGTGACCTGAGCATTACCCTCGACACCGCCACGTACGGCCAGGGCTTTATTGTCAGTTCGGTGATCATCTTCATTTCCGGCGTGTTACGCGCCTTGGCCATGGGCCTGGTGTTGTACCTGGTTTACCACTGGCTGCTGACCAAGCCGCTGTCGCGGATTATCGAACACCTGACATCGATCAACCCGGACCGCCCCAGCGAGCACAAGATCCCGCAACTCAAGGGCCACGAGCGCAACGAGTTGGGGTTGTGGATCAACACCGCCAACCAGTTGCTCGAATCCATCGAGCGCAACACCCACCTGCGCCATGAGGCGGAATCCAGCCTGCTGCGCATGGCCCAGTACGATTTCCTCACCGGCCTGCCCAACCGCCAGAAACTGCAGGAGCAACTGGACAAGATCCTCATCGACGCCGGTCGTCGCCAGCGCCGGGTGGCGGTGCTGTGCGTGGGACTGGATGACTTCAAAAGCGTCAACGAGCAGTTTACCTACCAGGCCGGCGACAAATTGCTGCTGGCCCTGGCCGACCGTCTGCGCGCCCACAGCGGTCGCCTCGGCGCCCTCGCCCGCCTGGGGGGCGACCAGTTCGCGCTGGTACAGGCCGATATCGACCAGCCCTACGAAGCGGCCGAACTGGCGCAAAGTATCCTCGACGACCTGGAGGCGGAGTTCGCCCTCGACCACGAGGAAATTCGCCTGCGCGCCACCATCGGCATCACCTTGTTTCCCGAAGATGGCGACAGCACCGAGAAGCTGCTGCAAAAAGCCGAACAGACCATGACCCTGGCCAAGAGCCGCTCTCGCAACCGCTATCAGTTCTATATCGCCAGCGTCGACAGCGAAATGCGCCGCCGCCGCGAGCTGGAAAAAGACCTGCGCGATGCCCTCAGCCGCGACCAGTTCCACCTGGTCTACCAGCCGCAGATCAGCTATCGCGACCAGCGTGTGGTAGGCGTGGAAGCCCTGATCCGTTGGCAGCACCCGGAACACGGGCTGGTGCCGCCGGACCTGTTCATCCCGCTGGCAGAACAGAACGGCACCATTATTCCGATTGGCGAATGGGTACTGGACCAGGCCTGTCGACAATTGCGCGAATGGCATGACCTGGGCTTCACCGAACTGCGCATGGCGGTCAACCTGTCCACCGTGCAGTTGCACCACACCGAGCTGCCACGGGTGGTCAACAACCTGATGCAGATCTACCGCCTGCCGCCGCGCAGCCTGGAGCTGGAAGTCACCGAAACCGGCCTGATGGAAGACATCAGCACCGCCGCCCAACACCTGTTGAGCCTGCGCCGCTCCGGGGCATTGATCGCGATTGATGACTTCGGCACCGGCTATTCCTCCTTGAGCTATTTGAAAAGCCTGCCCCTGGACAAGATCAAGATCGACAAAAGCTTCGTCCAGGACCTGCTGGACGACGATGACGACGCCACCATCGTTCGCGCCATTATCCAACTGGGCAAAAGCCTGGGCATGCAGGTCATCGCGGAAGGCGTGGAAACCGCGGAGCAGGAGGCCTACATCATCTCCGAGGGTTGCCATGAAGGTCAGGGTTACTACTACAGTAAACCCCTGCCGGCCCGGGAGTTGGCGGCTTTTTTGAAGCAGGCGGAGCGCAATGGCGCGGCCATTCTCTGAGCGGGCAAAACGATACTGAATATTTCCCGCGTATAACCCTTTACACAAAATGCAAATCTTTCGCATTATGTCGCAGTTTTGCGCGACCCCCGCGCGCCCATCAACAACCGAAGCAGGATGTTCGCCATGATTCGTATGCCCCTGGCCACCGCCAGTCTGCTGGCCATTGCCATTTCTCTCGCCGGTTGCGGCGAAGGTAAAGACAAGCCCGCAGCAAACCAGGCGCCGACCCCGGCTGCCAGCACCACCGCTCCAGCGGCTGCCACCCCTGCCGGCCAGGTCGATGAAGCGGCCGCCAAGGCCGTGGTTGCGCATTACGCCGACATGGTCTTCGCGGTGTACAGCGATGCCGAGTCCACGGCAAAAACCCTGCAAATCGCAATCGACGCCTTCCTCGCCAAACCGAACGACGAAACCCTGAAAGCCGCCCGCGCCGCCTGGGTTGCCGCGCGCGTTCCGTACCTGCAGAGCGAAGTGTTCCGCTTCGGCAACACCATCATCGATGACTGGGAAGGTCAGGTTAACGCCTGGCCCCTGGACGAAGGCCTGATCGACTACGTCGACAAATCCTACGAACACGCCCTGGGCAACCCGGGCGCTACCGCCAACATCATCGCCAACACCGAAGTCCAGGTCGGCGAAGACAAGGTCGACGTGAAGGACATCACCCCGGAAAAACTCGCCAGCCTCAATGAGCTGGGCGGTTCCGAAGCCAACGTCGCCACCGGCTACCACGCCATCGAATTCCTGCTCTGGGGCCAGGACCTGAACGGCACCGGCCCGGGCGCGGGCAACCGCCCTGCGTCGGACTACCTGACCGGCGACGGCGCAACCGGCGGCCACAACGAGCGCCGCCGCGCCTACCTGACCGCCGTGACCCAACTGCTGGTCAGCGACCTGCAGGAAATGGTCGGCAACTGGAAACCCAACGTCGAAGACAACTACCGCGCCACCCTGGAGGCAGAACCTGCCACCGACGGCCTGCGCAAAATGTTGTTCGGCATGGGCAGCCTGTCCTTGGGCGAGCTGGCCGGTGAGCGCATGAAGGTTTCCCTGGAAGCCAACTCGCCGGAAGACGAACAGGACTGCTTCAGCGACAACACCCACTACTCGCACTTCTACGACGCCAAGGGCATCCGCAACGTCTACCTGGGCGAGTACACCCGCGTCGACGGCACCAAACTGACCGGCGCCAGCCTGTCGTCCCTGGTGGCCAAGGCTGACCCGGCTGCCGATACCGCGCTGAAAGCGGACCTGGCGGCGACCGAAGCGAAGATCCAGGTCATGGTTGATCACGCCAACAAGGGTGAGCACTACGACCAGTTGATCGCGGCCGGTAACGACGCAGGTAACCAGATCGTGCGTGACGCCATCGCCGCCCTGGTCAAGCAGACCGGCTCGATCGAAGCTGCTGCCGGCAAGCTGGGCATCAGCGACCTGAACCCGGATAACGCTGATCACGAATTCTGATCAGCGCGGTGTTGAATGAGGCGGCCTTCGGGTCGCCTTTTTTGTGCACTGTCTTTACCACCGCAAACCCATGTGGGAGGGGGCTTGCTCCCGATAGCGGTGGCTCAGTAGATACTTCCTTCACTGACACACCGACATCGGGAGCAAGCCCCCTCCCACATTTGATCCATGTTGTGCCCAAATCCGCCGGTTTACATGCCCTGCACCCCAGGTAGAATGGCGCCTCTGCCCTATTTCGAGCTTACTTCATGGCGTTGCCGACCCTACGCATCATCGGTTTCATCATCGGCATCTTCCTGATCACTCTTGCGATCGCCATGGTCGTGCCCATGGCCACCCTGGTGATTTTCGAACGGACCAGCGACCTGCCCTCGTTCCTCTGGGCCAGCCTGATCACTTTTGTCGCCGGGCTTGCCCTGGTGATTCCCGGGCGTCCCGAACACGTGCACCTGCGTCCGCGAGACATGTACCTGCTCACGGTCAGCAGTTGGGTGGTGGTATGCGTATTCGCCGCGCTGCCGTTCCTGCTGACCCAGCACATCAGCTACACCGACTCGTTTTTCGAAAGCATGTCCGGCATCACCGCCACCGGTTCCACGGTGCTGAGCGGCCTGGACACCCTGTCCCCCGGCATTTTGATATGGCGCTCGCTGCTGCACTGGCTCGGCGGCATCGGCTTTATCGGCATGGCGGTGGCGATCCTGCCGCTGCTGCGCATCGGTGGCATGCGCCTGTTCCAGACCGAATCCTCGGACCGCTCGGAGAAGGTCATGCCCCGCTCGCACATGGTGGCGCGGCTGATCGTGGCGGCCTACGTCGGCATCACCATCCTCGGCAGCCTGGCGTTCTGGTGGGCCGGCATGGGCCTGTTCGATGCGATCAACCATGCGATGTCGGCGATTTCCACCGGTGGGTTCTCCACCTCGGACGAGTCCCTGGCGCACTGGAAACAACCGGCGGTGCACTGGGTGGCGGTAGTGGTGATGATCCTCGGCAGCTTGCCGTTCACCCTGTACGTGGCCACCTTGCGGGGTAATCGCAAGGCATTGATCAAGGATCAGCAAGTACAGGGCTTGCTCGGTTTGTTGCTGGTGACCTGGCTGGTGCTCGGCACCTGGTACTGGTGGACCACCAACCTGCATTGGCTGGATGCCCTGCGCCATGTGGCGTTGAACGTTACGTCGGTAGTGACCACCACCGGTTTTGCACTGGGGGACTACAGCCTGTGGGGCAATTTCTCACTGATGCTGTTTTTCTACCTGGGCTTCATCGGTGGCTGTTCCGGCTCCACGGCGGGCGGGATCAAGATTTTCCGCTTCCAGGTCGCCTATATCCTGCTCAAGGCCAACTTGAACCAGCTGATTCACCCGCGCGCGGTAATCAAGCAGAAGTACAACGGCCACCGTCTCGACGAAGAGATCGTGCGTTCGATCCTGACCTTTTCGTTTTTCTTCGCCATTACCATCTGCGCCATCGCCCTGGCCTTGTCGCTGCTGGGCCTGGACTGGATGACCGCACTCACCGGCGCCGCCAGCACCGTGTCCGGCGTCGGCCCGGGCCTGGGGGAAACCATTGGCCCGGCCGGCAACTTCGCCAGCCTGCCGGATGCGGCCAAGTGGATCCTGTCCCTGGGCATGCTGCTGGGCCGGCTGGAAATCATCACAGTCTTTGTTCTGTGCATTCCGGCGTTCTGGCGTCACTGACCGTCGACGCGTCCTGCAGCCGCGCCCGGTATTCGCCGGGCGTGGCATCAAACCAGCGGCGAAACGCGCGAAAGAAGTTGCTCGGGTCGGCAAAGCCCAGCAGGTAGGCAATCTCCAACAGGGTCATGCGCGGCTGCGCCAGGTATTGCTCGGCCAGTTCGCGGCGGGTGTCGTCGAGCAGGGTCTGGAAACTCGTGCCTTCTTCCTGCAGGCGCCGCTGCAAGGTGCGCTGGGACAGGTGCAGGGTCTTGGCCACCACTTCGCGCTTGGGTTCGCCCTGGGGCAGCAGCCGGCACAGCACCTGCCGCGCCTTGTGGGTCACGCGGCTTTCGGAGAAACGCGCCAGGTACTCACCGGCAAATCGATCGTGCAACAGCGCCATGGCCTCGTTGGCCGTGGGCAGTGGCGCGTCCATGTCGGCGCGCTCAAAGATCAGCGCGTCATACGGCGCATCGAACTCCAGCGGGGCATGGAACGCTTGTTTATAGGGGGCCAGGTCCCCCGGTTGATCGCCCTGCAACAGCACTTTGCGGGGTTGCAGGGTCCGCCCGGTGAGCCAGCCGCACAGCGCCAACGCACAGGCCAGGGAGGCTTCGGCGCTTTGTCGGGTCGGCGGAAGATGATCGCCATGCACCGTCAGAATCAGCGCATAGCCTTCAGGTAATAGTCGAAAACTCAAGTCCGCGCTTTCGGCGATGATCCGCTGGTAACGCACCAAGCGCATGAAGCCTTCGGCCAGGGTGTTGCTGGACATCAAGGCGTAACCGGCCACATGAAACGACGCCGGGCGCACCACCTTGCCCATGTTCAGGCCAATCGCCGGGTTGCCCGACAACTCGACCGCGCGCTGCCACAGGCGGGTCATGGAGTCCTGCGGGAACCGCGCATCGGGGTCACTCAGGGCGGCGTAGTCCAGGCCCAGTTGCTTGAACAAGGCGCGGCAATCCAGGCCGTCCATTTCCAGTGCCTTGACTATCCCCATCGCCCAGCTTGCAGACGTTGTTCGTTCGCTCATGGCGTCTTCTTGAATAAAGCAGGCTCAAAACGGCAGCCAGGAAAGCCAAGGATACTAAAGTGGCATCTATTGTCACTGGCTGTTACCACTGATCACTCTAGACTCAAATAAGCTCCCCGCCGAACATCTGTTCGGCGGCACAACAATCAAAGGGCCGGCCGTAGTGGAAAACCTCAAGCGATTCAACAGCTTTGCCGAGTTTTACCCTTATTACCTGACCGAGCACGGCAACAGCACCTGCCTGCGCCTGCACTTTATCGGCACTACCCTGGTGATCGGCATCCTGGCCTATGCCATCGGCCGAGGCTCACTGGGGCTGTTATTGGCCGTGCCGATTGCCGGCTACAGTTTTGCCTGGATCGGGCATTTTTTCTTCGAAAAGAACCGTCCGGCGACTTTCCAGCACCCGTTCTACAGCTTGCTCGGGGATTTTGTGATGTACCGCGACATGATCCTCGGCAAGGTGCCGTTCTGAACGGTGTGACCTCTTGTCACTTGCGTAAAAACGATAAAAGGTTCGTACACCCGGCGATATAAAAGTCTTTTTGTCATTTACAGTGCTGTATCCTGCCAAGGCTTTTTGAGAGCGCGGAATCACCTGCGATTGAAAAAACAGACTTTGCGAGGAGCGACGACGATGCACGAGATACCTAATCTCCCCTTCCCAAGCCTGCACGAAACTGAGCAGCCAACACCGCAGCAGGCCAGCGCGAAGCAGCCTGAGGCCAAACAAGCAAAACCAGTCGACAGCAAGAGCCAGGACTGACGCCGTACCAGACCGTGTGGAAAGCGGACCTTTGAACGCTTTCCACACTGCCTGAATCACCCCGAGGTACCCGCCATGACAGACACCCTCCCGGACACCGCCGTACTCGACACCGCCCTGCAGATGGTCGACGTGTGGAACCGCCTCAGCGCGGACAAACAAGCCTTGCTGCTCAAGCGCTTCGGCACCCAGGAAAACGCCCTGGCCGCCCTGGTCACCACCCAGTTACTCGCCCCCCTTCAAGCCTGACGTCTTTTTGATCTGACGTTTTTGCGTTTTACCGCCCTGCGCACGCCCAAGCCCCGGTATCATTAGCAGCCTATCTTTACCTGCTGCGACAGTGGACCTCTCCCATGCCAGATACCCAGCGCCCCATGGCGGTCACGCTGCAAGTTGTTTCCATCGTGTTGTTCACCTTTATCGGCTACCTGAATATCGGCATTCCCCTGGCCGTGTTGCCGGGCTATGTCCACAGTGAACTGGGCTACGGCGCGGTGATCGCCGGACTGGTGATCAGCGTGCAATACCTGGCCACGCTGTTGAGCCGCCCGTATGCAGGCAAAATCATCGACAACCTGGGCAGCAAGCGGGCGGTGCTGATCGGCCTGGTGGGCTGCGGCGCGAGCGGCGTGTTCATGTTGCTTGCGGCGTGGTTTTCGAGCGTGCCGGCCGTCAGCCTGGCCAGCCTGCTCATCGGTCGATTGGTACTGGGCAGCGCAGAAAGCCTGGTGGGCTCAGGCGCCATCGGCTGGGGCATTGGCCGGGTGGGCGCGGCCAATACCGCCAAGGTCATTTCGTGGAACGGTATCGCCAGTTACGGCGCGCTGGCGGTCGGTGCACCGTTGGGCGTGCTGCTGGTGAGGAATTTCGGGCTGTGGAGCATGGGCGTCAGCATTATCCTGCTGGCGGTCGTCGGCCTGTTGCTGGCCTGGAACAAAGTGGCTGCGCCCATCGTCGCCGGCGTGCGCCTGCCGTTCATGAATGTACTGGGCCGGGTGTTGCCCCACGGTTGCGCGTTGGCCCTGGGCTCCATCGGCTTTGGCACCATCGCCACCTTTATCACCCTGTATTACACCACTCAGCATTGGGATAATGCGGTGTGGGCATTGAGCCTGTTCGGCGCCAGCTTTATCGGTGCACGCCTGCTGTTCGGCAACCTGATCAACCGTATCGGCGGCTTTCGCGTGGCAATCGCTTGCCTGTCGGTGGAGATCCTCGGCCTGCTGCTGTTGTGGCTGGCGCCGGATGCCAACCTGGCCCTGGCCGGCGCAGCGTTGAGCGGTTTCGGCTTTTCCCTGGTGTTTCCGGCGCTGGGGGTGGAGGCGGTCAACCTGGTGCCCGCGTCCAGCCGTGGTTCGGCGGTGGGCGCCTATTCGCTGTTTATCGACCTGTCGCTGGGCATTACCGGGCCGCTGGCCGGGGCCGTGGCGGCAGGTTTCGGCTTTGCGTCGATCTTCCTGTTCGCCGCCCTCGCCGCCCTCGGTGGGCTGCTGCTGAGTGTCTACCTGTACCGGCAAGCGCCCAAGGCCCGCGAAGCGCGCGATGCCTAGAAGTCGACCTTGCCGCGCCCGGCCTTGATGCTGCCGCGCTTGGTCTTGGATTCCAGGCGCCGCTTTTTCGAGCCCAGGGTGGGCTTGGTCGGGCGGCGCTTCTTCTCGACCTTGGTGGCAGTGAGGATCAGCTCCACCAGGCGTTCCAGCGCGTCGGCGCGGTTCTGTTCCTGGGTCCGGTACTGCTGGGCCTTGAGTACCAGCACGCCTTCGCTGGTGATACGGCTGTCACGCAGTGCCAGCAGTCGCTCCTTGTAGAACGCCGGCAGCGACGACGCCGGAATATCGAACCGCAGGTGCACCGCGCTCGACACCTTGTTGACGTTCTGCCCTCCGGCGCCCTGGGCGCGGATGGCGGTCAACTCGATTTCGGCATCGGGCAGGTGCACGTTGTTGGAAATAACCAGCATCACTCAATAAACCCTAGGCAACAGACACGCCCAATCAGGACAACAACCTCGACAACAAGGACGCATGACAATGAAAAGACTATTGATCACTTTGCTCGGCACCTTATCACTCATTCAAACGTCACTGTCCTTTGCAGATAACGCCAATGGCAAAAACCTCTATTCACAGCGCTGCGCCATGTGCCACGGGCCAGACCTCAAGGCAACGGGACCGTTGGCCAGGAAAAGCAACCCGCCTACACCTGACCTGACAACCCCAGCCTTCAAAAAACGGCTGGCGGCTTACCCGGGCGTTATTGTGTCGTCGGTCATACTTCGCCCGAATGGAGACCTGATCCCAAAAACGCTGCGCGAGAATGGAGTAAAGGTCCCGCCGCATGCCTGGAACGTTAAGGACTTTCGCGACTTGAATGAATACATGAGCGGTGTGATTTCAAAAAGTTGACGGCTTCAAAATGCAAAAACCCCGCGCCCTATACAGGATGCGGGGTTTTCCAGGTAGGCGCCTGTTTACTTCAACGCCGCACTCGCGGTGTTCAACGCCGCTTCAGCACTGCGCTTGTTCTTGATCCAATAACACACCGCCATAAACGCCACCCACACCGGGATCGCGTACACCGACACCTGGATCCCCGGAATCATCAGCATGATCACCAGGATAAACACCACGAACGCCAGGCACACATAGTTGCCGTACGGGTACCACAGCGCCTTGAACAACGGCGCCTGGCCGGTGCGGTTCATGTGCTGGCGGAACTTGAAGTGGGAGAAGCTGATCATTGCCCAGTTGATCACCAGCGTGGCCACCACCAGTGACATCAGCAGTTCCAGCGCATGTTGCGGAATGAAGTAGTTCATCAACACCGCCACCAGCGT
This sequence comes from Pseudomonas sp. Yb2C2, assembly GCF_052112325.1. Classification (NCBI taxonomy): domain Bacteria; kingdom Pseudomonadati; phylum Pseudomonadota; class Gammaproteobacteria; order Pseudomonadales; family Pseudomonadaceae; genus Pseudomonas; species Pseudomonas sp. Yb2C2. Next base: position 244,910 of record NZ_JAVAJK010000007.1, on the reverse strand, counting down.
GACCGCCGCCGAAGCGAGGATCGAACGCACTGGCACGCCGCGCTTGTCGATCTTGGCCAGCGCCCTGGGCGCATCCCCCTGCTCGGCCATGCCCAGCAGCATGCGGCTGTTGCAGTAGGTGCCGCTGTTGTACACCGACAACGCCGCCGTCAACACCACGAAGTTGAGGATATGCGCGGCGGTGTTGCTGCCCAGCATCGAGAACACCTGCACGAACGGGCTGCCACTGTAGGCATCGCCGGAGGCGTTGAGGGTGGCCAGCAGGCTGTCCCATGGTGTCAGCGACAGCAACACCACCAGGGCGCCGATGTAGAAGATCAGGATGCGGTAGATCACCTGGTTGATCGCCTTGGGGATCACAGTGCGTGGCTGGTCGGCTTCGGCGGCGGTAAAGCCGAGCATTTCCAGGCCGCCGAAGGAGAACATGATGATCGCCATGGCCATCACCAAGCCGCTGACGCCATGGGGGAAGAAGCCGCCGTGTTCCCACAGGTTGCTCACCGAGGCTTGCGGGCCGCCGCTGCCACTGACCAGCAGGTAGCTGCCCAGGGCGATCATGCCGACAATGGCGACCACCTTGATGATGGCGAACCAGAACTCCGCTTCACCAAAGACTTTGACGTTGGCCAGGTTGATCAGGTTGATCAGCACGAAGAACGCCGCCGCCGAGACCCAGGTCGGGATCTCCGGCCACCAGTAGTGCACGTATTTGCCGACGGCTGTCAGCTCGGACATGCCCACCAGGATGTACAGGATCCAGCAGTTCCAGCCCGACAGGAAGCCGGCGAAACCGCCCCAGTACTTGTGGGCAAAGTGGCTGAAGGAACCGGCGACCGGCTCTTCGACGATCATTTCGCCGAGCTGGCGCATGATCATGAAGGCAATGAAGCCGCAGATGGCATAACCCAGGATCATCGACGGGCCGGCGGATTTGAGCACGCCGGCCGAGCCCAGGAACAGGCCGGTGCCGATGGCGCCACCAAGGGCGATCAACTGGATATGCCGATTTTTCAGGCCGCGTTTCAGCTCGCCTGAAGAGGAATGGGGTTCACTCATGAAAAGGGTCTCACGCAAGGTTTGATGATGTTGAATGCAGGTTGCTGCCTTGAATTACCGACTCAAGCAGCGCCGCTCAAACCCCAGCGCAGGCACCAGGAATACAGCGTCTTTCTAACGGTCATGCGTCACCTGTTTGTTTTTATCTGTGACGAAATCGAACCCGCCGGGCTCGTGGCCAGGCGGAGTGATCAGGGCGGGTAAACCCTGAGGTCTTGGCCTTTTGCGTGGTTACGCAAGGGGGTCACAGTAAAACGCGGCGCATTGTACACCGCTCGACAGCTTCAAGCCGCACCCGCAGAGCACGTGCGACGATCTGTCAGGTATTCCTTACAGCGGTAAATAGGCCAATCATGCCGCGAGGTACACGTAAATTAATCGTTACAGCATGGAAAATCTGCGTTACATCTGTAAGTTTTTGAAAAAATGACGGCAGGAAAATTCATCACCATTAGCGACGCCAGCTCACTGTATTTGCTGAAGAAAAAAAGCCGACGAAAAAACAGAAGAAAAAATCTAAATGAGACCGTGTCAATAAAATTTTTGCATTACTAAACACTCTCACCTAGGTTCTTTCACTTGCCCAGCGAAGCCCGCTGGCAAGCCGTTCTCAAACAACGTCCTCTAGGAGATACACCATGCAAGCACTGGAAAACGACCTGGAAACCGAACTGCAGCTCGACGATTGGTTTGAAGCGCCGACCCACGAGGCCGCCGTTGAAATGATGCAAGCCGATGCCGTGGTGCCATTTGGCACGGCGATGTGGCCTTTCTGACACCCGGCACGTATTCGGCAGGTGCTGTGCACGGCACCTGCCTCCTTACCCAAGGCACACAAGGACATACGTCATGGACAAGGCCCGCGCCGTTGAACACTTTCTCTACTACCTTGCACACCATCCGGCCCTCAGCGGCCTGAACTGCCCCACTGTGCTGCTGGGCCACACCGAGCGCTACGACGCCATCGCCCAGGCGATCGCCCAGAGCAGCGCCGCCCGTTTCAACTTCCAGGTGCAGCGCCTGGACCTGGCCGACAGCGACAGCCTGGCGCAGGCCATCGAAGCCTGCGACCTGTACCTGTTCCTCTACGATTCCTCCACCCTGCCCAACCCGCGCGCCGAAGGCCCGGACTTCATCCGTGCCCTGCAAGGCGTGATGGCCGAACACTGGAAGAAATCCCTGCTGTTCAAGGATTACGGCGACTACTTCTACGACACTTTCAGCGTCGAGCCGCAGCGCATCGCCGACCTCAACGCCACGCTGATCCGGCGCATGTCCCAAGCCGCTGTGCTGAGCTTTACCGACAAACACGGCTCACGCCTGCAGGCGCCCATGAGCAGCATCAAGAAGTGGACCAATATCAACGGCATCGGCAACCACGACCTGGCCCCCGGCGAAATCGCCACCCACAGCGAGGCCATCAATGGTCAGGTGCGGTTTGTCGGCACCTTTCTCAGCACCATCCCCTTCGCACGCAAGTACGGCGTGCTGCAGTCACCACTGGAACTGTGGATCGAAAACTCGACCATCTGCAGCGTGGCCAGTGACGTGCCGGGGCTGGCCGACGACTTCAATAAATACCTGAATGCCAACCCGTCCAATCGCCGGGTGGAGGAACTGGGGATTGGCACCAATGAAGGGGTGAAGGACCTGTATGCGCGCAATGCCGGGTTCGAGGAGCGCCACTGCGGCTTGCACCTGGGCTTGGGTGGCGGGCAGAAAGGCAGCCATCACCTGGACCTGATCTTTGCCAGTGGGGTGTTGGCGTTGGATGACAAACCCGTCTTTGACGGCATCTTTGCGTTCTGATCACCGACCTTGAAAACGATGGAGATCCAACTGTGGGAGGGGGCTTGCTCCCGATAGCGGTGCGTCAGTCGCCGGATTGGCAAGCTGATACACCGCTATCGGGAGCAAGCCCCCTCCCACATGTTTTACCTCTATTCCAAGGCACACAAACGCCAACCCTAGGGTTGGCGTTTGTGTGCCGCGGTTACATCACTGCGGTTTCTTGCGACCAAAGCCTGGACGTTGACCTGAACCGGCCGGTGCGCCACGGCGCTTGCCCGATGGCTCGTCCGCGACCAGTTTCAGGCCTGGGCGCTTTTTCGGCGCTGGCTTGGCCGGGCGCTTGGTGTTGGCACTGTCGGCTGGGTGATCGGATGCTGGAGCACCGCGACCGGCGTCACCACGGTTGCTGCGACCACCGCTTGGCGCGTCACCACGACCGGCTGGGCGTGGGGTGCGTGGCGCACGTTCGCCTTCCTGGCGCGATGGCGCGGTTGGGCGACGCTCGCCTTCGATGTGCGGTTGACGTGAGATACGCCCCCCGGTAGCCGGTGCATCCAGCGCCGGGCGCAGGGTGCGGGCAACACGTTCGGTGCGGGCCACGGGGCGCGACGATTTACGCTGCATACGATCGAGCTTGTCTTTGCTCTTGGCGTTCATCTGCGGCATGGCGACCGGCGTCAGGCCGACTTCGGCGCTGAGGATGTCGACTTCGTACTGGCTCATTTCGCGCCAGCGGCCCATCGGCAGGTCGGAGTTGAGGAACACCGGGCCAAAACGCACGCGCTTCAGGCGGCTGACCACCAGGCCCTGGGATTCCCACAGGCGACGCACTTCACGGTTACGCCCTTCCATCACCACGCAGTGGTACCAGTGGTTGAAACCTTCACCGCCCGGCGCTTGCTTGATGTCGGTGAACTTGGCCGGGCCGTCTTCCAGCACCACGCCGGCCTTGAGGCGTTCGATCATCTCATCATCGACTTCACCACGCACACGCACGGCGTATTCGCGGTCCATCTCGTAGGACGGGTGCATCAGGCGGTTGGCCAGTTCACCGTCGGTGGTGAACATCAGCAAGCCGGTGGTGTTGATGTCGAGACGACCGATGTTGATCCAACGGCCTTCTTTGGGCTTGGGCATCTTGTCGAACACGGTCGGACGGCCTTCCGGGTCGTCACGGGTGCAGATCTCGCCATCGGGCTTGTTGTACATGATCACGCGGCGCACCGATTCGGCGGCCTCTTCACGCTTGATGACCTTGCCATCAATGGTGATTGCATCGTGCAGGTCGACGCGCTGGCCAAGGGTGGCCTCGACGCCGTTGACCTTGATGCGCTTCTGGGTGATCCAGGCTTCGACGTCGCGGCGCGAGCCCACGCCGATACGCGCCAGCACCTTTTGCAGCTTTTCGCCTGCAGGGCCGATTTCCTGGCTGTCGTTCTGGTCTTTGTCGTTCATCTTAAGCACCTCCCGGTGGGTCGATTCAGGCGTGGCCTGAAGAGTGTTGAAAGCTGGGCTTTGGCCGAATAGGTCGGCAAAGGGTCGCGAATCATACGCCCATGGCGCGCGTTGCGCATCAGAGACTAGTCGATAAGCGCCAGGTCATGGTTTTTTCCGCCGACCGGTGGTGCCCCAGGCCCCGCATTCGACTGCGTCAGTCTTCGAACTGGCGGCGTTCGTTCTCGATGGCTTCGGCCAGTGCCCGGGCTTCGTCTTCTTCGTCGCTCAGGGGCGGTTGTTCGAGGGCGGCGACGGCGGCCAGGAGTTTTTCGCGGGCTTCGGCCACGCCGAGGATATCGTCCTCAGGTTCAGGTTCGACCTCCACGCTCACCTGGGCTTCCGGCTCGGCCGCACCATCGCGCAGCAAGTCATCAAAGTCGGTCTTGATGCCCTGCTCCATGTCGTCCAGTTCCAGCAACAACGTGTGGAAACTGGTTTCGTCCCTGGGCTCCTCCGGCTCGGCGGTGGCGTCGGCCAGTTCCTGCAGGCTCGCCGGGACCGGGGCGTCGTCGAAGTCGAGCACCGGCTCGGCTTCCATCTCACGCAATTCGGCCAGGGGCGGCAGGTCGTCGAGGTTTTTCAGGTTGAAATGGTCGAGGAACACCTTGGTGGTGGCGAACATCGCCGGTTTGCCGGGCACGTCGCGGTAGCCGACGATGCGGATCCACTCACGCTCCAGCAGCGTCTTGACGATATGGCTGTTAACCGCCACGCCCCGCACGTCCTCGATTTCGCCACGGGTGATGGGCTGGCGATAGGCGATCAGCGCCATGGTCTCCAGCATCGCCCGTGAATAGCGCTGCGGGCGCTCTTCCCAGAGGCGGCCGACCCACGGGGAAAACTTCTCACGGATCTGCAGGCGATAACCCGACGCCACCTCACGCAGTTCAAAGGCGCGGCCGTCGCAGGATTTGCGCAGGATTTCCAGCGCCTTCTTGAACACCGGCGGTTCAGGGCGCTCGGCTTCCTCAAACAGTTCGAACAGACGCTCCAGGGATTGCGGTTTACCCGAGGCCAGGAGAAAGGCCTCCAGCAACGGGGCCAATTCGCGGGGTTCAGTCAGATTCATCGTTTCAGCTCTTTATTCGGCTCGCGCCCGCACGTGGATAGCCGCAAAAGGCTCATTCTGGACCAGCTCGACCAAGGACTCCTTGACCAGCTCGAGGACCGCCATAAAGGTCACCACCACCCCCAGGCGCCCTTCTTCCGCCGTGAACAGCTCCACAAACGGCACAAACCCGCCGCCCTTGAGGCGTTCGAGCACATCGCTCATACGCTCGCGGGTGGACAGGGCCTCGCGACTGACCTGGTGGTGTTCAAACATATCGCCACGGCGCAGCACCTCGGCCATGGACATCAGCAACTCTTCCAGGCTCACGTCCGGCAGCAGCTTGCGCGCGCGGGCTTCGGGGGCGTCGAGCTTGGGTACCACCACGTCGCGGCCGACGCGGCTCAGGCCGTCGATACCTTCGGCGGCGGCCTTGAAGCGCTCGTATTCCTGCAGCCGGCGGATCAGTTCGGCGCGCGGGTCGTCCTCTTCGGCCTCGACCGTCTCCGCGCGCGGCAACAGCATGCGCGACTTGATCTCGGCGAGCATGGCGGCCATCACCAGGTACTCGGCAGCCAGTTCCAGGCGTACCGACTGCATCAACTCGACATAGCCCATGTACTGGCGGGTGATTTCCGCCACCGGGATGTCGAGGATGTTGATGTTCTGCTTGCGGATCAGGTACAGCAGCAAGTCCAGCGGGCCCTCGAAAGCCTCAAGGAAGACCTCCAGGGCGTCCGGCGGAATGTACAGGTCCAGCGGCATTTCCAGCACCGCCTGGCCGTACACCATGGCAAACGGCAGCTCCTGCTGGGCGCCCGCCTGGCTGTCGACGGTTTCCACGGCTGACATTCAGGCCTCGGCCATAAAGGGCGCAGGATCGCCGCAACCGACACGGATCACTTCAGGTTCGCCGTCGGCCAGGTTGATCACGGTGGAGGCCTTGTTGCCGCCGAAACCGCCGTCGATGATCAGGTCCACCTGTTTTTCCAGCAATTGGCGCATCTCGTACGGGTCTTCCAGGGGCTCGGTGTCGCCGGGCATGATCAGCGACACACTCATCAGCGGCTCACCCAGCTCGGCCAGCAACGCCAGGGCGATGGGATGCTCCGGCACCCGCAGGCCGATGGTGCGTTTTTTCGGGTGCAGCAGCAGGCGCGGCACTTCGCGGGTGGCGTTGAGGATAAAAGTGTAGGGCCCTGGCGTGTGGGCCTTGAGCAGGCGGAAGGTGCCGGTGTCGACCTTGGCGAACAGGCCCAGCTGGGACAAGTCGCTACAGATCAGCGCAAAGTTGTGCTTGTCATCCAGCTGGCGCAGGCGTCTGACACGCTCGACTGCGCCCTTGTCACCGATCTGGCAACCGATGGCGTATGACGAATCGGTTGGGTAGATCACCACACCGCCGGCGCGAATGATCTCTACGGCCTGCTTGATCAGGCGCGCCTGGGGGTTTTCCGGATGAATCTGGAAGAATTGACTCACGGGTTCTACCTGTTCAGACGGTGGCAATAATGGGGTCATGCTTGAATCTCCCCCACAACAGCGGCAAATCTTCCGGGACCGCGCGGTACTCGCCGATCTCGGACCAGCCGCCAGGGCCATGAAAGTCACTGCCGGCGCTGACCAGCAGACCAAATTCGCGGGCAAGGATCGACAGGCTGCCCACCTGTTCGGCGGGTTGAAAGCCGTTGACCACTTCGATCGCGTGACCGCCCGCTCCAATATAGTCGCCAATCAGCTTGCGACGCTTGCTGCGGGTGAAATCGTAATGCCAGGGATGCGCCAGGCTGACCCAGGCTCCGGAGGCCCGCAGGGTCTCGACGGTGTCTTCGAGGGTCGGCCAATGTTGCTTCACATCGCCCAACTTGCCGGCGCCCAGCCACTTGCGAAAGGCTTCGGCGCGGTCTTTGACAAAACCCTCACGCACCATCCAGTCGGCAAAGTGCGGACGGGCCGGCGCGTTGCCGCTGTCACCCAGTTCCTGCTGGAGGGCGCGGGCGCCGTCGAGGGCGTTGGGCATGCCTTTGAGGCTGAGTTTTCGGCTTATTTCTTCGGACCGCAGCCAGCGGCCATCGTGCAATTGCGCGATAGCCTCCACCAGCGGCGGCGCTTTTTGATCGAAGCCGTAGCCGAGCACATGAATGGTGGCGCCGCCCCAGATGCAGGACAATTCCACCCCGTTGACCAGTTGCATGCCCAGGGCATGGGCCGTTGTACGCGCTTCGTCGAGGCCTTCGAGGGTGTCGTGGTCGGTCAACGAGAGGACTCGCACGCCTTTTTCAAACGCACGCGCAACCAGTACCGCGGGCGCCAGGGCGCCGTCGGAGGCCGTGCTGTGGCAGTGCAAATCAACATTCACGGGGGTGTGTAACCTCAAGTCAGCTGGCGCTATCGCAACCAAGGATGTTTGTTATTATGCCGCCACATCCAGCTTCTGGCTCTTACTGTGAAACAATTCATCGACTTCATCCCGCTGTTGCTGTTTTTCATCGTTTACAAACTCGACCCCAGGGTCATCGACCTGGCCGGCCATGAGCTGACTGTCGGCGGCATCTACAGTGCCACCGCCGTGCTCATCATCAGCTCTGTGGTGGTCTACGGCGCCATCTTCATTTCCCAGCGCAAACTGGAAAAAAGCCAGTGGCTGACCCTGGTCGCCTGCCTGGTCTTCGGCAGCCTGACCCTGGCCTTCCACAGCGAAACCTTCCTTAAATGGAAAGCGCCGGTGGTGAACTGGCTGTTCGCCCTGGCATTCATCGGCAGCCACTTCATCGGTGATCGCCTGCTGATCAAGCGGATCATGGGCCACGCACTGACCCTGCCGGAACCGGTGTGGACACGCTTGAACGTGGCCTGGATCGTGTTTTTCATCTTCTGCGGTGCCGCCAACCTGTTCGTGGCGTTTACCTTCCAGGACTACTGGGTCGACTTCAAAGTGTTCGGCAGCCTGGGCATGACCGTGCTGTTCCTGGTCGCCCAGGGCATCTACCTGTCGCGCCACCTGCATGACACCGAGCCTACTACGCCGAAAACCGAGGACTGACATGCTCTACGCCATCATTGCCACCGACGTTGCCAACTCGCTGGAAAAACGCCTGTCCGTGCGCCCGGCCCACGTCGAGCGCCTGAAAGTCCTTCAAGCCGAAGGCCGCATCGTGCTGGCCGGCCCGCACCCGGCCGTGGACAGCAACGACCCGGGCGACGCCGGTTTTACCGGTAGCCTGATCGTCGCCGAGTTCGCCTCGCTGGCCGATGCCCAGGCCTGGGCCAAGGCCGATCCCTATGTCGCCGCAGGGGTCTACGCCGACGTAGTGATCAAACCCTTCAAGCAAGTCCTGCCCTGATCCCGATTGCGCCGAACCTATTGAGTACGGCGCACTCCTAATTGCTCATTATTTTCGGCAACCTGCCGACAACGTTCTGAATATTCGTGTGGAATCAGGAGTTCCGATGCGCTTACGTCAGTTGTGTCTGTTGGCAGTGTTAATGATCGGGGCTACGGCCCACGCTGAAGAAACCTCGAGCACCGGCAGTTCCACGCCCCTGTCCTTGAGCGCCGGCGCCCAGATCACCGAGTTGCAGCAACGCTTGAAAGAAAGCGAGCGGCAGCGTGAAGAACTGAGCAAGCAACTGCAAAGCGCGGATGCCACCCGCGAAAGCGCTCAATTGAGTCGCCTTCGCCAGGAGAACCAACGCCTGGCCCAGCAACTCAAAGATGCACAGGGCGGCGCCTTGACCCGCTGGCTGACCGAGCAGCAACAATGGTTCGTCACGGGTGGGGCCGTCGCACTGATCGCCCTGTTGTGCGGGATCTTCGCCAGCGGTGGGCACCGTCGCCGTCGACAATGGCTAAATTGAGTGAGTCATGAGCGAGCTGTTACTGATAGATGATGACCAGGAGCTCTGCGAGCTGCTGAGCAGTTGGCTGAGCCAGGAAGGTTTCCAGGTGCGCGCCTGCCACGATGGCTTGAGCGCGCGCAAAGCCTTGGCCGACAGCGCCCCGGCGGCGGTGGTACTGGATGTGATGCTGCCCGACGGCAGCGGCCTGGAGCTGCTCAAGCAATTGCGCAACGACCATCCGGAGCTGCCGGTGCTGATGCTTTCGGCGCGGGGCGAACCCCTGGACCGCATCCTCGGCCTGGAATTGGGCGCCGACGACTACCTGGCCAAGCCCTGCGACCCACGCGAACTCACCGCGCGCCTGCGCGCGGTATTGCGCCGCAGCCACCCGGCCGCCGTGTCCAGCCAACTGGAACTGGGCGACCTGTGCTTCAGCCCGGTGCGCGGCGTGGTCAGCATCGATGAGCAGGAATTCACCCTCACCGTCTCCGAAAGCCGCCTGCTGGAAGCATTATTGCGCCAGCCCGGCGAGCCACTGGACAAGCAGGAACTGGCGCAGATCGCCCTGGGCCGCAAGCTGACCCTTTACGATCGCAGCCTGGACATGCACGTCAGCAACCTGCGCAAGAAGATCGGCCCTCACCCCGATGGCCGGCCACGGATCGTGGCGTTGCGCAGCCGGGGCTACTATTACAGCCTCTAGAGGCAGCTATAAGTTGCAAGCTACAAGCGGCAAGTGAAAAGCTGTTACTTGCCGCTTGCAGCTAAAAACTTGCAGCTGCCGCCCCCCTTACCAAACCTTTACCCTCTCCTGACGGCGGCTGACCTTGATCTCCGTAATCTACTCACATCCGGACTCACCGGAATAGAGACAGGAGAATCACCATGCGCAAGACCCTTATCGCTTTGATGTTCGCCGCCGCCCTGCCGACCGTTGCGATGGCCGCACTGCCTGAAGGCCCGGGCCCGATGGGCGGCCCTGAAGGGCACATGATGGGTGGCCCGGGCCACGGCGGTGAACACGGTCCGCGTGGCAAAGGCGGCCCCTTCAGCCAACTGGACCTGAGCCGCGAACAGCGCGAGCAGATCGGCAAGCTGATGGGTGACCAATGGCACGCTCGCAAGGACCTGGTCAAAAAGTACCTGGACAAACTCCCGGCCGCCGACCAGAAAGCCATGCAGGATGAAATCGCCGCCGGCAAGCAGAAGACCCAGGCCGATATCCGTGCCGTGCTCAAGCCTGACCAGCAGAAGAAGTTCGACGAGATCGTCAAGAAGCAAGAACAGCGCCGGGCAGAATGGAAGGAATTCCAGGCCTGGAAAGCGCAACAGTCGCAAAAAGCGCAATAATGCACCCGCGTTAACACTCCCAGCCCAGTGGCCACCACCACTGGGCTTTTCCTGTTTGAGGGTTTCCTGTGCGTTCATTGTTCTGGCGCATCCTGGCCAGTTTCTGGCTGGCCATCGCCTTGGTTGCCGGGTTGTCGATCCTGCTTGGGCACATGCTTAACCAGGATGCCTGGATTCTCAGCCGCCACCCCGGCCTCAATAACCTGGCGCAAGAGTGGACCCAGCTCTACGAAACCCAGGGTGAGGATGCTGCCCAGGACCTGCTGCAACAGCGCAAGCGCCAGTACCACATCGACGTGCAAGTGCTCAACGAAAGCGGCGAGCCGGTGGTGCGCGGCACCTTCCCGCGCCGCGCCGCCGCCTTTGAAGCCCGACAGAACGACAGCAAGGAAGGCCATCTGCCCTGGCGACGCCTGACCGCCGAGTACACCAGCGAGAAGACCGGCGACACCTACCTGTTGATCTACCGCATCCCGCACCCGGAGCTGGACGAGTGGCACCGCAGCAGCCTGGCATGGCCCTTGAGCGCACTGACGATTGCCCTGGTGGTACTGACCTTGTTCAGCCTGTTCGTCACCTTGTCCATCACCCGCCCACTAAGCCGCCTGCGCGGCGCCGTGCATGACCTCGGCCAGGCCACCTACCAGCAGAACAGCCTGGCGCAACTGGCTAACCGCCGCGATGAGTTCGGCGTACTCGCCACCGACTTCAACCGCATGGGCGCACGCCTGCAAAGCCTGATCGGCAGTCAACGCCAGCTGCTGCGCGACGTGTCCCATGAGCTGCGCTCGCCCCTCGCGCGCCTGCGCATCGCCCTGGCCTTGGCCGAGCGCGCCAGCCCCGAAGAACGGGAAAAACTCTGGCCACGCCTGACCCGCGAATGCGACCGCCTGGAAGCGCTGATCAGCGAGATCCTGGTGCTGGCCCGCGTCGATGCCGACAATGCCAGCGCCGAAGACATCGACCTCATCCCCCTGCTCAAAACCCTGCAAAAGGATGCCCAACTCAGCGCGCCGGACCAGGTGGTGCAACTGAGCACCGACGCAGACCTGCAACTGAAGGGCTGGCCGACCATGATCGAACGGGCTGTGGATAACCTGCTGCGCAATGCCCAGCGCTTCAACCCGCCGGGGCAACCGATCGATTTGCACGCCCAGCGCCAGGGCGAACGTATCCTGATCAGCGTGCGCGACCATGGCCCCGGCGTGGACGCCGAACACCTGAGCCAACTCGGTGAACCGTTCTACCGCGCTCCCGGCCAGACCGCCCAAGGCCACGGCCTGGGCCTGGCGATCGCGCGACGCGCGGCCGAACGCCACGGTGGCAGCCTGATCCTGGCCAATCACCCAGCCGGTGGTTTTATCGCCAGCATCGACCTGCCGTTGGAACCGGGAGTTGTCACGCCGGTGTGATGATCTTCTATAGTGGCCCCTCTCTTACGGAGGGCCTTTGATGACTGACCTGCTGACTCCCATCCAAGCCGCACTCGATCTACCCCACACCCCGCTGACCTTCACCGAGGCTGGCGCCCTGCCCTCGACCTTCGCTGTCACCGAGCTGGCCAGTGCCAGCATCGGCGCCGCCGGGCAGGCCGTCGCCCAGTTGATCCGGCAACAGACCGGGCGCCAGCCCGAGGTGAGTGTGGACCGACGCCTCGCCTCTTTCTGGTTCTCGTCCTCGATCCGCCCGCTGGGCTGGCAAGTGCCACCGTTGTGGGATCCGGTGGCCGGCGATTACGCCAGCGCCGATGGCTGGATTCGCCTGCATACCAACGCGCCTCATCACCGTGCCGCCGCCGAGCGGGTGCTGGGCAAGGTCGCCGACCGCGCCGGGATGGCCGGCAAGGTCGCGGCGTGGAACGCGGCAGAACTGGAACAGGCGATTGTCGACCAAGGTGGCTGCGCCGCGCAGATGCGTGCCTGGCAAGCCTGGCAGCAACATCCGCAGGGGTTGGCGGTGAACGCCGAGGCGCTGGTCCAACGCCAGACCTTCGAAACCACGACCGACAAACCCTGGCACGGTTCGCTGGCACGCCCGCTGGCCGGCCTCAAGGTGCTGGACCTGACCCGCGTATTGGCCGGCCCGGTGGCCAGTCGTTTCCTTGCCGGCCTCGGCGCGGATGTACTGCGCATCGACTCACCCACCTGGAACGAACCCGGCGTAGTCCCGGAAATGACCCTGGGCAAACGCTGCGCGCGCCTGGACCTGAAAACGCCCGAAGGTCGGCGGGTTTTCGAGCGTTTGCTCAGGGACGCCGACATCCTGTTCCACGGTTACCGCGCTGACGCCCTGGAGCATCTGGGCTACACCGCCCCCGAACTGCAACACCTCGCCCCAGGCCTGATCGACGTCAGCCTCAACGCCTACGGCTGGAGCGGCCCGTGGCGTAATCGCCGGGGCTTCGACAGCCTGGTGCAGATGAGCAGCGGGATCGCCGAGGCCGGCATGCTCTGGAAACACGCGGATAAACCGGTGCCACTGCCGTTGCAGGCGCTGGATCACGCGACCGGGTATCTGATGGCGGCCAGTGCGATTCAGGCGCTGGGCGAACGGCTGCAGTCGGGGCGCGGTGGTTCGGCGCGGTTGTCGTTGGCACGCACCGCAACGTTACTGGTGCAAGCAGGCCAAGTGCCCGAGCAACCGTCGTTGCGCGAGGAAGAACCAGGGGATCAAGGCCTGGTCGTCGAACAGACCGCCTGGGGCCAGGCCCATCGGCTGCTGCCCCCGCTGACTATCAGCGGTACGCCATTGCAATGGGATTTGCCGGCGGGAGAATTGGGCTCCCACCGGCCTCAATGGTGACTTGACGGCCGCTATCGGCAGCAAGCCCCCCACACTTTGATGGGTGAACATATTCAAAATGTGGGAGGGGGCTTGCTCCCGATGAGGCCAGTACCGTCACCCCATCACAACGACAACACCCCGCTGTACAACCCATACGCCGCCAGCCCTGCACCGGCGATCACGCAGCTGAAAATGCCTTTCTCAACGTGGGTAAACAACGGCTGGCCCTGTTCGCGCTTGGCCAGGGCGAACAGGATCACGCCCGGCGCATACAGCAGCGCCGACAGCAGCAGGTATTTAAGGCCCCCGGCGTAGAGCAACCATACGGCGTAACCCAGGGCGATCAACCCCACCAGCAGGTCCTTGATGCGATGGCGGTGGGCACCTTCATAGGTTTCACCACGCCCGCTCAGCAACACCGCGTAAGCCGCCGACCACAGGTAAGGCACGAGGATCATCGACGACGCCAGGTAGATCAGGGTGGTGTAGGTGCTGTGGGAAAACAGCGTGATCACCAGGAAGACCTGGATCATCACATTGGTCAGCCACAAGGCGTTGACCGGCACCTGGTTGGCATTTTCCTTTTTCAGGAAGGCCGGCATGGTCTTGTCATGGGCGGTGGCATAGAGGATCTCGGCACACAGCAGCGCCCAGGACAACAAGGCCCCCAGCAGCGACACGGCCAGGCCGATACTGATCAGCAACGCGCCCCAGGGACCGACGATATGCTCGAGCACACCGGCCAGGGACGGGTTTTGCAGGCCGGCCAGCTCCGCCTGGCTCATGATGCCGAGGGACAACACATTCACCAGCACCAACAGCGCCAGCACGCCGAGAAAGCCGATCACCGTGGCCCGCCCCACGTCCGCGCGCTTCTCGGCCCGCGCCGAATACACACTGGCGCCTTCAATGCCGATAAACACAAATACCGTGACCAGCATCATATTGCGCACCTGGTCCACCACACTGCCCAATTGCGGCTTTTCCAGGCCCCAGATGTCAGCCGTGAAGATATCGGCCTTGAACGCCACGGCGGCGATCACCACGAACATCAGCAGCGGCACCAGCTTGGCCACGGTGGTGATCTGGTTGATGAACGCGGCTTCCTTGATCCCGCGCATCACCAGGAAATGCACGGCCCACAGCAGCAACGATGCGCAGCCGATGGCCACCGGCGTATTGCCTTGGCCGAACACCGGGAAAAAATAGCCGAGGGTGCTGAACAGCAACACGAAATAACCGACATTGCCCATCCACGCGCTGATCCAGTAACCCCAGGCCGACGAAAAACCCATGTAGTCGCCGAAACCCGCCTTGGCGTAGGCGTACACCCCGGAATCCAGTTCCGGCTTGCGATTGGCCAAGGTCTGGAAGACAAACGCCAGGGTCAGCATGCCCACGGCGGTGATCGCCCAACCGATCAACACCGCGCCCACCTCCGCGCGCGCGGCCATGTTCTGCGGCAACGAGAAGATCCCCCCGCCAATCATCGAGCCCACCACCAAGGCAATCAGGGCGCCAAGCCGAAGTTTCTGGGCCGGTTGAGACATGCAGACTCCTGAATAAAATTTGAGCGGACAACCATGCACTCAACTAATTAACTCAGCGAGTGTAGCGTTTATTAAAGACAGCGATAAAACCGCCACGCTCATAACTCAGCGGCATGACAGTTTGCATAGTTTAGGCTTATTTAGATTTTAAATACGCCGAATACTTTGTCGCTTCCAAGCTCTTTATTGTCGCCATTGCGAAAAGTTTGCACATTCAGGAAAACGGGCTAGTTTCAAACGTCCATACGCAGCACTAAATGATTGACCAAACCGCAGAGATCGCTCTGGAAAGCGCCTTTGCGCGGAAAACTATTGCCCACGACTTTCCAGTCTAAGTCATTAATTCACAATGGAATGTGCCAATGAAGTGATCTGAGTCAGCTGTTTGATTAGCGCACGGAATTATTCTGTGGTCTCTCTTCTCCTGCATTGGAGTTATGCGATGTCTGAATCTCCCGGAAAACTTCGATTGGGTGCACTGGTTGCACTTGTCGTCGGCTCAATGATTGGCGGCGGGATCTTCTCTCTGCCGCAAAACATGGCCGCCAGTGCCGATGTTGGCGCGGTATTGATCGGTTGGGTAATTACCGCCGTGGGCATGCTGACCCTGGCCTTCGTCTTCCAGACCCTGGCCAATCGCAAACCTGATCTGGACGGCGGCGTCTACGCCTACGCCAAGGCCGGCTTCGGTGACTACATGGGCTTTTCGTCGGCCTGGGGTTACTGGATCAGCGCCTGGCTGGGCAACGTCGGTTACTTCGTCCTCCTGTTCAGCACCCTCGGTTACTTCTTCCCGATCTTTGGCGAAGGCAATACGCCTGCGGCGGTGATTGGCGCGTCGGTCTTGCTGTGGGCCGTGCACTTTCTGGTGCTGCGCGGGATAAAGGAAGCGGCGTTCATCAACCTGGTGACCACCGTCGCCAAGGTGGTGCCGCTGGTGCTGTTCGTGTTGATCGCCGTGTTCGCCTTCAAGCTGGACATTTTCACCGCTGACATCTGGGGCGTGAAGAACCCGGACCTGGGCAGCGTGATGAACCAGGTGCGCAACATGATGCTGGTCACCGTGTGGGTGTTCATCGGTATCGAAGGCGCGAGCATCTTCTCGGCACGCGCCGAAAAACGCAGCGACGTCGGCAAGGCCACCGTGATCGGTTTTATCACCGTGCTGCTGTTCCTGATGCTGGTGAACGTGCTGTCCCTGGGCATCATGACCCAACCGGAGCTGGCCAAGCTGCAGAACCCGTCGATGGCCGCCGTGCTGGAGCATGTGGTGGGCCACTGGGGTGCGGTGCTGATCAGCGTCGGCTTGATCATCTCGTTGCTGGGTGCGCTGCTGTCGTGGGTGCTGCTGTGTGCGGAGATCATGTTCGCCGCCGCCAAGGACCACACCATGCCGGAGTTCCTGCGCAAGGAAAACGCCAACCATGTGCCGGCCAACGCCCTGTGGTTGACCAACGCCATGGTCCAGATATTCCTGGTGATCACGCTGTTTTCCGCCAGTACCTACCTGTCGCTGATCTACCTCGCCACCTCGATGATCCTGGTGCCTTACCTGTGGTCGGCGGCCTACGCGCTGCTGCTGGCGGTACGCGGCGAAACCTACGAAAACGCCCTCAAGGAGCGCAGGAAGGACCTGTTTATCGGCGCGGTCGCACTGATCTACGCGGTCTGGCTGCTCTATGCCGGCGGCACCAAGTACCTGCTGTTGTCCGCCCTGCTCTATGCCCCCGGCGCGATCCTGTTCGCCAAGGCCAAGCATGAACTGGGCAAACCGATTTTCACCAACGTCGAGAAGCTGATTTTCGCCGCAGTCGTCATTGGCGCCCTGGTGGCTGCCTATGGCCTCTACGACGGCTTCCTGACTCTGTAACTGATGTTCACTGGAGGATCTGTAATGACCACGGAAAAAGTGAAGTACGGCGTACATTCCGAAGCCGGCAAACTGCGCAAAGTCATGGTGTGCTCCCCAGGCTTGGCCCACCAGCGGCTGACCCCTAACAACTGCGATGAACTGCTGTTCGATGACGTGCTCTGGGTAGCCCAGGCCAAGCGCGACCATTTCGACTTCGTGACCAAGATGCGCGAACGGGACATTGATGTGCTGGAAATGCACAACCTGCTGACCGATATCGTTGCCAACCCCGAAGCCCTGGACTGGATCCTGGAACGCAAGATCACTTCCAACACCGTGGGCCTGGGCCTGGTCGAGGAAGTCAGCTCCTGGCTGCGCAGCCTTGAGCCGCGCAAGATCGCCGAGTTCCTGATCGGTGGCGTGTCAGCCGATGACCTGCCGAGCAGCTTCGGTGGCAAGACCATCGAGATGTTCCGCGACTTCCTCGGCCACGCCAGTTTTATCCTGCCGCCGCTGCCCAACACCCAGTTCACCCGCGACACCACCTGCTGGATCTACGGCGGCGTGACGCTCAACCCGATGTACTGGCCGGCGCGACGCCAGGAAACCCTGCTGGCGAGCGCCATCTACAAATTCCACCCCGAGTTCACCAACGCGGACTTCCAGATCTGGTACGGCGACCCCGACCAGGAACACGGTGCCGCCACGCTGGAAGGCGGTGACGTCATGCCGATTGGCAATGGCGTGGTGTTGATCGGCATGGGCGAGCGTTCGTCCCACCAGGCCATCGGCCAACTGGCGCGCAACCTGTTCAAGAACAAAGCGGTGGAACGGGTGATCGTTGCCGGTCTGCCGAAGTCCCGCGCGGCGATGCACCTGGACACCGTGTTCAGCTTCTGCGACCGCGACCTGGTGACCATCTTCCCCGAAGTGGTCAACCAGATCGTGCCCTTCACCCTGCGCCCTGACGAAAGCAAACCCCACGGCATCGACATTCAGCGGGAGAAAACCAACTTCCTCGAGACCGTGGCCGCAGCGCTCAACCTCAAGGCCCTGCGCGTGGTCGAGACCGGCGGCAACAGCTTCGCCGCCGAACGCGAGCAGTGGGACGACGGCAACAACGTGGTGGCCGTGGAGCCTGGCGTAGTGATCGGCTACGACCGCAACACCTACACCAACACCCTGCTGCGCAAGGCCGGCGTGGAAGTCATCACCATCAGCGCCGGTGAACTCGGCCGTGGCCGTGGCGGCGGCCACTGCATGACCTGCCCGATCATCCGCGACCCTATCGACTATTAAGGAGATTCCATCATGGCTTTCAATATGCGCAACCGCAGCCTACTGTCGCTGATGCACCACACCACCCGCGAACTGAATTACCTGCTGGATCTGTCCCGCGACCTCAAGCGCGCCAAATACACCGGCACCGAGCGTCCGCACCTGCAAGGCAAGAACATCGCGCTGATCTTCGAAAAAACCTCGACCCGCACCCGGTGCGCCTTCGAAGTGGCGGCCCACGACCAGGGTGCCCACGTCACCTATATCGACCCGGTGTCGTCGCAGATCGGCCACAAAGAAAGCATGAAAGACACCGCCCGCGTACTCGGTCGCATGTTCGACGCCATTGAATACCGTGGCTTCGAGCAGGAAATCGTCGAAGAACTGGCCAAGTTCGCCGGCGTGCCGGTGTTCAACGGCCTCACTGCCGAATTCCACCCGACCCAAATGATCGCCGACACCCTGACCATGCGCGAGCACAGCGACAAGCCGCTGCATGACATCAGCTACGCCTACCTGGGCGACGCGCGCTACAACATGGGTAACTCGCTGCTGATGATCGGCGCCAAGCTCGGCATGGACGTGCGCATCGGCGCGCCGAAAGCCCTGTGGCCCCATGAAGACTTCATCAAACAGTGCCAGGCCTTCGCCGAGGAAAGCGGCGCGCGCATTACCATCACCGAAGACCCGAAAGAAGCCGTCAAGGGCGTGGACTTCATCCACACCGATATCTGGGTGTCCATGGGTGAGCCGGTGGAAGCGTGGGACGAACGCATCGAGCAACTGCTGCCGTACCAGGTCAACGCCAAGATGATGAAAGCCTCGGGCAACCCTCGGGTGAAATTCATGCACTGCCTGCCGGCGTTCCACAACAGCGAAACCAAGGTCGGCAAGGACATCGCCGCACGTTATCCGAACCTGGCCAATGGTGTGGAAGTGACCGAGGAAGTCTTCGAGTCACCGGCCAACATCGCCTTTGAGCAGGCGGAAAACCGCATGCACACCATCAAGGCGATCCTGGTGTCGGCACTCGCGGATATCTAAACCCTGCTGCGATCCCACTGTAGGAGCGAGCTTGCTCGCGAAAAATTCAAGGGCACCGCGTTCATTCAGGATGGGCGCGTTATCGTTGACCTCCTTCGCGAGCAAGCTCGCTCCTACAAAGGATTACGAGCTCTAGAAGGATTGCAATATGCGCATCGTCGTAGCCCTGGGCGGCAACGCCCTCCTGCGCCGTGGTGAACCCATGACCGCAGACAACCAACGCGCCAATATCCGCATCGCCACCGAACAGATCGCCAAGATCCATGCCGGCAACGAACTGGTCATCGCCCACGGCAATGGCCCGCAGGTCGGCCTGCTGTCGTTGCAGGCGGCGGCCTACACCAGCGTTTCGCCGTACCCGCTGGACGTGCTCGGTGCCGAGACCGAAGGCATGATCGGCTACATCATCGAACAGGAACTGGGCAACCTGCTGGACTTCGAAGTGCCGTTCGCCACCCTGCTCACCCAGGTGGAAGTGGACGCCAAGGACCCTGCCTTCCAGAACCCGACCAAGCCCATCGGCCCGGTGTACTCCAAGGCCGAAGCGGAAAAACTCGCCGCCGAGAAAGGCTGGGCCATCGCCCCGGATGGCGATAAATATCGCCGCGTCGTGGCCAGCCCACGGCCCAAACGTATTTTCGAGATTCGCCCGATCAAGTGGCTGCTGGAAAAAAGCGCCATCGTGATCTGCGCCGGTGGTGGCGGTATCCCGACCCTGTACGGTGAAGACGGCAAGCTCAAAGGCATCGAAGCCGTGATCGACAAAGACCTGTGCTCCTCGTTGCTGGCCACGCAACTGGACGCCGATTTGCTGGTGATCGCCACCGACGTCAACGCCGCTTTTATCGACTTTGGCAAGCCGACCCAGAAAGCCATCGGCCAGGCCCACCCCGACGACATGGAAAAACTCGGCTTCGCCGCCGGTTCCATGGGCCCCAAGGTGCAAGCCGCCTGCGAGTTCGCCCGCCAGACTGGCAAAACCGCGGTGATCGGTTCACTCTCCGACATCGAAGCCATCGTCCAGGGCAGCGCCGGCACACGCATCAGCACGGCGACACCTGGCATCACCTATCTGTGAAGTAGAGGAGATACGCCTATGGCCACCTTTGAACCCGGTCACCTGCACGTCGAACGTCACGCGCTGAACAAGGACGACTACAGCTACAACCTGTGTATCGACTACGAAGTCAGCCAGGACCCAAAGGAAGGCAAGGGCATGCTGTTCAAGCTGCACGGCTCGGTGCAGGGCAAGGACCTCAAGGAAGAGTTCTTCTTGCCCAAGGACCAGGCATTCGACTTTGCCCGGCATGCGATGAACATCGCGCAGAAGTATGGGATGCCGAAAATGGCAGTGCTCAATGGCTCGATGCACAAACAGTACGACCTGATGTTCGAGGATGTACGGCATCAACTGGATGTGAAATCCGGGGACCCGATCAAACCTGAACACTTGGAGTAACCCGGTAGGACTGACACAACACTGTGCAAAATGTGGGAGGGGGCTTGCTCCCGATAGCAGGGTGTCAGTCAGCTTATTTTCAGCTGACACACCGCCATCGGGAGCAAGCCCCCTCCCACATTTTGATCTCCATTATTTGTCAGATTTCACCTGTGCCCCGCTCCAAGGCATACTTGCCGCCTCTCGCTCCCCAGAATTGTTAGCGCCCCATGCGTATCCACGTCAGCTTCATCGACCGCGTCGGCATTACCCAGGAAGTCCTGGCCTTGCTCGGTGGGCGCAATCTCAACCTGGATGCGGTGGAAATGGTGCCGCCCAACGTCTATATCGATGCGCCGACCCTCAGCGCCGACGTGCTCGAAGAGCTGCGTGACGCGCTGTTCAGCGTGCACGGCGTACAAGCGGTGACGGTGGTGGACATCCTTCCCGGCCAACGCCGCCACCTGCAACTCGATGCCCTGCTGGCAGCCATGACCGACCCGGTGCTGGCCCTGGACAGCGCGGGCAAGATCCTGCTGGCCAACCCGGCGCTGATCGCGCTGTACGGTCGCGAACCGGCCGGGGAAAGTATCGCCGAGCTGTTCGATGACTCGGCCTTGCTGGACACCTTGCTGGAAAACGGCTTTCGCCTGCCCCTGCGTGAAATCAGCGTCAACGGCCAGACGCTTTTGCTCGACGCCACGCCGATCACCGATGCCGGCGCCCTGCTCACCCTGTACCAACCCAACCGCATCGGCGAACAACTGTCGGCGCTGCACCACGATCATGCCGAAGGCTTTGATGCGCTGCTGGGCGAATCCCCGGTGATCCGCACCCTCAAGGCACGCGCACAACGGGTGGCCGCGCTCGATGCGCCGCTGTTGATCCAGGGCGAAACCGGCACCGGCAAGGAGTTGGTGGCGCGGGCCTGCCATGCCATCAGCGCGCGCCACAGTGCGCCGTTTTTGGCGCTGAACTGCGCGGCGCTGCCGGAGAATCTCGCCGAAAGTGAATTGTTCGGCTACGCCCCCGGCGCCTTTACCGGCGCCCAACGCGGCGGCAAGCCGGGGCTGATGGAGCTGGCCAACCAGGGCACGGTGTTTCTCGATGAAATCGGCGAAATGTCGCCCTATTTGCAAGCCAAGCTGCTGCGTTTTCTCAACGACGGCAGCTTCCGCCGGGTCGGCGGCGACCGCGAAGTGAAGGTCAATGTGCGCATCCTCAGCGCCACCCACCGCGACCTGGAAAAAATGGTCAGCGAAGGTACCTTCCGCGAAGACCTGTTCTACCGCCTCAACGTGCTCAACGTCGAAGTGCCGCCCCTGCGTGAGCGCGGCCAGGACATCCTGCTGTTGGCCCGCTACTTCATGCAACAGGCCTGTGCGCAGATCCAGCGCCCGGTGTGCCGCCTGGCGCCCGGCACCTATCCGGCGCTGTTGGGCAACCGCTGGCCGGGCAATGTGCGCCAGTTGCAGAACGTGATCTTCCGCGCCGCCGCCATCTGCGAAAGCAGCCTGGTGGACATCGGTGACCTGGACATCGCCGGCACCTCCGTGGCCCGCCAGAACGACGGCGAAGTCGATAGCCTGGAACAGGCCGTCGAGGACTTCGAGCGCAGCCTGCTGGAGAAACTCTACGTCAGTTACCCCTCGACCCGGCAGTTGGCCAGCCGCCTGCAAACCTCACACACCGCCATCGCCCACCGCTTGCGCAAGTACGGCATTCCAAACAAGCCCTGACTCGCTGCATGGAATGCATTTCCAAGTTTTGGTCTGAGAACGACATCCGCTGTACTGAAAGCGCTACAGTGGAACGATTTCGCTACAGCCCTGCTTTTTGCGCGCCATGCAAGGCTTTGATCCACATAGGCTTTTTTTCCCCGGCCTGACTGTAGCGAAATCGCTACAGCTAAACCGCATAAGCCTATACCCATATTTATTAACTTATTGATTTATAACGGATTAATAAGGTTGGCCGCGATATTGCTAAGCAACTCCCCATTATTCCAATCCCGCCCACCAGACGATTCTGGCCCTGAGGAGTTTCCATGAGCGAGTTGCGTTTCACTGAAGATCACGAATGGCTGCGCGCCGAAGCTGACGGCAGCGTCACCGTGGGTATCACCGCTTTCGCGCAGAACGCGCTCGGTGATGTGGTTTTCGTGCAACTGCCGGAGTTGCAGGCCTATGACAAGGGCGCTGAAGCGTCCACGGTTGAATCGGTCAAGGCCGCCAGCGGCGTGTACATGCCGTTGGACGGTGAAGTGCTGGAAGTGAACGCCAAGCTCGATGGCAGCCCGGAACTGGTCAACGAAGACCCGCTGGGCGAAGGCTGGTTCTTCCGCTTTAAACCGGCCGATGCCGGTGCAGTCGCTAAACTGTTGGATCAGGACGCGTACGACCGCCTGATCAAAGCCAACGCCGAAGCCTGAGGAGCGCGCCATGACCATCAATCTCAGCACCGCCAATGAGTTCATCGCCCGCCACATCGGCCCGCGCCAGGAAGATGAGCAGCAGATGCTCGCCAGCCTGGGCTTCGATTCCCTGGAAGCCCTGAGCGCCAGCGTGATCCCGGAAAGCATCAAGGGCACCAGCGTGCTCGGCCTGGAAGACGGCCTGGGCGAAGCCGAGGCCCTGGCCAGGATCAAGGCCATTGCCAGCCAGAACCAACTGTTCAAGACCTACATCGGCCAGGGCTACTACAACTGCCATACGCCGTCGCCGATCCTGCGCAACCTCCTGGAAAACCCGGCCTGGTACACCGCCTACACCCCCTACCAGCCAGAAATTTCCCAAGGCCGCCTGGAAGCGCTGCTGAACTTCCAGACCCTGATCAGCGACCTCACCGGCCTGCCGATCGCCAACGCCTCGCTGCTCGATGAAGCCACCGCCGCCGCCGAAGCCATGACCTTCTGCAAGCGCCTGAGCAAGAACAAGGGCAGCAACGCCTTCTTCGCCTCGGTCCACAGCCACCCGCAAACCCTCGACGTACTGCGCACCCGTGCCGAGCCGCTGGGCATCGACGTGGTGGTCGGCGATGAGCGCGAACTGACCGATGTCAGCCGGTTCTTCGGCGCCCTGCTGCAATACCCGGCCAGCAACGGTGACGTGTTCGACTACCGCGCGCTGACCGAGCGTTTCCATACCGCCAACGCCCTGGTGGCCGTGGCTGCCGATCTGTTGGCCCTGACCCTGCTGGCCCCGCCGGGTGAGTTCGGCGCCGATGTGGCAATCGGCAGCGCGCAACGCTTCGGCGTGCCGCTGGGCTTCGGTGGCCCGCACGCGGCGTACTTCTCCACCAAGGATGCGTTCAAGCGCGACATGCCGGGGCGTCTGGTCGGTGTGTCGGTAGACCGCTTCGGCAAGCCGGCCCTGCGCCTGGCCATGCAGACCCGCGAGCAACATATCCGCCGCGAGAAAGCCACCAGCAACATCTGCACCGCGCAAGTGCTGCTCGCCAACATCGCCAGCATGTATGCCGTGTACCACGGGCCCAAGGGCCTGACCCAGATCGCCAAGCGCATTCACCAGCTGACCGCGATGCTCGCCAAGGGCTTGACCGCGCTGGGCCTCAAGGTCGAGCAGGCACACTTCTTCGACACCCTGACCCTGCACACCGGCGCCGACACCGCTGCGCTGCACGACAAGGCCCGCGCCCAGCGCATCAACCTGCGCGTGGTGGACGCCGAGCGGGTTGGCCTTTCGGTCGACGAAACCACCACCCAAGGCGATATCGAAACCCTGTGGACGATCTTTGCCAACGGCAAAGCCCTGCCGGACGTCAACGCCACGGTGGACAGCCGCCTGCCCGACGCATTGCTGCGCCAGTCACCGATCCTCAGCCATCCGGTGTTCAACCGTTATCACTCGGAAACCGAGCTGATGCGCTACCTGCGCAAGCTGGCGGACAAGGACCTGGCCCTGGACCGCACCATGATCCCGCTGGGCTCGTGCACCATGAAGCTCAACGCCGCCAGTGAAATGATCCCGGTGACCTGGGCCGAGTTCGGTGCCCTGCACCCGTTCGCCCCGGCCGAGCAAAGCGCCGGCTACCTGCAACTGACCTCCGACCTGGAGGCCATGCTCTGCGCGGCCACCGGGTATGACGCGATCTCCCTGCAGCCGAACGCCGGTTCCCAGGGCGAGTACGCCGGCCTGTTGGCCATCCGTGCCTATCACCAGAGCCGTGGCGAAGCACGTCGCGACATCTGCCTGATCCCATCGTCGGCCCACGGCACCAACCCGGCCACCGCCAACATGGCCGGCATGCGTGTGGTGGTTACCGCCTGCGACGCCCGTGGCAACGTCGACATCGAAGACCTGCGCGCCAAGGCCATCGAGCACCGTGAGCACCTCGCCGCGCTGATGATTACCTACCCGTCCACCCACGGCGTGTTCGAAGAAGGTATCCGCGAAATCTGCGGGATCATCCACGACAACGGCGGCCAGGTGTACATCGACGGCGCCAACATGAACGCGATGGTTGGCCTGTGCGCACCGGGTAAGTTCGGCGGCGACGTGTCCCACCTGAATTTGCACAAGACCTTCTGCATCCCCCACGGCGGTGGCGGCCCGGGCGTTGGCCCGATTGGCGTCAAGTCCCACCTCACGCCCTTCCTGCCCGGCCACGCGGCCATGGCGCGCAAGGAAGGCGCGGTGTGTGCGGCACCGTTCGGCAGTGCAAGCATCCTGCCGATCACCTGGATGTACATCAGCATGATGGGCGGCGCAGGCCTCAAGCGCGCGTCGCAGCTGGCGATCCTGAATGCCAACTACATTTCCCGTCGGCTCGAAGAGCACTACCCCGTGCTGTACACCGGCAGCAACGGCCTGGTGGCGCACGAATGCATCCTCGACCTGCGCCCGCTGAAGGACAGCAGCGGCATCAGCGTGGATGACGTGGCCAAGCGCCTGATCGACTTTGGCTTCCACGCCCCGACCATGTCGTTCCCGGTGGCGGGTACGCTGATGATCGAGCCGACCGAAAGCGAGTCCAAGGAAGAACTGGACCGCTTCTGCGACGCGATGATCGCCATCCGCGAGGAAATCCGCGCGGTGGAAAACGGCACCCTGGACAAGGACGACAACCCGCTGAAAAACGCACCACACACCGCGGCGGAACTGGTTGGCGAATGGAGCCACCCATACAGCCGTGAACAAGCGGTGTACCCGGTCGCTTCGTTGATCGAAGGCAAGTACTGGCCACCGGTTGGCCGGGTTGACAATGTGTTTGGTGATCGCAATCTCGTATGCGCATGCCCTTCAATCGAGAGCTACGCGTAACCTGAGGCTGAACTCAATCAAATGTGGGAGGGGGCTTGCTCCCGATGGCGGTTTTACATTCAACATCTCTGTTGACTGACACACTGCCATCGGGAGCAAGCCCCCTCCCACATTGACCGAGTACCACCCAATACATAACAAGAAACCGGAGAACAACTCATGTCTTTAAGCGTGTTCGACCTGTTCAAGATTGGCATCGGCCCCTCCAGTTCCCACACCGTCGGCCCCATGCGTGCGGCCGCTCGGTTCGTCGAGGGCCTCAAGCGTGACAACCTGCTGAGCGCCACCACCGGCATCAAGGTGGAACTCTATGGCTCCCTCGGCGCCACCGGCAAAGGCCACGGCAGCGACAAGGCCGTGCTGCTGGGCCTGGAAGGCGAACACCCGGACACCGTGAACACCGAAACCGTGGCCGCACGCCTGGCGCAGATGCGCGGCGACGGTCGCTTGAACCTGCTCGGCGAACACAGCATTGCGTTCAACGAGAAAGAACACCTGGCGATGATTCGCAAACCCCTGGCCTACCACCCCAACGGCATGATTTTTCGTGCCTTTGATGCGGCGGGTATCCAGATCCGCAGCCGCGAGTACTACTCGGTGGGCGGCGGTTTTGTGGTGGATGAAGACGCCGCCGGTGCGGACCGGATCGTCGAAGACGCCACCCCACTGACGTTCCCGTTCAAGCATGCCAAGGACTTGCTCGGCCATTGCACCACCTACGGTCTGTCCATCAGCCAGGTGATGCTGACCAATGAAAGTGCCTGGCGCCCGGAAGCGGAAACCCGTGCCGGCCTGTTGAAGATCTGGCAGGTGATGCAGGACTGCGTGGCAGCCGGCTGTCGCAACGAAGGCATCTTGCCCGGCGGCCTGAAGGTCAAGCGTCGTGCCGCCGCCTTGCATCGCCAGTTGTGCAAGAACCCGGAGTCGGCCCTGCGCGACCCGTTGTCGGTGCTGGACTGGGTCAACCTGTACGCCCTGGCCGTCAACGAAGAAAACGCCAACGGCGGGCGCGTGGTCACGGCGCCCACCAACGGCGCGGCCGGGATTGTGCCGGCGGTGCTGCATTACTACATGCGCTTTATCCCCGGCGCGAATGAAGACGGCGTGGTGCGCTTTCTGCTCACCGCCGCCGCCATCGGGATTCTGTACAAGGAAAACGCGTCGATCTCCGGGGCCGAAGTCGGTTGCCAGGGTGAAGTCGGCGTGGCCTGCTCCATGGCCGCTGGCGCGTTGTGCGAAGTATTGGGCGGTACGGTTTCCCAGGTGGAAAACGCCGCCGAGATCGGCATGGAACACAACCTCGGCCTGACCTGCGACCCGATTGGCGGGCTGGTGCAGGTGCCCTGCATCGAGCGCAATGCCATGGGCTCGGTGAAGGCCATCAATGCGGTGCGCATGGCCTTGCGTGGCGACGGGCAACACTTCGTCTCGCTGGACAAGGTCATCCGCACCATGCGCCAGACCGGCGCCGACATGAAAAGCAAATACAAGGAAACCGCCCGTGGCGGTTTAGCGGTCAACATTATCGAGTGCTGACGCCTAAAGGCGCGCCGGCACGTTTTTCAGGAGCTGAACATGTCCACCGAAACCCTGTTGAAAACCCCATTGCACGCCCTGCACCTCGAGCTGGGTGCACGCATGGTGCCCTTCGCCGGCTACGACATGCCGGTGCAATACCCACTGGGCGTGATGAAGGAGCACCTGCACACCCGTGAACAGGCCGGGCTGTTCGACGTGTCCCACATGGGCCAGATCCGCCTGACCGGCGCCAATGCCGCAAAGGCCCTGGAAACCCTGGTGCCGGTCGACATCATCGACCTGCCGGTCGGCATGCAGCGCTACGCCATGTTCACCAATGACCAGGGCGGCATCCTCGACGACCTGATGGTGGCGAACCTGGGTAACGACGAACTGTTCCTGGTAGTCAACGCGGCCTGCAAGGACCAGGACCTGGCGCACCTGCGCCAGCATATCGGCGAGCAGTGCCGCATCGAGCCGCTGTTCGAAGAACGCGCGCTGCTGGCCCTGCAAGGCCCGGCCGCAGTGAAGGTATTGGCGCGCCTGGCCCCGGAAGTCACCCGGATGACCTTCATGCAATTCGCCCCGGTGCGCCTGCTGGGCGTGGACTGCTACGTCAGCCGCTCGGGCTACACCGGTGAAGACGGTTTTGAAATCTCCGTGCCTGCCGCCAGCGCCGAAAGCCTGGCGCGCAGCCTGCTGGCCGAGGACGAAGTGCAGGCCATCGGCCTGGGCGCCCGTGACTCGCTGCGCCTGGAAGCCGGCCTGTGCCTGTACGGCCACGACATGAACACTGAGACCACCCCGATCGAAGCCAGCCTCTTGTGGGCAATCTCCAAGGCCCGACGCACCGACGGTGCGCGTGCCGGTGGCTTCCCGGGTGCCGACCGCATCTTCACCCAGCAGCAAACCGGTGTAAGCCGCAAGCGCGTAGGCCTGCTGCCCCAGGAACGCACACCCGTACGTGAAGGCGCAGAGATCGTCGACGAACACGGCAGCGTGATCGGCAGCGTGTGCAGCGGTGGCTTTGGCCCGAGCCTGGGTGGCCCACTGGCCATGGGTTACCTGGACAGCGCATTCACCGCACTGGACACCGAAGTCTCTGCGTTGGTGCGTGGGAAAAAAGTGCCACTTCGTGTAAGCAAAATGCCATTTGTGCCGCAACGTTACTATCGTGGCTGATTGACTGTTCCTATAAGTAACGCGGTTGCGTTAACGTGCACTAATCTGTAACGCAACCGCCATAAAACAGTGCAGCAACGATAGGCATTATTATAGGAATTAACCTATAACAAGTGACCCATTCTATCGAATAAGTCGGTTCCACATTATTCAACGAAGTGTCATGAGGCCGAGCAAAACCTGGGCTTTTGCCAGGGCTTGTTTTTTCTCCATTAGTTGGCGTAGAGTTTGCCCACTGTGTTTGCATGGGTCGCTTGGAACCTGGACCTGGGCAGTAGCTGAAGTAGTTGTGCTACAACCCGTTCGACGTCTCTTACTTTCCTGCAACCCAGCCCAGTACTCTTTCATGTGAAAGGGGCTGTCATTAATTTTTAGCGTCAAGGAAATAAGAAAATGGCTGATCGTCAGAGCGGTACCGTCAAGTGGTTTAACGACGAGAAAGGGTTTGGTTTTATCACTCCAGAAAGCGGTCCGGATCTGTTCGTGCATTTCCGCGCTATTCAAGGCAACGGCTTCAAAAGCCTGAAGGAAGGCCAGAAGGTCACCTTCGTTGCAGTTCAAGGCCAGAAAGGCATGCAGGCTGACGAAGTACAAGCAGAAGGCTGATCCTTCCTGCGACAAAAAGCCCCTGACATGACATCAGGGGCTTTTTTATGGGCGCTATTCCGTAAAATGATTTTTTCCCTCTGAGAGCCCTGCCATGTCCAAACCCTTGCTGAGTCCCCAAGGCGAGTTCCCCGCCGTTGGCCTGGGCCGTCGCCTGGCAGCGATGTTCTATGACTTCCTGTTGTGCACCGCGCTGCTGATCGTCACCGCGTTTATCTACAAGCTGGTATGGATCGCGTTCGTGGGCGAAGCCAGGATGCGCACCCTCACCGAATCCGGCGCACTGGACGGTGACCCGCTGCTGTCGACGATTCTGTTCTTTGTGCTGTTTGGTTTCTTTGCCAAGTTCTGGACCCATTCCGGGCAAACCCTGGGCATGCAGGTCTGGGGCGTGCGCGTGCAAAACGCCGACGGCTCGCGGATCAGCCTGTGGCAGGCGCTGTTGCGCTTTGTGGTGTCGATTGCGTCATGGTTGTGCGTGGGGCTGGGGTTTGTCTGGTCGTTGTTCGACAAGCACAAACGCAGCTGGCATGACATCTACTCGGATACGCAGTTGGTGCGCATCCCGAAGCAAAAGAAATAATACCCTTCTTATTGGAGATCAAAATGTGGGAAGGGGCTTGCCCCCTCCCACATTTTCAACCGAGCTCGCCTCGATTCAGGCGTTACCGGCCAGCCTCAGGCGCGCAGCCTGGGTGAAATCCAGCATGCGCTTGAGCGGTCGCACGGCGTGAGGAATCACCGACGGCTCGACGAAGATCTCGTTACTGCCCTCACGCAGGCACTGCAGCGTGCGCTCCAGCGTATTCATCGCCATCCACGGGCAGTGTGCGCAACTGCGGCACGCGGCGCCGTTACCGGCCGTGGGCGCTTCGACGAAGACCTTGTCCGGGCACAGCTGCTGCATCTTGTAGAAGATGCCGCGGTCGGTCGCCACGATGAAGGTCTTGTTCGGCAGCCGCTGTGCCGCCGCAATCAATTGGCTGGTGGAGCCCACCGCGTCGGCCAGTTCGATCACCGAGGTCGGCGATTCCGGGTGCACCAGGATCGCTGCGTCCGGGTACAGCGCCTTCATGTCTTCCAACTGCTTGGACTTGAACTCCTCGTGGACGATGCACGCACCGTCCCACAGCAGCATGTCGGCGCCGGTCTGGCGCTGGATGTAGGTACCCAGGTGCTTGTCCGGGCCCCAGATGATGGTCTCGCCGTTGTCCATCAGGCTTTCGACGATTTCCAGCGCACAGCTGGAGGTCACCACCCAATCGGCCCGGGCCTTGACCGCCGCCGAGGTGTTGGCATACACCACCACGGTGCGTTCGGGATGCTGGTCGCAGAACGCCGAAAACTCATCCACCGGACACCCCAGGTCCAGGGAGCAGGTGGCTTCCAGGGTCGGCATGAGGATGCGTTTTTCGGGGGTGAGGATTTTGGCGGTCTCGCCCATGAAACGTACACCGGCGACCAGTACGGTCTTGGCCGGGTGGGCTGCGCCGAAGCGGGCCATTTCCAGGGAGTCGGAGACACAGCCGCCGGTTTCTTCGGCCAGGGCCTGGATCACCGGATCGCAATAGAAGTGGGCAACCAGCACCGCGTCCTGAGCCTTGAGCTCGGCAGCAATGGCGGCACGCAGGCTCGCCTCTTCCTCGGCGCTGAGGGCCTTGGGCTGCTTGGCGTCGAGGTGGGCTTGAACCAGTAGGCGTTCGGAAATGTGCGTCATGTTCGCAAGACCTGCAGGCGCAGTAGCGCGAAAGTCGAGTGTACCACCGGCTCTGGAGCCCTTCGGGCGCCGCCGGACGAAGTGATTGTGTTCATCAAGCACGGGTAAAGGTGAAGCTGCGCAAGGCTACAGAATATCCAATGGTTTCAAAAGCCTAATCTGGCATTCGCGAGTGCGTCCGTCGGGCAAAAAAACGGGAAACCCCGACAGTGGGGTTTCCCGTTTTTTACGACGGCCGTCAGCGTATCAGTGCAGAGGGATCTTCTTGCAACATCACCGATTCATGCATGTTCGCCAGGGCGTCCTTCAAGGTCGACTCTTGCAGCGCGTCCTTGGACTTCTTGCTTTGCGTCGCCGCGTACTCCAGCAGCACCAAATAGTCGCGCTGGACCGAGGCTTGCTTGGGCACAAAGGTCTCGTCGACCAACTTGCCCAACACGTATTTCTGCGTGCGAGTGGACTGGCTGGCCTCTTGCGAAACAGAGGCGCTGGTCAGCAGGCCATCCTTATAGGCGAGGTTGGCCGAACTGCTCGCGTTGTCCTCAACCTGCACATAAAGGTAGTTTTGCGAGTTTTCATCGCGAGTCAGCCCCGGATTTTTACTGCCATCAAGGCCCTTGTGATAACTGGCCGAAAGGCTCGATTGCTGGTCCTGAGTCACGCTGCGGTCCAGTGCGCTGCTGCCGCTGACACGGGTCTTCTGCGACACGCTGTAGGCAAATCTGTCGATTTCAGAGGGGCGTATCGGGTTGGAGGATTCGCTGGCTTGCTTGAGAGAGGCCTTGAAGTCCGCCAGGCCGGTCAGCAGGCCTTGGTCAGTCGGGTTACGGGTCAGCGCGTCAGGAAGGCTTATACCTTGTGGGTAGTTGCTGTTCATGGCGCTGAACGCGTCCTTGAACATCGTCATCAGGTCCGCCTTGGCATTGCCACGCTCCTGCGCCCGGTCAAACTGGGCCAGGTAGCTTTTCAGGGCCTTGGCCTGCTGCTGGGCATTGCCCAGGATCGCAGCGTTTTTCAGGTCTACCGCCACGTTCACTTCGCCGTCCGGACCACTCATGCGCGTGGTGCGGCGCTGGGCGTCGGCGTGGAAGGCCAGGGTCTGGTTCTGACCGTCCAGCGTCTTCACTTTAGCGTTGAGATCAACCGAGGCCAGTACCTTGGGGTCAAACCTGGTCAGGTTACCCAGATCAATTTTAGGCGGCGTTGCGGTAAGGCCATCGATCGCTGATTGGAAGGCGCTGCCCAATTGGCCGACCGCCTTGAGTTCGTCGTCGGTCAGGCTGCCCCCTTCCACCGTTGCCTGCACGCCCAGGCCGTCGCTCTGGCTGGACAGGCTGAAGGTGACGGTCTTGCCGCTGGCGGTCTTGATACTGAGGCTGACCAAGTTGTCGGCGCTGCTGTGCAGCAGCGTCTGGTCGACTTTGATCTCACCAGCATTTTGCGCGCGGTCGGCGCTCGCGTAGAGCACAGACTGAGAAATGTTCGTACCGCTCTTGGCGAACAGCTCCACAAGGCCGGCGCCCAGGCCATTGAAGCGATTGGCTGTCGACAATGAATTGAAATTGGTATTGATCGCCTTGCTGAGGGCGTCCTGGCTGTCGCTCTCCCACGCTCGCACGACCTCCTGGCCAGGCAGTTGGCCGCGACGCGAGTAGGTGTCGGCAAGCGTATCAGACATCACATTGCCCAGGCTGACGACCGAAGAGGGTCGTACAACGGCGGTAGAGGTGGTCTGCGCAAGACCGACGGTGGAAGGTTCAGCAGGCCGGATAACCAATGTATTGGCGGAGCTGATAGGCGAAAGCGTAGTCATGACGATCCCTGTCTTGAGTTGAACTGCCTTGATTAAATCCAACCAGCCCGGCACAGGGCAAGCGATAAAAACAGTAATAGCACATTGACTC
Organism: Pseudomonas sp. Yb2C2; assembly: GCF_052112325.1. Taxonomy (NCBI): domain Bacteria; kingdom Pseudomonadati; phylum Pseudomonadota; class Gammaproteobacteria; order Pseudomonadales; family Pseudomonadaceae; genus Pseudomonas; species Pseudomonas sp. Yb2C2. The sequence goes on along the minus strand of NZ_JAVAJK010000007.1, from coordinate 212,173 downwards.
TCCCCCTGGCAGGAGGGTTTACGCTCCCCGCCGTCAAAAATCACCTCAAGCAAATCCCCGTCAGGGCCACTGCTCATACCCTTCATTTATGCGTTATAGGGAAATAACCTTTGAACAATCCACTGGACTTGGACAGCGTCATCACCACCACCCGCGAAATCCTCGCGCAGCTATTGGTGATGGACCTCGCAGAGGTCGATGAGCACAGCAGCATCGTGGAGGATCTGAATGCCGACTCCCTGGATATCGTCGACCTGAGTTTTCAGCTTGGCCGTAACTATGGCTGCACGCTGCCTAAAACCAGCGTGCTGGACCATGCGGTAGCCGTGTTTGGCGACGTCAGCGAACTGGTCGAAAAAGGCCGTATCACCCAATCTGGGGTAGCGCTCCTGGAGCAGAGCCTGAGCGCATTTGCACCCGGGCAACTGCGCGCCGGCATGCAGCCGGCGGACGTGTTCGCGGCCACGACGGTGCGTAACTGGGCCGTGCAATGCTACCGGATGTTCGACCACCTGCCCGCGACCTGCCCTGAATGCAATGCCGACCAGGCGCGTCTGAATGAGCGTCGCCAGGTGGTGTGCGGCGGTTGCAGCGCGCGCTTGACGCCGATGGAAGGCGACGACATTTCTCGCCATCTGGTTGAGCAGTTTGCCGCGTCCCGCTTGCCGGAAGCGGTCTAGGAGTTTCTTCATGGGGCCGCGAGAGGTTTTAGTCACGGGCTATGGGTTGGTAGCGCCCACGGCACTGGACGCTGCAACGCTGTTTGCGCAGATCGGCGCAAAGCGTTCGTGCATTCGCCAACACCCGGTGTTTGCCGAGTTGGGTTTTGCGGCGAGCGCCGCGGGTTACATTGACCCCGTTCAATGGCAAGCCATCAGCGCACAAGTGGCGACGGGTGACACAACCCTGCCGCGCCAGAGCCTGCTCGCCGAGTTCGTGGCCAGGCAGGCGCTGCAGCAGGCAGGCCTGGTTCGCGCCGACTTCGCCCGCGTGCCCAGCGGCGTGTTCCTCGGCGCCAACAAGCATTGTGTAAGCCGTGACCTGCAAGAGGCCAGCCGCTATATGGACGACGTCGGCAGCGTCGACCTGGATCGCTACCTGGACAACCACACCCTGGTGGGCGGCCCATTCGCTCGTCGGATCGACCAGCAGACGGTGCACATCGCCCGCCTGCTCGGCATTCGCGACCATATCAGCACCCACTCCGATGCCTGCGCGGCCGGCACCATGGCAATCGGCGCCGCGTTTCGCGCCATTGAGCGCGGTGACATCGACCTGGCCCTATGTGGCGCCGTCGAGTTGATGGCCCATGAACTGTCGTATTACAGCTTCGACGGCCTGGGCGCCATTTGCCAACGTGCCGACCTCGCGCCCGAACAACAGAGCCGCCCGTTCATGAACGACCGTTGCGGGTTCGTCCTCAGCGAGGGCGCGGCGATGATCGTGCTGGAGTCCAGGGAACATGCCGAGCGCCGCAAGGCCACGCCAATCGGCCGCGTCCTGGGTTACGCCAACTATTGCGAAGCGCAGAAGATCACCTCCAGCAGCCGCGATGGCAGCCATTACGCCCATTGCATGAAGGCAGCACTCGCCCATGCAGGCCTGGGCTGCGACGCGGTGGATCACGTCAATACCCATGGCACGTCGACCCAGGCCAATGATCGCAGTGAAGCCCTGGCGATTGCGCAGGTATTCGGCACCGGCGTAAGCACGATGACCTTCACAGCCAACAAATCGGCGATCGGCCACTCCCTTGCGGCCAGCGGCGCGATCGAGGCGGTGCTGTCACTGATGAGCCTGCAACAGGGCGTGCTGCTACCCACCCTTAACTATGACCCGGCAAACGCCGAGTTCCCTGAGTTGAATTTCCTGACCGAAACGCAGCGCCAGCCCATCGATGTGGTGCTGTCCAATTCGTTCGGTTTCGGTGGCGTCAACAGTTCGCTGGTTTTGGGAAAAGCATGAGATGAACAGCCTTCAAGCAAAACCCGTCTACCTGATCGCCGCTTCGGTGTTCAACCACGCCGGCACTGAGTGCACCGACTTGCACGGCCCGGTGCAGGCGGCACAACCGCTGGATTTTGCCCCGGACCAGCTGGCGTACCCCGTGAGCGTACCGCGCTTGCCGACCACGGTGTTCGACCGCAAGATTCAACGCAGTGTCGAACCTCAGGGCGCTCGGCTGCTGTACTGCGCCGGGCAGATTGCCGGCCCGTTGAAGGACTTGCAGCTGCCTGGCGAGCGGGTGGCGCTGATGGCTGCCATCCCGGAAGTGGACGGCCCCAGTTCCTGCTGGGAGGCCGTGCAGGCCATCGCCGAGCAACCGGATGCGCTGCTCACGCAACTGTTTGCCTATACCCCGCCGCTGCATGCATTGATGATGCTCAACAGCAGTGTCATGGCCTATGTCGCCGAAGCGTTGCACTGCCATGGTCCGATGGGCGGTTTCTGCTCACAGAGTAATGCCGGGGTCGACGCGCTGATCGAGGCCTTCGAACATATCGCCGAGGGGCGTGCCGATGCAGGGGTCGTGGTCAGCAGTAGCCCGAATCTCTCGCCGGCCCTGTACCTGCGCGACACCACCGAACGCCCTCCTCTCGCGACCCCGGACGTTTACGGCGAAGGCGCCGCAGCGCTGTTGCTGACCGCCTGCCCTCCTGCAAACGGTGCACGCGCCCTGCGCATCGCCGGCTTCGCCCGTGGCTACAGCGCCTCGCCCGAACGTTCCCACGCCGTGGCGAGCAAGGTCATCCAACAGACATTAAGCAGAGAAAAACTGGGTTTGCGCGACGTAGCCCATATTGTCGCCGCGCCTGACACCCCATCCCTGGCGCGTCTACTCACAGACACCCAGGCGATTCTCCACAGCTGCCAGCCCATGACCGGCAACCTGGGCGCCAGCGCCCTGCTGACTGAAATTGCCCTGGCCCTTCACGATCAACACGATGGCTACACGCTGCTGCTCAATCACAGCCGTACGGGCCATTGGGGCGCCGTATTACTGGTCAATGAAGCCATGGAGAAACAGGCATGAGTCCACCAAGGATTGTGATCACCGGCCTGGGTGCCGTGACCGGTTTCGGTTTCGAATGGCAAACCATGTGGGCGCAGATGCTGCTCGGTGAGCACTGCATCCGCCCCTGGCAGCCCGAAGGCGTGGCCGACGGCACCTTCCCGGTGCGCTACGCGGCGCCGGTGGACACCCGCCAACTACCGGACTACCTGCAAGGTCACCGCGCCTGGCAGACGCCCCTGGAAAAACGCAGCCAGTTGGGTTGGGTGGCGGCCAGCCAAGCCATCAGCGACAGCGGCCTGAGCCCCGCGCAGTTGCGGGATGCCGCCGTGCTGTGTGCTTCCGGCGCACCGGCGCACAAGATCCAGGACATGCTGCTGACCGTCGCCGATGAGCCGAATGCCCCTCCGGCCTGGCGCTACTTGATGGCCAAGGCTGAGCAGGTCGATGCCGCCCACTCGTTGTGCCAGAGCAACGACCGCCTGGCCCGGGTGATCGCCGACGACATCGGTTGCGAAGGCCCGGTGATCAACATCAGCAGCGCCTGTGCCGGGGCTTCCCAGGCCATCGGCAACGCATTCCAGATGATCCGCCGGGGAGAAGTCGACGTCGCTATCGCTGGCGGCGCCGATTCGGTGCTGAGCCTGGACACCATGACCGCGCTTTACCTATTGGGTGCGGCGAGCAGCGAGCAACGCTGGGGCACCGGGCTTTGCCGCCCGTTCGATCGCCATCGCAGCGGTCTGGTTGCCGGTGAGGGCGCAGGTTTTGTGGTGCTCGAAACCCTCGAGCGGGCACTTGCCCGTGGCGCCGTGCCCTATGCCGAAGTGCTGGGTTTCGGCAGCAGCCTGGACGGCTATAAGGTCACCGCGCCCGACCCGCAAGGGCGAGGCGCCGCCCTGGCGATGCAGACCGCCTTGCACGACGCCGGCATCCGCCCGCAACAGGTGGACCTGATCAACGCCCACGGCACCTCCACCCCGCTCAACGATGCCGCCGAAACCCTGGCGATCAAGTCGGTGTTCGCCCAGGACGAGCACTATCGACGGCTGGCGATCAGCGCCAATAAATCCCAATTCGGCCACTTGATCGCGGCCGCCGGCGCCCCCGAATTCATCGTCACCGCACTGGCCTGCCAACAGGACAGGATTACCCCGACCCTCAACCTGCACAGTGCCGCCGACGACTGTGACCTGGACTACTGCGCCCATCAGACCGTCAACCGCCGGGTCGATGTGGCACTCAGCAATTCATTCGGCTTCGGTGGGCTCAATACCTGCCTGGTGCTGGGCAAATACCAGGAGCACGCGCAATGAGCGGCGTACCGCCCCCCATCGCCATTGCCGGCAGCGGCTGTGTCCTGGCCAGCGGCTGGGGCGTGGACGCCTTCTGGTCGGCGGCCTGTGAGTCGCGCAGCGGGATCAAGCCCTTGCGCTCTTTGCAGTTTCACAGTAAACGGGTCACGGCTTTCGGGCAGATTCACTATGACGATCACCAGCGCAGTCGCCAGGACCTCGCCCAAAATCTGCAACGTTACTGCACGCCCGCCGTCATCTGGGGCGTCAGCGCCGTTCGACAGGCACTGGCCGAAGCCCAACTGACGCCGGGCGCCGACGGCCTGACCTACGGCCTCTATTGCTGCCAGGGTGGCTATACCCACCCGTCACTGGCGTCCTACGGCGAGTTGCTCCACGAATGCCGCCAGGGCGAAGGTGCCGACATGCAGCACCTGGCCCGGCGTATCTTGCACGAGCGGGCACAGGACCCGTTCCTGGTGCTCAAGGGCCTGAGCAATATCCTCCTGGGCGTGGTCAGCCTGGCGCTCAAGCTTGAGTGTGAATGCAACGCCTACATGCAAGGGGTCTCCGGCAACCTGGCGGCCTTGCGTGAAGCGTGCGCCGCGTTGCAGAGCGGACGAATTGACGTGGCGATCATCGTCGGTGCGGGCAGCGAACTCGATGCGCTGGCACTCAGCGCCCTGGTGCAGGCCGGCACGATCAGCGCCGACGGTTCGGACACCCTGCGCGCTTTCGATGCGCACGGCACCGGCGGTATCGCTGGCGAAGGCGCGGCGGCCCTGGTCCTGCGCCGTCGCGAGGATCTGGGCGATGAACCCCAGGTCTGCCTGCAGACAATGACCGCCGACGCCGCGATCGAGCACTTGAACCTGCCAGACCAGCAAGTCGACGTGCTGGTGTGCAGCGGCACCGGCACGCCCGACAAAGACCGACAGTTGAGCCACACACTGGCCCGAACCGGCGCTGCCCACATCACCAGTGGCGTACCGCTGACCGGTCTGCTGAGTGCGGCTCCCAGCCTGGCGGACCTGATCCTGGCCCGCTGCGCCCTGCTCGCCCAGCGTGTGCCACCGATTGCCGGATTAAGCCAACCCGTGGCCGCGCAGTTGCCGTTTGTGCTGGGGGCTCCCTGCTCGACGCGGCTCGACGATGGCCTGGTGCTCAACCGCGACGACAACGGTTTCAGCGCTTGCTACCAATTGAAGTACAGCGAACAGGCCAACAGCGCCTGACGTGTGTGTACCCCCCTCCCTCTTTTAAAGGACATGGCTGTGATGGATTACCGTGATTTTGTTCGCCCCAAGTTTGTCGATCTGCTTCAGGCCCTGGGGCTTGAGTGTGAGTTCAAACGGGCACTGGGCAGCAAATTGTTCTACCGCAACCGCCAGGGTGACGAAGTGACCGTCACCGATTTCCTCGGGGGCTACGGCGCGGCCTTGTTTGGCCATAACGACCCGCAGTTTGTCGAACAGCTCTGCACACTGCTGCGCAATGACGTGCCTTTTAACGCCCAGATGTCGGTCCGCGCCACGGCCGGTACGCTGGGACGCGCGTTGAGCGAAGCCTTCAATCGTGAATTGAAGAACAACGAACCGTACATCTCGACCTTTTCCAACAGCGGTGCCGAAGCAGTAGAAATTGCCGTCAAGCACGCCGAGTTTCGCCGCCAGAAAAACCTGCAGCGCCAGTTCGACGAACTGGACTTTACCCTGGCCCAACTGACCTCCAGCGACCGCGCCTACCGCGAAGTGGATGTGACTGACCTCGACTTGCCGGCAGGCCTGCTGCCTGCCCACCTGACCACGGCCACGGTGCGCCAGGTGGTTGAGGCGGTGCGTCAGCACAACCTCGCCGAGCTGCACGTCGAGCCGGTGTTCATCGCGTTGCGCGGCAGTTTTCACGGCAAGTTGGTCAACACGGTACAACTGACCTATGGCCGACAGTATCGCCAGCCGTTCGCGCGCTTCGGCCTGAACGTGGAGTTCATTGACCCCCAGCAACCCCATCAACTCCAGGAGCTGCCGGCGCGCCACACCCGCCATTGGCTGAACGTGCAATGGTGCGGCGATCAACTGCTGGTCAAGCGTGATGCGTTCAGCGCAATCACCGCCGTATTGATGGAGCCTATCCAGGGCGAAGGCGGCATCATCGAGTTCGCGGCCGATTTTTATAAAGCCCTGCGCCGCCTGTGCAATGAGCAGCAGTGCCCGCTGATCATCGACGAGGTGCAATCCGGTTTCGGTCGTACCGGCACCTTCCTGGCCAGCAGTCATTTCAATCTGCAAGGCGACTACTACTGCCTGTCCAAGGCTCTGGGTGGTGGCTTGATGAAGATTGCGGCCACCGTGATTCGCAGCAGCCACTATGAGAAAGACTTCAGCTATATCCACAGCTCGACCTTCGCCGAAGACGACGCCTCCTGCCATATCGCCCTGGCGGCGCTCAATCGTCTGTTCGCCGATGACCAGGCGATGCTCAAGGACGTGCACACCAAGGGCGAATACCTCAAGGCCTCGCTGCTTGAGTTGAAGGCGGCCTACCCCGGGGTGATCGCCGACGTGCGAGGTCGCGGGCTGTTGCTCGGCATTGAACTGCACGACCAGAGCACCAACAGCTCGCTGGTACAGGCGTCGGCCCAATACAACGATGCCTTGGGTTACCTGATTGCCGGCTACCTGCTGCAATTCGAAGCCCTGCGCGTGGCGCCGTCGGGCAGCAACTCCAATGTGATCCGCCTGGAACCGCCCGCCTGCATCAGCTTCGCCGAGATCGACGGGCTGATCAAAGCCTTGCAGAAGGTCTGTGACTTGTTGCAACGCGGGGATGCATTCCCGCTGGCCGCCACCATTTGTCATGACTTGATCCCCGCTGTGGCGCCCCGCGACACCGGCTTCCAGGTCACCGCCCATGCCAATGCCCCGCAGGACACCCCCATCGTCGCCCGCGTGGCCTTTATCAATCATTTGATCGATGCCGACATCCTCGGTGATGTCGACCCTTCCCTGGGCCAACTGAGCACCGAGCAAAAACGTGTGTTCATGCAACGCACTGCGCCGGAACGCCGGGCGGCCCCCGTGGGCCCGGTGGTGATCCGCTCGCAATTGGGCATGGCCGTGGAGTTCACGTTGTACCCGCTGTGCATGGACTCCAACGCCATGGCGGACTACATCATCAGCGGCGACCTCGACGTGATTCGCAAAGAAGTCGGCAATCGCATCCTGGATGCCCGCGCCGATGGCTACCGCGTCGCGGGCCTGGGTATGTATACCTCCATCGTGACCAACAACTGCCAGGCCCTGAAAATCCCGGACATGGCGCTGACCTCCGGCAACGCCTTGACCATCGGCATGGGCCTGGAAGCCATCGAGCAAGGCTGCAAGCAACAGGGGCTGGAGCTGCAGGCGCAGACGGCGGCCGTGGTCGGCGCGGCCGGCAACGTGGCGTCGACCTATGCGTCGCTGCTGTCAGCCACGGTCGACCACTTGATCCTGATCGGCAGCGGCCGCGATGGCTCGGTACGCCGCCTGGAAAAAACCGCTCAACTGATCTACGCCGACGCTGCCCGCTCGATTATCAAGGGCACGGCCACCGAGGATCTGCTGGCGCAGCGCCTGCTCAAAATCGACGGTATCCGTGCACTGCTGAGCGAATACGGCAACAGCACACAGCTGGGGTTGCAGGTCTCGCGCCTGGTGCAGGAGCGACTTGGTGCCAACGCGTTCATTACCGTCACCGATGACCTGCATGCCCTCAAGCAGGCGCGCATCGTCCTGTGTGCGGCAAACGCGGCGCAGCCGTTTCTCGACGCCGGGCATTTTGCCGAACACAGCGTGATCTGTGACATCGCCGTGCCGTTGAACGTTGATCAGGCGATCAATAGCCAGCGCAGCGACGTGCTGTACATGCACGGCGGCATCGTGCAGACGCCATTCGACGATGGGTTGGCGCCGAATGTGCGGGCCTACCTGAAACAGGGCCAGTTGTATGCCTGCATGGCCGAGTCTGTGCTCATGGGCCTGGCGGGGATCACCCAGCATTACTCCTACGGCGACATCAGCCGCGAGCAAGTGCAGCAGATTCGTGCCTTGGCGGCGATCCATGGCTTTGGCCTGGCGCAGTTCAAGACCCACAACTCACTCTAAGGAACGGCCATGTCTTCTAAAACAGCGGTAGTCACCGGAGGCAGTCGCGGCATCGGCAAAGCGGTCGTCCTGGCACTGGTCGAGGCCGGCTACCAGGTCGCGTTCAACTACGTGCGTGACGAAGCGGCGGCCCTGGCGGTACGTGATGAAGTCGAAAAGCTCGGTGGCGAATGCTTCACGGCGCAGTGCGACATCAGTGACGCCCACAGCATCAAGGTGTTTTTCGAACAGGTTGAACAGCACTTCGAGCGCATCGACCTGCTGGTCAATAACGCCGGCATCACGCGCGATGGATTGTTGGCGACACTCTCCACCGAGGCCATCTGCGCGGTGATCCAGACCAACCTGATCGGCACTCTGCTCTGCTGCCAGCAGGTGGTGCCCGGCATGATGCGCCAGCGTCAAGGCTGCATCATCAACCTCAGTTCAGTGGCTGCGCAAAAGCCTGGCAAAGGGCAAAGCAGCTACGCCGCCGCCAAGGGCGGTGTGGAGGCACTGACACGCGCCCTGGCGGTTGAGTTGGCACCGCGCAATATCCGCGTCAACGCGGTCGCACCGGGAATCGTCAGCACCGACATGACCGCCGCCTTGCTCGAAACCCACGAGCAGGAAGTGCAGTCGCGACTGTTGATCAAGCGTTTTGCCGTGCCGGGGGACATTGCCGAAGCCGTGCTGTACCTCGCCGAGCGCGCAACCTATGTGACCGGCGAAGTACTGTCGGTCAACGGCGGGCTGAAAATGCCATGAATACACCCAGAACGTTTTTGATTACCGGCGCCGCCAACGGTATCGGCCGGGCAGTGGCGGAACATTTCGCCAACGACCCGGCCCACCGCTTGATCCTGGTGGACCGTGACGTGGCATCGCTGCAGGACTGGGTCGGCGCCGCAACCTTTGCCGCGAGCGTCGAGACCCATGGCGTCGATATCGCTGACCTTGCCAGCGTGCAGGGGTTATTCAACGACCTGTCGGCGCGCCTCGGTTTTATCGATGTACTGGTCAACAGCGCCGGGGTCTGCAACGAGAATGAACCAGAGGACCTGGACAACTGGCACAAGGTGATTTCCGTCAATCTGAACGGCACCTTTTATGTCACCTCGCTGTGCCTGCCACTGCTGGCGGATCGCGGCCGCATCATCAACTTGTCGTCGATCCTTGGTCGCATCGGCAAGGTCCGCAACACCGCGTACTGTGCCTCCAAGCACGGCATTATCGGCATGACCAAGGCTCTGGCACTGGACCTGGCGCCGCGCCGAATTACCGTGAACGCGATTCTGCCAGCCTGGATCGATACGCCGATGCTGCAGGGCGAGCTGGCAACGCAAGCCAGTATTGCCGGGATCAGCCAGGAGCAGATCCTGCGCAATGCCAAGAAAAAGCTGCCCTTGCGCCGTTTTATCCAGGCCGACGAAGTTGCCGCCATGGTGCGTTACCTGGTCAGCCCTGAGGCCTCCGGGGTCACGGCCCAGAGCCTGATGATCGATGGCGGCGCCGGGTTGGGGATGTAGTCATGAGCACAGCATTGTTCACGCGCAGCCTGTTGCTCGGCCTGGTATCGCTGGCGCCGCGACTGGCCGGTGCAGACCTGTTGCCCGCCCATGCCGATGCGGAAGTAGGACTGGCCAGTGCCTTGCGCCTGCACGGCGACGATCCTGTCACCCAGAAGGCGGCGTATTTCAAGGCCAACCTGGAAGACAACTGGGACAGCGGCTACTACAAGGCCAAGGGCCGGGTGCGCTACGACGCGCGCTATGACGGGCATAACCCTTACAGCCAGGAGGCACGGGATGACTACCGCTTCAGTGCCGACTGGCGACACCTCTACTGGGGCCAGTACCTGGGCGACGGTGAAGTCACCGTAGGTTGGCAGCAAGTGGTCTGGGGCCGCGCCGACGAGCTGCGGGTGCTGGACCAGGTCAACCCCATCGACTATCGCGAAGGGGTCACGGCCTTGCTTGAAGACAGCCGCATCGCCGTGCCGATGGTGCGCCTGACCCAGCCCGTGGGCGAGTGGGAAGTGGAAGCCCTGTGGATCACCGACTTCCTGAAAAACCAGGCACCGGCCCAGGGCAGCGAGTTCGACGCACCGCTGTTCGCAGTCCCGGACCCGGACCTGTTCGTGATCGATTCGAAGCCGGACTACAGCGGGCAGAAAGGTTTTTCCTATGGCATGAGCGCCAACGGCAGGATCGGCTCGGTGGACGCCAGTTTTGTCGCCCTCAACGCCCGCCAGCAGGACCCGGTGTATGCGGTCGAAGGCATCGCCGACGATCAGCGCGTGCTCCTGGAGCGCCAGTTCCCACGTTACAGCATGGGCGGCGCAGGCCTGGCGATCGATGCCGGCCACAGCTTCGTGGTGCGCAGCGAGGTGGCCTACTTCGATCGCTGGCACGTCACCAACCCCTACCGCCCCCACGGCAGCAGCCAGAGCCCGATGGTCAAGTCATTGCTGGGGGTCGACTACCTGCTGCGCAACTGGCTGATTTCCGTGCAATGGCAGGAGCAGCAGTTACTGGACTGGCAAATGGGCATGGTGCAGGACAAACGCCAGCCGTTGTTCACCCTGTCCGCCGAGGGCAATCACCTGCGTGACCGCCTCAAGTCCCGCCTGGTCCTGGCCATGTCACCGCCTGCCAAAGACGACGCTTTGCTGCAAGGCATCTTCACCTACACCCCAGTGGACTGGCTGAAGCTGGGCCTGGAGGTGGATGTGTTTTTTGGCAAGGAAGACCGCACTTTTGGCCAGTACCGCCAACGCGATCAACTGCGCGTGTCCGCCGGCTACCTGTTCTGAGTCCTGAACTGATCTCAATAAAACCCTCTTCAAGAAAAGGAAATTCTATGTTGCCGCCCCTCAAGGTCTTGACCGCCAGCCTCCTGATGCTGACCAGCATGGGGGCATTGGCCGCCCCGAACGCCGACGACATCATTCGTCAGGCCCGTGACCGCAATGACGGCAAGAGTTTCATGTCGCAGGTGTCGTTGATCCTGCTCGACAAGCAAGGCAATAGCCGGGTGCGGGAGTTCAGCTACCTGCAAAAGGATTACCCGGACAGTGACAAGTTCACCATGTACTTCTCGGCGCCCAACGATGTGCGCAACGTCGCCTTCCACATCGAAAACCCCCACGAAGCACTGAATGCCGAGGACAGCCAGTGGATGTACCTGCCGGTCAGCCGACAGACCCGTCGGATCTCGACCACCGATAAGCGTGGCGCGTTTATGGGCAGCGATTACTCCTACGCGGACTTGGACAAGATCCGCGCCGAAGACTACCGCCAGACACTGGTGGGCGAGGAGACCATGGGCGGGCGCGAGTGCTACGTCATCGAGCGCACGCCGGTGTCTGCGCAGATTCTCGCCAAGACTGGCTACAACCAGCTCAAGGTGTGGATCGACAAGCAAAACAACCTGGTCATGCGCCAGGATTTCTTCGACGTCAAAGGCGTGATGTTCAAGCAGATGCGTACGCTGAAAGTCGAGACGGTCGATCAAATCGACAGCATCACCCTCAGCGAAACCGAAGACTTCATCGCCGGCACGCGCTCCCAACTGCGGTTCAACCAGTTGCAGTACAACGTCGAACTGGACGATTGGCTGTTCAACCAGACCGCAATCAAGCGCGGCCTGAAAACCGGCGACCTGCCTGAATTTGCCGTATCCGCCCGCTGAATACTGCGCCTGCCTTTCGTGGAACCGATTGAACTATGGAACGATACCTGAACTTCGTTGAGCGCTATGCGCGCACGATTGTATTTGTGCTGGTGGCGATCACGGCCTACTTCACCTATACCCTCGGCTCGCTGATGTCGGACACCAACCCCTACTTGCTCAAGGAAAGCCACCCGGCGCGCAAAACCATTATCGACCTGCAGCACGAGTTCACCGGCACCTATGACTCGGTCATGGTGGCCCAGAGCAATGCGCACAGTGTATTTAACACGCAGTCGCTCAACGCGCAGTTCGAAATCTCCCAGGCCCTTCGCCGGCTGATGCTGGCCAATGCCGACGATGAAGTCGAGTTGCGTCGTGTTGTCGGCCAGCACGAAAACGACAGCCGCGCCCAACTGTTGGCCAGCGATATCCTCGGCGGCGGGTTTAACCAAAACGACTATGCCCAAGCCAAAGCCCTGCGCGATCACGCCCGCAACCAGGGCTGGGCAGAACGAGACCAGCAGTTTCTGACGTTCCTGGCGGAGCGGATTAACCCCATCCAGGAAATGGCCTCGATGGCCGACCTGGAAAACATCAGCCTGAGCGCCGATGGCGAACTGTGGATTCACAAGACCCTGCACGGCCTGGACATGGACCCGCAGGTCGTCGAAGCGCAGATCATGGGCAACGAGCAAATGGTCGGCGGGGTGGTCTCCCCTGACAAGAAAGTCGCGGTGGTGGTGGCCGAGCTGGGCACCAAGCAGGACGACGCCCAGGCGCAACTGCGGGCGTACCAGCAGGTACGCCAGATCGTCGCGGACTATCAGAGCAAACATCCGCAATTCACCGATGAAGTGTTTATTGCCGGGACGCCGATCTTCATCGCAGCCCAACAAGAGATCATCGATCACGACCTGGCGCTGCTGTTTCCTATCGTGTTCCTGCTTGTGACTTCCATGCTGGTGTTTTTCTTTCGCAAGCCGCTGGGTGTGTTCCTGCCGCTGTTCAATATCCTCTTCTGCACGATCTGGACGCTGGGGCTGATGGCCTTGTTAAAAGTGCCCATCGACCTGCTCACCAGTGTGCTGCCGGTATTTTTGTTCACCATCTGCTGCGCCGACGCGATACATGTGATGGCTGAGTACTATGAGCAACTCAATGCCGGCAAGACGTACCGCGAGGCCAACCGCGAGACCATGCGCCGCATGGTCGTACCGGTGGTGCTGACCACCGTGACCACCATCGCCACCTTTATGATCTCCACCACCAACAACATCGTCAGCATCCGAAACTTCGGGGTGTTCATGTCCATCGGGCTGACGGCCGCCCTGATCATCTCGCTGCTGTTGATTCCGGCGTGGATTTCCATCTGGGGCAAAGATCAGCCGCCGCGTAAAACCGTGCACAAAGAGTCGATCATCTCGCGCTACCTGGTAGCTTTCTGTGCCCGCCTGATCCGCTGGCGCAAACCGGTGCTGCTGGTCAGCTTGCCGTTGTTGGCACTGATGACGGTGTTTACCTTCATGGTCGATATCGAAGACTCGGGCATCGCCTACTTCAAGAAAGACAGCCCGGTGCGCGTGTCCGATGAGTTCATCAACCGCTCCCGGATCGCGGGCACGTCCCCCGGCTGGATCGCGTTCGACACCAAGACCCCGCGTGGGGCGTTGACCACGGAGACCGTGCAGTTCCTCGACAAGCTCGATCATTTTCTCAAGTCTCAGCCAAACGTCAGTTACACCTATTCGGTGGCGGCTTACGTCAAGCGCATGAACCTGGTGCTCAATGATATGAACCCCGAGTACCTGCGGGTCCCACAGGCCCTGGAGCAGGTGACATCGGTCAACGATGAGGGGCAGGCGGAAACCTTTGAGGTCGACGGTAACTCGCTTATCGAGCAACACATCATGATGTTCGAGAACGGCGGTGGTTCAGACTTGCAGAACGTACTGAATGCCGACTACTCCAAGGCCTTGACGCTCTACACCATGACCTCTTCGGTGGCCAGCGACTACAAGGCCATGCTCGATCGCCTGGACGCCTGGCTGCTGGTAAACAAGCCGGCCAATCTGCAGGTTACCCATGCCGGTACGCCAAAAATATGGACCGGCATATTGGCCGAGATCACCCAGGGCCAGGTCCTGAGCTTCTCGCTCGCGTTGCTGGTGGTCACGCTGATGATGATGTTCTGGCTGAAGTCCGTCCGGCTGGGCATTCTGGGCATGCTGACGCTGCTGACCACGTCGGTGACGGTGTATGGCTTTATGTACCTGTTGGGCATCGAGCTGAATATCGGCACGACGCTGGTGACGTTCCTGGTCGTGGGTGTGGTGGATTACGCGGTGCACCTGCTGTCGCGCATCAAGCTGCTGGTTCAGCAAGGTATCCACGTGGACGAGGCGATCCTGACGGCGATGCACAGTGTCGGGCGTTCGACAGTGGTCAACGTGGTGATTTTCTCGGTGGGCTTCCTTGCCCTGCTGTTTTCCGCCTACAAGCCGGTCATTGACTTGGGAACACTGGTAGCGCTGGCCCTCTTCTCCAGCGGCGTCATGACCATCCTGTTAGTGACCTTGATATCTCCGTGGTTCTTTGCAGCCATTGTGCCCGAGCAGCGCACTGATGAACGCGAGCACCCAGGACGCGAGGGCGCCTTGAGCTAGAGGCTGGAACGGACGACGCCGGCCATAGCCATTGAGTAACCAGGGGTTGCCGGCGTTTCCGAACAGCACACAACGCTTCATGAGGTCATGCAGCACGTTCGTTCAGGCCGTTTTGGAAAGATGTTCAAACTGGCATTGATACTGGGCGTCCTTGAGGCTGCTCTCGAACTGTTCAAGGCCGTCGTAGATACTTTGCAAGCCTTCGATCTGGTTTTTCAGTTCCAGCTTTTTATCCGCAATCGCCTGGTTGGCCAAATCCCACGGCAGCTCCTGGCCCCGGTGATCCTGAAGGATCGCCTGCATTTCCTTGAGCTTGAAGCCCAACTGCTGAGCGCATTTGATAAACGTCAGCAGCTCAACGCTTTGC
This sequence comes from Pseudomonas sp. Yb2C2, assembly GCF_052112325.1. Taxonomy (NCBI): domain Bacteria; kingdom Pseudomonadati; phylum Pseudomonadota; class Gammaproteobacteria; order Pseudomonadales; family Pseudomonadaceae; genus Pseudomonas; species Pseudomonas sp. Yb2C2. The sequence continues at coordinate 197,036 of NZ_JAVAJK010000007.1, read as the reverse complement.
TGGCTATAGACCCGATACTTCCCTTCGCGCACCGGCGGCGGCAGCAAACCAATGTCTTCATAGTGGCGGATCGTCTTGACTGTCGTGCCCGACAACTGGGCAGCTTTGCCGATATACATGTAAAAGTCCTTTTTTTATGGCGCAGAAGAGGCGCGTACTTTGGCGCGCCGCATCTTCACACATGTCTACGGGGTCGGAAACCCGAAGGTGGCAAAAGGCAGTGTAATTGGCAGGGATAAAGCCGGCATCGCCTGCTGCAAGGCGATGCTGTGCAACGGCTATGTCAGCGGCAAGCAATAGCCTGGGCTTGCTTGAGCCAGGCTTCGCGCTGGGAGTCGCCGGAACCGAGGATCGGCCCGAACGTGAGGGTCTTCAATGGTTTGATGCCGCAGAACTCCAGGGTAGTCTTGCGCATCTGGTGCAGGCCCGGCATGCAGTAGACCCACTTGTAGTACCACGGCGGGGTATCCATCGTGACCAGCAGGTGGGCCGTGCGCCCCTTCAAAAGCTTGTCGGGAAAGGCTTTGCCTTCGCGATACTTGAAGGCAAATCCGGGAAGGAATATTCGATCGAAGAAGCCTTTCATCAGGGCCGGAATTCCGCCCCACCAGATGGGATAGACAAACGCCAGGTGCTCAGCCCACGTGATATCGGCCTGGGCCTTGAGCAGATCGGGCTCCAGCAACTGAACCTGTTTGTAGCCATCGTGCAGCACTGGATCAAACCGCAGTGCATCCAGGCGTAACAGACGCACATCGTGCCCGGCCTCTGTGGCCGCCTTCACATAGGTGTCGGTCAATGCCCCACAGAAACTGTCGGTTGAGGGGTGCCCCAGAATCACCAGTACTCGCTTGCTCATCATCACTTCATCCTGAAAAGTCGAGCGGGCAGGATAGGGTGTGCCCGTAACAGGAGAGTCAACAGGGAGGTTTGCCAAATGCTGGTATAGCTTGGGTGCATTGCGCACCGGCAGGTAAGCACCAAATCGCAGGCAAAAAAAAACCCGGAAATCCTCACTTGCGTGGGCCTTCCGGATTTTCTAAACCGCCAAAAATGGTGGGTCGTGTGGGATTCGAACCTACGACCAATTGGTTAAAAGCCAACTGCTCTACCAACTGAGCTAACGACCCGCTGTGTGGTGGCGCGTATAATACTGATTTCTAAGGATTATTCAACACCTTATTTGAAATAAATCAGAAATAACGCGTCGGGTCCGTAATTCCGGCCATTTGGAAGCCCTCTGCACGCAGCCGGCAGCTGTCGCATTTCCCACAGGCACGGCCGTCATCGTCTGCCTGATAGCAGGAAACTGTCAGCGAGTAATCGACACCGAGTCCTACGCCAGCCTTCACGATAGCGGCCTTGCTCAGGTTTTGCAGCGGTGCCTGGATCCGGAAACCCTGCCCTTCTACCCCGGCTTTTGTCGCCAAATTGGCCATACGCTCGAACGACTCGACGTATTCGGGGCGGCAGTCCGGGTAGCCGTTGTAATCAAGCGCGTTAACCCCAATGAAGATGTCACGGGCACTCAGAACCTCCGCCCAGCCCAGGGCCAGGGACAGGAACACGGTGTTGCGTGCCGGTACGTAGGTAACCGGGATGCCTTGGGTGGGGGCCTCTGGGACGTCGATAGTGCTGTCGGTCAAGGCCGAGCCACCCATGCCGTCGAGGTTCAGGCCAATCACCTTATGTTCGACCACGCCCAAGTCTCGGGCCACACGGGCGGCTGCATCCAGCTCGGCGCGGTGGCGCTGACCGTAGTCGAAGCTCATGGTGTAACAGCTGTAACCTTCGGCGCGAACCATGGCCACTAGCGTTGCGGAATCGAGGCCACCTGACAGCAGGATGACCGCGCGCTTTTGATCAGTCATCTCAGCGCCCCGGTTCGTCGTTCCAAAGGTATTTATGCAGCTGCAATTGCAGGCGTACGGGCAGGTTATCGGCAACCACCCAGTCGGCCAGATCGCGCGCGTTCAGGTCGTGGTGGCTGGGAGAGAACAATACCTCACCGGCACGGCGGTCAAGGCCGTACTGGATCAGCTTGGAATTGGCCCAGTCGTAGTCTTCACGGGAACAAATCACGAACTTGACCTGATCGTTGGGCGTCAGCAGTTCGATGTTCTCGTAGCGGTTGCGGTGCACTTCCTTGGAGCCCGGCGTCTTGAGGTCAACCACTCGGCTGACACGCGGGTCTACAGCGGAAATATCCAGGGCCCCACTGGTTTCCAGGGAGACCTCGTAACCGGCATCACACAGCTGTTTGAGCAAGGGGATGGCGTTGGGCTGGGCCAGGGGCTCGCCACCCGTTACACAGACGTAGCGGGGCCGGTAGCCGGCAACCTGCTCCAGGATGTCTTCGAGGGTGCGCACAGTGCCGCCACTGAAGGCGTAGGCGCTGTCACAGTATTGGCAACGCAAGGGGCAACCGGTCAGGCGCACAAAAACCGTGGGCAGGCCAGCGGTTCGCGTTTCACCCTGTAACGAGTAAAAAACTTCGGTGATGCGTAATGTGTCTTGCATAGTCGCCACGGGCGTAACAGCTAAACAGGCTGTCCGCCTCCGTCAGGCACTTCAAGGAACCCCGCCAACGCGTAGGCCCCAGGAAGCGTGTGTCATAAAAGGGCGTGGATTCTAACGAAAAAACCCGCGCCAGGCGCGGGTTTCTTCTAAACGGCTGCATCGCTTACAAGCGTTGCAGATCCCGCTGGGCCAACTGTGCAGCGGAGGTACCCGGATATTGGGCTACGACCTGCTGCAGAATGCCTTTGACCTTGTCGGTATGACCCAGGCGGCGTTCTACGTCAGCGAGTTTATACAGCGAGTCGGGCACCTTGGCGTGCTTGGGGTACAGCTGGCTGACCTTGGCAAATGCCTGGCCCGCCCCCTGCAGATCACCCTTTGCCAGATTCACCTCGCCCAACCAGTATTGGGCGTTGCCCGCGTACTGGCTGTTTGGGTAGCGGCCCAGGAAGGCGGTAAAGGCTTTGCTGGCCTTATCGAAATCCTTGGCCTTGATCAGGTCGAAGGCTGCATCGTAATACAGCTTTTCCTTCGCCGGATCACCCGGTTCACTGCTGGCGGCAGGGGCTTGGCTCGCAGCGGCGGCCCCTGCTGCTGCACCACCGATAGCCGCGCTGGGCGCGCCACCGGCAGAAGAATTATCAGGAGTAGCGGCAGGTGTAACACCGGCTCCTATACGTCGATCAAGATCCTGGTAACGCTCCAGGCCTTCCTGCTTCAGCTGACGCACCTCATTTTGCAGAACTTCAATGGTGCCTTGTTGCTGCGCCAATTGATCCTGCATGCGTTGCAGCTGGTTGAACAGTTCGCCCTGTGCCGAGGGAGCGGACGTAGCCGCCCCCCCAGCATAGGCGCCATTCGTGCCATAACCCGCTGGCGGATAACTGCTCCCGCTATTGTTATAGCCAGAGTTGCTATCTTCCACAGGAACCGCAGCCCACACCGCAAGCGGGGCGAGGCTGAGAGCCAATACAGTTAGAGCACGACGGCACGTTCGCATGACGAATTACTTACGCAGTTCGACGCGACGGTTTTGAGCCCAGGACTGCTCGTCATGGCCAGTAGCAACTGGACGCTCTTTACCGTAGGAAACCAGTTCCAGTTGGCCTGGAGCAACACCTTGCAGTACCAGGTAGCGCTGAACGGCTTTCGCACGACGCTCGCCCAGTGCCATGTTGTACTCACGAGTACCACGTTCGTCAGTGTTACCTTCCAGAACAACGCGAGCGCCGTTAGCTTTCAGGTCCTTCGCGTGAACGTCCAGAGCGCGCATGGCTTCTGGTTTCAGGTCCGAACTGTCGTATTCGAAGTAGAAAGTGGTGATAGCGCGCAGAGCAGCTTCTTCGCTCAGGGATCCGTCAACTGCACCAGTGTTAGCGCCGTAACCAGCGTTTGGATCAACAGCTGCGCCTTCACCGGCATTGTCGCCGCCTTTAGACGAGCAACCAACGGCTACGGACAGAGCCAGAGCCAGAGCAGCAAACTTACCAAACTTCAGCATTTCCATCGTGAAACTCCTAATGAACCCCAGTGTGTTAAGTACTTCTTTTTGTAGCGCCGCGTCAGTTCAGGTAAGGGGACCAGGACGGTTCTCTGACTTCGCCTTGTGCGGTAGGAAGCGGGAGCCTTACGCGTCCATTAATGGACACGAGCATCAAGACTCCCCGGCCCTGCTGGCGGGTGGCGTAGATTACCATGGTGCCGTTGGGCGCAACAGTAGCTGACTCATCAAGGTTGGTATCTGTGAGGATTTTTACCGTTCCACGCTGCAAATCCTGGGCCGCAACCCGGAAATTAGTGAAACCATCCTGACGGTGAATCATCACCAACGTCTTTTCATCAGCCGAAAGCTTAGGATTGGCGTTGTAGTTACCGATAAAGGTCACGCGTTCCGCGCCCCCACCGCCAACGCTGGTCTTGTAGATCTGTGGCTTGCCGCCGCGGTCCGAGGTGAAGTAGATGGTCGAACCATCCTTGCCCCAGAACGGTTCGGTGTTGATACCAGGACCGCTGGTCACGCGGCTGATCTGGCGCGAAGCCATGTTCATCACGTAGATGTCCGGGTTGCCGTCCTTGGACAGTACGAATGCCAGGCGCGAACCATCCGGCGACCAGGCCGGTGCACCGTTGAGGCCTTCAAAGTTGGTGATCTGCTCACGACGGCCAGTATCGATGTGCTGGACGAAGATACGCGGACGCTTCTGTTCGAAAGACACGTAGGCAATACGCTTGCCGTCCGGCGCGAAGCGCGGCGACAGGATTGGCTCACGGGATTGCAGCAAGGTCACTGCCCGCGCACCGTCGTAGTCCGAACGCTGCAGGGTGTAGCGAGTGTTGTCTACGGAGAAACGCTCGGCCGTTACATAAAGCAGGCGTGTCGAGAACGCCCCCTTGATACCGGTGAGTTTTTCAAACGACTGGTCCGAGATGTAGTGGGCCATGTCGCGCAGTTGTTCGGCGGTACCCGATACGCTGCCGGTCAGGACCTGCTGCTCAGTGGCCACGTTGAACAAGGTGTACTGGATCTGCAGGCGACCGCCGGCCGGCGTGATGCTGCCGACCATCAGGTACTGCGCGCCCACCGCTTTCCAATCACGGAAGATGACTTCGCTGGCCTGGGTCGGCTGGCTGATCATGTTGCCTTTCGGAATCGGTGCGTAGTAACCGGAATTGCGCAGGTCGTCGCTGACGATCTGGGCCATGTCGTCCGGCAGCACGCTACCGCCCTGCCAGCCAAACGGCACTACCGCGATCGGGGTGGCCCGATCGCTGCCGCTGGTGACCAGGATGTTCTTTTCATCCGCCGCCGCTATCCCTGCCATACAGCAAATAACGACAAGCATTCCTCGAAGAAGGTTTCTCACAAGGCTAGATCCTCAGGTGTGAATGTCATCTTGAATGAACGATAGGGAGCGAAGTCGCTTGGTTTCATTCCCTGCATCTCGGTCAACCGGCCAATATTCTTGACCGCGGCAACCGCCGAACTGTCGAACGAACCGTCACCACTGGACTTGGCCACACTGACCGAAGTCACCGTACCGTCCGGCAACATGCCGATCTGCAGCACTACTGTCATGCCTTTGCGTGCCGAAGGTGGACGTGTCCAGCCTTCTGCTGCCCGCGCCCGAATCAGGTCGTCGAAACTGCCCGCGACTTCATCACCACGTTCATCGGCCAAGGCTTGCTGACGCTGCGGCGTGTCGGAGAGCAAATCTGCCAAGGCCTGGGCCTTTTTCTCTTCGGCGGATTTACGCGCTGCTTCCTGGGCCTTTTTCTTGCTGGCATCGGCGGCAGCTTTCTTCTTCGCGTCGTCGGCGATTTTCTTCTTCGCCTCGTCTGCTTCAGCTTTTTTCTTGGCGTCTTCGGCGGCTTTCTTCTTCGCGTCTTCGACTATTTTCTTCTTGGCGTCTTCAGCGGCCTTTTTCTTGGCCTCTTCTTCGGCAGCCTTCTTGGCTTCTTCTTCAGATTTCTTCTTGGCTATATCAGCCAATTGTTTCTCTTCAGCTTTTTTAGCTTCGGCAGCTTTCTCGGCTTTCTTGGCTTCATCAGCCTTTTTCGCCTCGTCGGCCTTCTTGGCTTCGTCAGCCTTTTTCGATTCCTCGGCCTTTTGAGCCGCCTCTTCTTTCTTTTGTTCCGCAGCAGCCTTCACCGCTTCCTGCTCGACCTTCTTCTGTTCCATCTGTTCGACTTCAGTCTGGCGCGCAGCCGACTTCTGGGCCTCACCCGCAATCTTCTGATTGGTCTGGGTGGTGGCCTGGCTTTTCGATTTCAGCTGATACAGGGTCGCCTGCACGATCGGCTTGGCTGGCGGCAGGTCCGGAGTCATGGCAAAGCTGACGAACAGCATGCCAAAGACCAGGACGTGCAGGGCAATTGCCCAGACGCTAGGCCAGAAGAAGCTTTCCGAGGCGGACGGCTCTCGCTGTTGGTGCATCAGGGCGCCTCGGTAATCAAGCCAACGTTACCGACGCCGGCCTTCTGCAGCCCGCCCATGGCGCCCATGACGGAACCGTAGTCGACCGACTTGTCGCCGCGGATGAACACCTGGGTGTGCTTGCCGCCTTCGTTGCCGGAGCGAATGATCTTGGTCACCGCATCGGTCATCGCCGGCAGGGTCAAGGCCTTGTCCTGTTGCTTCTGGGTGTCGACTTCGCTGCCAAGGTTCCAGTAATAGGTCTTGTCAGCCTTGATCGAAATGGTCAGGACCTGAGTGTTGTTGTCCTGCGGCAAGGCTTCACTGGAAACCTTGGGCAGATCAACCTTCACGCCCTGGTTGAGCATCGGCGCGGTCACCATGAAGATCACCAGCAGCACCAGCATCACGTCGATGTAGGGCACTACGTTCATCTCGGCGACCGGCTTGCGCTTTTTGCGAGCTCGAGCGATTAAAGCCATTAGGAATTACCTGCTTATTCTTCGCTGGTGTGCACTTTACGGTGCAGGATCGCCTGGAACTCATCGGCGAAGGTGTAGTAACGGCTGATCAACGTTTCGCTGGTTGCAGCAAAGCGGTTGTAGGCAATTACTGCGGGGATAGCGGCGAACAGGCCGATCGCGGTGGCGATCAGGGCTTCGGCAATACCCGGGGCCACGGTGGCCAGGGTCGCTTGCTGGGCCTGGGCCAGGCCGCGGAACGAGTTCATGATCCCCCACACCGTACCGAACAGGCCGATGTACGGGCTGACGGAACCGACGGTAGCGAGGAACGGCAGGCTCTGCTCCAGTTTCTCTTCTTCACGGGAAATGGCGACGCGCATGGCACGGGCCACGCCTTCCATGACCGCTTCCGGATCAACACCCGGCTGCTGGCGCAGGCGCGAGAATTCCTTGAAGCCCGCGCGGAAGATCTGCTCGACGCCCGAGTCCGGGTCCGGGTTGCTGCCGGCCTGGCGGTACAGCTTGGACAGGTCGATACCCGACCAGAAGCGCTCTTCAAAGCTCTCCAGGGCACGTCGACCGGCGCGCAGCAGGTTGCTGCGCTGAAAAATCATGACCCAAGAGGTAACCGATGCGGCTACCAGGGTCAGCATCACCAGTTGAACCACGACACTGGCATTGCTGACCAGGCTCCACATGGAGGAATGGTCGACGACGGTAGGTTCCACGCTAAATCTCCTGCTTTGATTGTTTACCCGCGCCGCTCACGGCGGCAAAGGCCGCACGTAGAGTTTCGGGAATGGCCCGAGGTTTCAAACTATTGGTGCGCACACACGCCACCAGGAACTGCCCCTCACAGAGCAGCGTTGCATCCGTTGCCCGCCTGACCTGCTGCTTGAAACGCAGGCTGGCACGGTTCAATTCGATTACTTCAGCGCTGACCAGCAGCTCGTCGTCCAGTCGCGCCGGTGCGTGGTAACGCGCCTCGCTGGAATGCACGACGAATAACAGGTCCTCCCCTGCCAGCTGGGATTGGGCAAAGCCCAGCTCCCGTAGCCGCTCGGTACGAGCCCGCTCCATGAACTTGAGATAATTGACGTAATACACGATGCCGCCGGCATCGGTGTCCTCGTAATAAACGCGACAGCGATGTGCGAACGACTGATCCCCGTTTTGCGCGCGCATACTCTAGTGCTTACTCCTCAGGTTGCCAATCCGGTGGGGCAACTGTTTTTTCATTCTCGAAAAACATATCCAGTGACTGAATGACGACGCCAGCCACTAGGACAGCACAAACATCGAATAAATCGACTGGCGTGAAGCTTTTAATCGTCCACTGCATCAAGGAATTCGTCTACCACGGGCATCTCCCCCAATCGTGACGGAATGTTTAACCCGAAGTGCAGATAGGCATGGCGCGTCACCACCCGCCCCCTTGGCGTACGCATGATATAGCCCTGCTGGATCAGGTACGGCTCCAGCACATCTTCGATGGTATGGCGCTCTTCACTGATGGCCGCCGCCAGGCTGTCGACACCCACCGGGCCGCCGTCGAACTTCTCGATCATGGTCAAGAGCAGGCGTCGATCCTGATGATCGAAGCCGTGCTCGTCCACATCCAGCAGGTTCAAGGCCAGGTCCGCTACGGCCTTGGTGATATGCCCCTTGGCCCGTACTTCGGCAAAGTCACGCACACGACGCAACAAGCGGTTGGCAATCCGTGGCGTGCCCCGGGCCCGACGAGCGATTTCAAACGCGCCCTCCGGGTCCAGGGGCAGGCCGAGAATACTGGCCGAACGGCTGACAATGGTCGCCAGATCGGTAGTGCTATAGAACTCCAGACGTTGAACGATGCCGAAACGGTCTCGCAGCGGGTTGGTCAGCATGCCCGCACGGGTCGTCGCGCCCACCAGCGTGAACGGTGGCAAGTCGAGCTTGATCGAGCGGGCCGCCGGGCCTTCGCCGATCATGATGTCGAGCTGGAAATCTTCCATCGCCGGGTACAGCACTTCCTCGACGATAGGCGAGAGCCGGTGGATCTCGTCGATGAACAGCACGTCATGGGGCTCGAGGTTGGTGAGCAACGCCGCCAAATCACCTGGCCGCTCCAGCACCGGGCCGGAGGTGGACTTGATCGACACGCCCATTTCCTGGGCAATGATGTTGGCCAGGGTGGTTTTACCCAGCCCCGGCGGGCCGAAGATCAAGGTATGGTCCAAGGACTCACTGCGCCCGCGCGCGGCCTGGATAAACAACTCCATCTGCTCGCGCACGGTGGGCTGGCCGATGTAGTCGGCAAGGCTCAAGGGCCGGATGGCGCGGTCCTGGACTTCTTCACGGTCACGAGGCCCGGTGGCCGCGATCAGACGATCAGCTTCAATCACTTAAATCATTCCCTTCAGGGCTCGGCGGATCATGTCTTCGCTGCTCAGGTTCTTGTCCTTGATGGCCGAGACGGCCTTGCTGGCCTCCTGGGGTTTGTAGCCCAGGGAGATCAGCGCACTGACGGCGTCGCTTTCAGCACTCGCGACCTGGCCCGCCGGCATATCCGGCTGGTTCGGCACCAGGGCGAACATGCTCGGCACCACTTCCCAGGCCTTGAAGCGGTCCTTGAGTTCTACCAACAGGCGCTCGGCGGTTTTCTTGCCCACGCCCGGTACCTTGGTCAGCGCTGAGGTGTCCTGGGCCGAAACGGCTCGTACCAGCTCATCCACTTCCAGGCTCGACATCAACGCCAGGGCCAATTTAGGCCCCACGCCATTAAGGCGAATCAGTTCGCGGAAGAAGTCGCGGTCGCGCTTGCCAATGAAACCATAGAGTAGTTGCGCGTCTTCGCGCACCACCAGATGGGTATGCAGCGTTATAGGTTCACCGACCGACGGCAGGCGGTACAGGGTGGTCATGGGCACTTCCAGCTCATACCCCAGCCCGTTTACATCCAGAATCAGGTGCGGCGGCTGTTTCTCAGCCAGGGTGCCGCGCAAGCGTCCAATCACGGTTCAGATCCTTAAAGCTTGGGGTCAGAGCGAGGCCTGACCGGAAATAACGATTGCGCTGATGCTATCAGAGACGCAGGCGCCCGCCACGACTGCGTGCCATGCCCAGGCCGTGAGGCAGCAGGCTGGAGCGCGTGTGTGCATGGCAAATGGCAATGGCCAGGGCGTCGGAGGCATCGATCTGCGGCTTTGAGGTGAGCTTGAGCATGTGCATGACCATCATCTGCACCTGCTCTTTATTGGCCGCACCGGTGCCGACCACGGCCTGCTTGACCTGGGTCGCGGTGTATTCGGCGATTTCCATGCCCTCTTCGGCCCCTGCCACGATGGCGGCGCCACGGGCTTGTCCGAGTTTAAGGGCTGAGTCGGCGTTTTTTGCCATGAACACTTTTTCGATGCCCATGGTGACCGGTCCGTAGGTCTGGATCACTTCACGCACGCCGCGATAGACGATCTGCAGGCGCTCAGCCAACTCGCCTGCGCCGGTACGGATACAGCCCGAAGCGACGTAGACGCAGCCGCGCGGGGTGTGTTGCACCACACCAAAACCGGTGATGCGCGAACCGGGGTCGATACCTAGGATTAAAGTCATAACGCCTGCAGGTCGGATAAACACATTTTTTGATACATCGTAGTTCTAATGTGGGAGGGGGCTTGCTCCCGATGGCGATCGTCCAGTTAGACATAGGCTGACTGATACACCGCCATCGGGAGCAAGCCCCCTCCCACATTTGGATCTACGTCATTCTTCAGCCTAGCTGTTCGGCCACGGATTCCGGGATGTCGGCGTTGGAATACACGTTCTGTACATCATCCAGGTCTTCGAGCATATCGAGCATCTTCAGCACTTTCTGCGCACCGTCCAGGTCCAGCTCGGCACTGGTGGTCGGCAGCATCACGATCTCGGCGTCGGAGCCTTTGAAACCGGCCGCTTCCAGGGCATTACGCACGGCGTAGAAGCCGGCGAACGAGGTAAACACGTCGATGGAGCCATCTTCATTGGTCACCACGTCGTCGGCATCCGCCTCCATCGCCGCTTCCATCAGCGCATCTTCATCCACACCCGGCGCGAAGGAGATCTGCCCCTTGCGTTCGAACAGGTAGGCCACCGAACCGTCAGTCCCCAGGTTGCCGCCACACTTGCTGAACGCATGACGCACGGCGGCGGCAGTACGGTTGCGGTTATCGGTCATGCATTCGACCATCACCGCCACGCCACCCGGGCCGTAGCCTTCGTAGGTCAACTCGACCATGTCGTCGGTGTCGGCAGCGCCGGCCCCACGGGCCACGGCACGGTCGATAATGTCACGACTCATATTGGCGCCGAGGGCCTTGTCCAGGGCCAGGCGCAGACGCGGGTTGGAGCCCGGGTCACCCCCGCCCTGGCGGGCAGCGACCGTCAGCTCACGGATCCACTTGGTAAAAATCTTGCCTTTCTTGGCATCCTGACGCTCTTTGCGGTGCTTGATGTTCGCCCACTTGGAATGGCCAGCCATAACACAACTCCGAAATTCTCTAGAAACCTTATCAACCCCACCCCGGGTGGGATACACCCCTTGTAACGCAAAGGCGCATCCGAAGATGCGCCTTTTTAGACTGCGTAAACCTCAGTGCGCTTTCACGCAGCAGCCTTACTCAGCCTTCGGCGTCTCGCGCAGGCGGATATGCAGCTCGCGCAATGCCTTGGCATCCACCACGCCCGGAGCCTGGGTCATGACGTCCGCAGCACTCTGGGTTTTCGGGAACGCGATCACTTCACGGATCGACTGGGCACCGGTCATCAGCATCACCAGGCGGTCGAGGCCGAAAGCCAGGCCACCGTGGGGCGGCGCACCGTATTTCAGGGCGTCGAGCAGGAAGCCGAACTTCTCTTCCTGTTCCGCTTCGTTGATGCCCAGCAGGCGGAAGACCGCTTGTTGCATCTCTTTGCGGTGGATACGGATCGAACCGCCACCCAGCTCAGTACCGTTCAACACCATGTCATACGCGCGGGACAGCGCGCCTGCCGGGTTGGCTTCCAGCTCTTCGGGCGAGCACTTCGGCGCGGTGAACGGGTGGTGCAAGGCGCTGAAGCTGCCGTCATCGTTCTCTTCGAACATCGGGAAGTCGACGACCCACATCGGTGCCCACTTGCAGGTCAGCAGGTCCAGGTCGTGGCCCAGCTTGATCCGCAGCGCGCCCAGGGCTTCGCTGACGATCTTGGCTTTGTCGGCGCCGAAGAACACGATGTCGCCGTCGACCGCGCCCACGCGATCCAGGATCACATTGAGGTTGGCTTCCGGGATGTTCTTCACGATTGGCGACTGCAGGCCTTCAACACCCTTGGCGCGCTCGTTGACCTTGATATACGCCAGGCCCTTGGCACCGTAGATGCCGACGAACTTGGTGTAGTCGTCGATCTGCTTGCGCGGCATGCTCGCGCCGCCAGGCACGCGCAGGGCGGCGATGCGGCATTTCGGGTCGTTGGCGGGGCCGCTGAACACCTTGAAATCAACTTCGGTGAGCTGGTCGGCCACGTCCACCAGTTCCAGCGGGTTACGCAGGTCTGGCTTGTCCGAACCGTAGCGGCGCATGGCTTCTTCGAAGGTCATGTGCGGGAATTCGCCGAACTCCAGGTCCAGCACTTCCTTGAACAGGTTGCGGATCATCTGCTCGGTGATGCCCATGATCTCTTTTTCATCGAGGAAGCTGGTCTCGATGTCGATCTGGGTGAATTCCGGCTGGCGGTCGGCGCGCAGGTCTTCGTCGCGGAAGCACTTGGCGATCTGGTAGTAACGGTCGAAACCGGCCACCATCAGCAGCTGCTTGAACAGCTGCGGCGACTGCGGCAAGGCGAAGAAACTGCCGGCGTGGGTACGGCTAGGCACGAGGTAGTCACGCGCGCCTTCCGGGGTGGCCCGGGTCAGGATAGGCGTTTCGACGTCAAGGAAACCGTTCTCGTCGAGGAAGCGGCGGATGCTGGTGGTCATGCGCGAACGCAGGCGCAGCTTCTCGGCCATTTCCGGACGACGCAGATCCAGGAAGCGGTAGCGCAGGCGGGTTTCTTCGCCGACGTCGGAGTATTCGTTCAACGGGAACGGCGGGGTTTCCGATTCGTTCAGTACTTCCAGCTCGTAGCCCAGCACTTCGATCGCACCGGACGCCATGTTCGCGTTCACGGCACCGGCCGGACGCAGGCGAACCTTGCCGGTGATCTTCACGACGTACTCGCTGCGCACACGGTCAGCGGCGGCGAAGCTTTCGGCGCGATCCGGATCGAATACCACCTGGGCCAGGCCATCACGATCACGGATATCGAGGAAGATCACCCCGCCGTGGTCGCGGCGACGGTGAACCCATCCGCAAAGGGTGATTTCCTGACCATCCAGGGTCTCGTTCAGTTGGCCGCAATAGTGGCTGCGCATCATGGTAGTGGTTTCACTTCTCGTAATTCGAAATTCGGTGGAGGCCTGCCTCGTCACCGTACATTAAAGCAGGGGACGGATAATGCAGGAGCCTGCGCATGGAGTTCAACTCAGTCTGCTTTGTCGCCGCCCGCCAGGTTCTTCTTCGAACCGGTCTTGAAATCGGTCTCGTACCAGCCGCTGCCGCTCAGGCGGAAGCCCGGCATGGACAACATCTTCTTGAGCTCGGGTGCCTGGCAGGCCGGGCAATCGACCAGCGGCGCTGCGCTGATCTTCTGGATGGCTTCCAACTGATGTCCACAGGAAGCACATTGATAGTCATACATGGGCATGGCGATGTCTCGGCGGTCGATCGTTACTGTGCCGCGCCCGCTCCTGATAAAGAGCAGAGGGAGAAAGCCCCGGCAGCAGCAAAGCGCGGGATTATATCTGGTAAATCAAGGCAGCGCAGCCGGCTTTCTGCCCGGGGCAGGCCCACCTCGACAGCGGACCGGCCCCGAGGCCTGCCGATTACTCAGGGCTTGGCGAGGCAGCACGGCCCTTTAACAGATGAACCACACACACTACCCTGACCAACCCACTGAAGTTCTTCACTCCTCCATACCGCAAGTGCACTTCCCGATCGACATAGGACAGCAATGCACTGACAGAGCAGGCATTGATCCTGGCTATTTCCGTGAGGATATTCCAATAGATCTGCTCAAGCCGAAGACAAGTGGAAAATCCGTTGAGCCTTACCGATCGGGACAATGGCTTGGCCAGCCCCATATCGAACCCCTTGGCGAAGGGGTCGACGCTTATCTTGTGGAAACCACCGGTTTCCATCACTCCCACATCCACTCCACGTGACATACACCTGACACTCCATTGCCAAACAACAGCCCATGGGTTCTCCCATTGGACAGTGGCCCTATAAGACAGCAGGACGAGGCAGGCAGCCAGAAGACGGGGCGTTGATAGGCGTAGGACAACGCCAGGAAATGCGTGGAAACAAGCAAGTGGCGCCACAACGGCGCCACTGTGGCTGTCGTTTACTGGCTTTCGAGCAGGGAACGCAGCATCCACGCGGTTTTCTCGTGAACCTGCATGCGCTGGGTCAGCAGGTCCGCGGTCGGCTCATCGCTGACCTTGTCGAGCAACGGGAAAATACCACGTGCGGTACGCGTGACCGCCTCCTGGCCCGCCACCAGTTGCTTGATCATCTCTTCTGCGCTGGGAACACCCTCTTCTTCCTTGATGGAGGAAAGGCGGGCGTAGATCGAATAGGCGCCCGGTGCCGGGAAACCCAGGGCACGGATACGCTCGGCTATGGCGTCCACCGCCAGCGCCAGTTCGTTGTACTGCTCTTCGAACATCAGGTGCAGCGTACGGAACATGGGGCCCGTGACGTTCCAATGGAAGTTGTGGGTCTTCAGGTACAGTACATAGGTATCGGAAAGCAGCCGTGAAAGCCCATCGACGATGGATTTACGATCTTCTTCACTGATACCGATATCGATTGCCATGTTTATCCCCTTCAATTGACAAGCATTCATTGATCAGGTGCACGACTACTCTAGCAAGAGCGCCGCAGAGACGCAGCCCGACACCCTCGGGCGACATGCGGCAAATCGCCCCTGCACGACCTGTCAGCCCGTGCAGTACAAGCCTTTGGGCATGTCGGAAATTTTCTTTAAGGCCGCCAGAAACCCCTGCACATGTCTAGGACAAGCGTTTCACGCAGAAATGCCACGCCCCTTTCAACCACGGAAAATGCTCGATTTGAGTAGGCACGGCCTTTGCTGTTAAATAGGCAGCGTGTCGCCGTCGTTAATTTCCACGGCAAGCGGCATAGGCTGATACCCGCGCACGTGCCCAACGCCTCCCATTGTTCAGAAGCGAACCGTGCCAGTCAGCTCTTCCTTGTGATCCGTCTTAACGTGAGTTAATCAAAATGTTGAAAATCGTCCACCTGCTAACGGGCGTTGCAGCGTTGCTGCTGTCCTTTATCCCGAGCCTGCAGCCTGAAAGCCTGCCCTACCTGCAACAACACGACGCTCTGTACCTGGCCTTGTTCGGCCTTCTTAACCTGACGCTCGCTCCCGTAATCCCTTACTGGAACAAAGGCACACGTCATCAACTGCAAAACCTGGTCAGCGCGCTGCTGGTACTGACCGTTGTCGTACAAACCCTCACCCTCCTGGCACCTATGCCTGAAGTGGGCGGCCATCCGGCCATCCTGCTCAGCCTGGTGATTGCTGTGGTCGCTATCGTTCTTCACCTGGCCATCAGCTTCTACCGTTCGTCCCCGGCGGCCGCGTCGCAAAACTACGACATGACCAATCGGGATACCGGTACCGTCAAGTGGTTCAACACCTCCAAAGGCTTCGGCTTTATTTCCCGCGATTCGGGCGACGACATCTTCGTCCACTTCCGGGCTATCCGTGGCGAAGGTCATCGCGTCCTGGTGGAAGGCCAGCGCGTGGAGTTCTCCGTGATGAATCGCGACAAAGGCCTGCAAGCCGAAGACGTGATCGCAGCCCTGCCGCGTCGCTGATTCCAGCCGTCGCAGCAAAAAAACCGCGATCCAGCCTTGGCTGGGTCGCGGTTTTTTATTGCACTCGGATTAATAGTGCGGTGGCGGCGCCTCTTCTTCGGACGTCTCGAACTGGCCGCCCATTTCTTCCTGACGCTTGAGCAGCGCGGTCATCTGCAGCTGCAGGCGTTCAACCGCGCGCTGCTGGACGACCAGGATGTCATTGAGGGTCTCGATGGTGTCGTCCTGAAAGGCCAGGCGGCTCTCCAGATCGGTAACGCGGTCTTGCAAGTCCATGGTTCAACCCTGGGTAAAGATAAAGTCGGCAGGCAGCAACGCGTGCAGGCGCACACGAATGGCCGCCACTTGTTCTTCAGTGTACGGCTGGGCCGGATGCTTGCCCCAAACCGGCGCAGGCCACGCGGCGTCATCACGCTTACGTACGATCACATGCACGTGCAATTGGCTGACGACATTGCCCAGCGCACCGATATTCATCTTGTCGGCGCCCAGGCCTTCGTTGAGTAACTGCGCCAGCAACGTAGTTTCCTTCCAGAGGATCTGTTGATCTGCGACATCCAGCTGAAACACTTCGCTGATACCGTTGATGCGTGGCACCAGGATGAACCAGGGGTAATTCGAGTCATTGGACAGCAGCAGGCGGCACAACGGGAAGTCCCCGATCACCAGTGTGTCTTGTTGCAGGCGTTGGTCTAAGGCGAACACCACGGGCACTCCGTTTGGCAGGTCAAGTTCCGGCGCCCAGCATACCTTTGAATGCAGGCGGCTTCACGGCGAATACGGGAGAGCCCCGGCGCATCCGGAGAAAAAAACCGCACCCTTTCGATGCAGGCGAATAATTGAGCTACGCTAACTCGGGCCTCACCGGGATGCACCAAAATGACCCACTTGTGCCTCAAAGAGATCCGCCAACTACCCACTCATGGGGGTGGACCGGTAACGTTTTCCTCGGGCAACGTTTTTTTTGCCCCCCCAACAGCGGTAACACACGGGCGTCAAGCCCAAACCAAACGGCGTAAAAAGCCCGTACTTATGCGGTTTTTACACCGTCGTAACGTTTTTCACGAAAAAATGACATTCAGTTACCAGTTTGGGCGCGCTTGTTGCATTCACCCCCCTATCGTCGACAACGGCACCTGCAGGGAAGTGAGTGTTTCGCGATAAAAAACAGTGGCGTTTCAATGCATACCAAGGAAGACGACAAACTCTGAAAGACGTTTGAAAACAGCATTGAAGTTGTCAGTCCCGTTACATTCGGACTGTGAATTTGCGACATGGAACTAGCAATTTACGACAGCCTCGTAAAGAAGCTGAAAGGAAAGATGGGTAAGTATCGTCAATAGAGTCTGCGTGATATAACTTTGCGCCGACACAAAAAAGAAAGAGCCGCCCAGATAAAAATACAGGTGGGACGGCAGTACTCTTCCTAAAACCAAAGGAGCAAATCACGATGCGCGTGATGAAGTGGAGCATGATCGCCCTGGCTGTTTCAGCAGGCACCTCGCAGTTCGCAATGGCGTCCGCCCAGGACGATTCCAAGGGCTTTATCGAGGACAGTACAGCCAGCATTCTGACGCGGGCCCTGTATTTCAGCCGTGACCGCCGTAACCACGGTGCAGAACAAAGCCGTATCGAAGAAACAGGCCTTGGCTTCCACGGCCTCTTCAGCTCGGGTTACACCCAAGGCACCATCGGTGTCGGTGTCGACGTGATCGGCCTGCTGGGCGTCAAGCTGGACAGCGGCAAAGGCCGTGCCGGCACCGGTCTGTTCCCAGAGGGTTCCGACGGCCGTTCGCAGGATGACTACTCCAAAGGCGGCGCAGCCATCAAGTTCCGTATGTCCAATACGGTCCTGAAGATCGGTGATCAGTACACCACCGCTCCAGTGTTCGCTTCCGATGACAGCCGTTTGCTGCCGGAACTGCCGCAAGGCATCTCCATCACCAGCAACGAAATCAAAGATCTGAAACTGGAAGCCGGTCACTTCACCTCGATCGTTGCCCAGGATCAAACCTACCGCGACAGTATCGCCAGCTCCGAACCAGGCTCGAGCCGTGGCCTGCGAGACGCCAACTTCGTGGGCGGCGTGTACTCCTGGACCCCAGAGTTCACCACCAGCCTCTACTACTCGAAAGTGGAAGACTACTGGAAGAAGATCTACGCCAACGTCAACTGGACCCACGCGCTCAGCGATGACCAGTCCGTGGCTGTCGACTTCAACATCTACGACACCAAGAGCGACGGCGCCGGCCTGGTCCGTGCTGACAAAGACAGCACCACCAAGCTCGACAACCGTGCGTTCAGCCTGCAAGGCGCGTACACCATTGGCGCTCACACCTTCACCCTGGCAGCACAGAAGGTCAGCGGCGACGGCCAGTACGGCTACGGCGTAGACGGCGGCGGCACGATTTTCCTGGCCAACTCCATCGCCCGCTCCGACTTCAACGCTGAAGACGAGAAGTCCTACCAGGCTCGCTATGACCTGAACATGGCGACCTTTGGCATCCCAGGCCTGAGCTTCATGACTCGTTATGTGAAAGGTACCGGCGCCAACACCTCGACCACTAACAATGGTAAAGAGTGGGAACGCGACATCGAAGCCAAATACGTGATCCAGAGCGGTCCAGCCAAAGACCTGAGCCTGCGCGTACGTCAGGCGACCTATCGCTCATCTGATCAGGTTTACTCGGGTTCCCTCGACGAACTGCGTCTGATCGCGCAATACCCGCTGAACATCTTGTAATTGCCGGTTCAATTACAACGATGACTTAAGGCTCCGGCCTTAAACAAAAAAGCCGCTCCCCTGTTTACAAGGGAGCGGCTTTTTCATTGCAGTTTTATTTCAGTAAATAACTAGCAAGCTAACTAACGAGATTCAAGTGACACGTTTAACCTGACCTTTCGGCCAAGTTAAACGCGCTTCTTTCACTTACTTCGGAGCTGCTTCCTGCATCACTCGAATAACGCGCTGCGGAAATGGAATATCAATCCCCGCAGCCTTTAAACGATCACGCGCCAGTTCATTCAACATGAACACTACATCCCAATAATCCGGGGTATTGGTCCAGCAGCGCAGGGAAACAGTGATCGAGCTATCGCCCAAGGTCGACACCACGGCCACCGCAGCAGGATCCGTCAGTACACGCGGATCTTTTGACAGCTCCAGCAGC
Organism: Pseudomonas sp. Yb2C2; assembly: GCF_052112325.1. NCBI lineage: Bacteria > Pseudomonadati > Pseudomonadota > Gammaproteobacteria > Pseudomonadales > Pseudomonadaceae > Pseudomonas > Pseudomonas sp. Yb2C2. The sequence continues at coordinate 178,033 of NZ_JAVAJK010000007.1, read as the reverse complement.
ACTTCACGAGCCTTTTGCAGATCCGCCTCGTAGTCCACACCCACATCAAAGACCACCTTGCGGGTCGGCTGACGGTTGGTGTTGGTGATGATGCCGTTGGACAGGATGCCGTTGGGCACGATGACGGTCTTGTTGTCACCGGTACGCAGCACGGTGTGGAAGATTTGGATGCTATCGACGGTCCCGGAGGTGCCCTGGGCCTCGATCCAGTCACCAATGCGGAACGGGCGGAACAACAGAATCAGCACACCACCGGCAAAGTTCGCCAGGCTGCCTTGCAACGCCAGGCCGATGGCCAGGGTAGCGGCACCGATGGCGGCGACGAACGACGTGGTCGCCACGCCGATCATCGAGGCCACACTGACAATCAGCATGACTTTCAGCGCGATGTTCGCCAGGCTGGTGATGAAGTGCTGCAGCGCCAGGTCCGCGTTACGCATGGCCAGCAGGCGGCCCACGCGGTGGGTCAATACGTTGATCAGCCACCAGCCAATGGCCAGGGTGATCACCGCCAGCAACACCCGGCTGCCGTATTCCATGATCATCGGGATCCATGACTGTGAGGTCTTGATCAAGTGATCCATTTCAGCGTTTAAATCCATGTAGCTTCTCCTGTATGGCGAATGTGCGGCTTATTGACTGCCTGAAAACGCAAATGAGCCCCGTAGGGCTCAAGAGCAGGCGCTGGCTCTGGGGCGTGGGACGCCGAAAACGCCCGCAGGTTCCCCAATGTGCCATCAGTCGCGGAAGTTATTGAACTGCAGCGGCATGTCGAAGGTCTTGGCGCGCAGGGCGGCAATGGCATCCTGCAGGTCATCACGCTTCTTGCCGGTGACACGAACCTGCTCACCCTGGATGGCCGCCTGGACTTTCAGCTTGGCATCCTTGATATGGGCAACGATCTTCTTTGCCAGCTCCTTGTCGATACCTTCCTTGAGTACGGCTTCCTGCTTCATCAGCTTGCCGGAGGCGTAGGCGTCCTTGATTTCAAGGCACTGCGCGTCGATCTTGCGCTTGACCAACGACAGCTTGAGGATCTCGATCATCGCTTCCAGCTGGAAATCGGCTTCAGCGGTCAGGTTGACGGTCAGTTCCTTTTCCTTGAATTCGAAGCTGCCCTTGCCTTTCAAGTCATAGCGGCGGTCCAGCTCCTTGACGGCGTTCTCGACGGCGTTGGTGACTTCATGTTTGTCCAGTTCAGATACCACGTCGAACGAAGGCATGTGATTTCTCCAATATAAGGGGCGGGCTCAGTAGAGATGGAGCGCGCCCGAGCTAAAATGCCGGGGCATTATAGCGGTTCTTTCGTCCCGTTCACTGTGAGCGACCCTACGGAGCAGAAACTGATGTCGACCACCTGGCATATTCTTGGCGCGGGCAGCCTGGGCACACTGTGGGCCACCCGCCTGGCTCGTGCCGGCTTACCCGTCAGGTTGATCCTGCGCGATGCCACGCGCCTGGCCAGCTACCGGGCTTCACCCGGCTTGACCCTGGTGGAACACGGCGTCGCCCATACCTACCCGGTGTTCGCTGAAACGCCCTACAGCCCCGAGCCGATTCATCGCCTGCTGGTAGCGTGCAAGGCCTACGACGCCCAGGGCGCTGTCGCACAACTGCAACACCGCCTCGCACCGGACGCCGAGCTGATCCTGCTGCAGAACGGCCTCGGCAGCCAAGACGCGGTGGCCGCGCAACTGCCCCAGGCGCGCTGCATTTTTGCCTCCAGCACCGAAGGCGCGTTTCGCGACGGTGACTGGCGGGTGGTGTTCGCCGGCCATGGCTACACCTGGCTGGGGGACGCGAGCCACCCTACTCCGCCGCTGTGGCTGGATGACCTGCACGCTGCGGGCATCCCCCACGAATGGAGTACCGACATCCTGACGCGCCTGTGGCGCAAACTGGCGCTCAATTGCGCGATCAACCCGCTGACGGTGCTTTACCAGTGCCGCAATGGCGAACTGCAGAGCCATCAATGTGAAGTCGCGACCCTGTGTGCCGAGCTTGGCGAACTGTTGGAATGCTGCGGCCAACCCGCCGCCGCGCGGGGTCTGCACCAGGAAGTGGAACGGGTTATCCAGGCCACGGCCGCCAATTATTCCTCCATGTACCAGGACGTGGCCAACGCCCGCCGCACCGAAATCAGCTACTTGTTGGGCTATGCTTGCCAGGCGGCCGCCCGTCACCAATTGAGCCTGCCCCATGTGCAACAACTGCAAGTGCGCCTGGTCGAGCAGTTACTTGCACGCGGATTGCCCCGCGACTGAGGCACGCGCTACCCTGCCCGCCTGTCTATCACCTGGGAAAACCCTGATGCCGCTGCGCCAGCGTCTAGAAAACCTACCGGTCGGGCAGAAACTGCTGGCCGCCCTGCTGGTGCTGCTGACCACCGTCCTGCTGGTGGCCAACCTGACCTTTATCAGCGCCGCCTACTGGATCTCCCAGGAAAGCATGGCGCCCCAGGCCTTGCAGGCCATCGGCCGGCTGGTATCCAACCCGGCTCTAGCCGCCGAAGCCCTTGAATCCCCGGCCAAGGCCGATGCGCTGCTCAATGAACTGACCAGCTATTCGCCCCTGCGCGCCGCCGCCCTGTACGACGGCGAAGGCAATCGCCTGGCGCAGATGCAACACGGCGATCGCCTGCACCTGCCGGACAACTACCGGCATATCGAAGCCTGGCGCGTGACCGAATTTCGCAGTAACCAGGTCATCACCCTGCCCCGTCCCGGCCAACCGTCCGGCCACCTGCTGCTGGTGGCCAGCAGTGAGCTGCCGGTGGCCTTCTATACCGGCACATTGACGGCGAGCCTGGGCATCCTGATTTTCAGTGTGCTGCTGTGGTTGATCATCGCCCGGCAGATCAAACGCCTGATCACCCGGCCGATCCATGAACTCGAAGAGCTGTCACGCCAGGTCACCCGCGAAGAGAACTACGCCCTGCGTGCTGGCCGGGGCAACCGCGATGAAATCGGCAGCCTCGCCGAAGCCTTCAACACCATGCTGTCGCGCATCGAAGCCCGGGAGCAGCAGCTCAAGCGCGCGCGGGACGACTCCCAGGCGGCCTACGACCAGGCACAAGGCCTGGCCGAAGAGACACGCCACACCAACCGCAAGCTGGAGCTGGAAGTCCAGGTGCGCAGCAAGATCGAGAAAAAGCTCACCGGTTTCCAGAACTACCTGAACAGCATCATCGACTCGATGCCTTCGGCACTGATCGCCCTGGACGAACAGCTCTACGTCACCCAATGGAATCAGGAAGCCACGGCCCTGTCCGGCACGCGCCTGGATGAAGCGCTGAATCAACCGATCTACCTCGCCTTCCAGCCGCTCAAGCCGTACCTGCCGCAGATCAAGGCCACGGTGGAACAACACACGGTGGAACGCATCGAGCGCGTCACCTGGATCAAGGACGACGAACCCAAGCATTACGCCCTGACCTTCTACCCGCTGATGGGCGGTGCCGGGCGCGGTGTAGTGATCCGTATCGACGACATCACCCAGCGCCTGTCACTGGAAGAGATGATGGTGCAGTCGGAAAAAATGCTCTCCGTCGGCGGACTTGCCGCCGGCATGGCCCACGAGATCAACAACCCGCTGGGGGCGATCCTGCATAACGTGCAGAACATTCGCCGGCGCCTGTCCCCCGACTTGCCCAAGAACCTGGAACACGCCGAACAGGTGGGGGTTGAGCTGGACACCGTTAACCGCTACCTGCAAAGCCGCGAAGTGCCGCAACTGCTCGACGGTATCCAGCAGGCGGGGGCACGGGCGGCGAAAATCGTCACCCACATGCTCAGCTTCAGCCGCCGCAGCAACCGGCAGATGGCGCCTTGCGACCTGCCGGCGCTGATCGACCAGGCGGTAGAAATCGCCGGTAACGACTTTGACCTGGCCATTGGCTTCGATTTCAAGGGCCAGGCAATCATCCGTCAGTTCGACCCGCAACTGGGCCCCGTGCCCGGCACGGCCAACGAACTGGAACAGGTGCTGCTCAACCTGCTGAAAAACGCCGCCCAGGCCATTCACCTGCGCGAGGACGACAGCGAACCGGGGCGCATCATCCTGCGCACGCGCCTTAACCCGCCGTGGGCGGAAATCCAGGTGGAAGACAATGGCATCGGCATGAGCGAAAACGTGCGTAAACGCACCTTCGAGCCGTTCTTTACCACCAAGGAAATCGGCCAGGGCACCGGGCTTGGGCTGTCGGTGTCGTACTTCATCATCACCAACAACCACAAGGGCCAGATGGAGGTGCATTCCACCCTCGGCCAAGGCACCTGCTTCACCTTGCGCCTGCCCCTGGCGGGCCAACTGCCACCTTACGAACTCACCCAACTGGAGCACTGACCATGGGCTTTCGCCTGTCGAAGATTTACACCCGCACCGGCGATAAAGGCGAAACCGGCCTCGGCGACGGCCGCCGCGTGCCCAAGGACCATCCCCGGGTGGAAGCCATCGGAGAGGTCGATACGCTGAATAGCCAGTTGGGGTTACTGCTGGCGTATCTCGAAGCCCTCGGCGGGCAGCATCCAGGCTTACAGAACGTGATCGAGGTGCTTACGCCTTGCCAGCATCGATTGTTCGATCTGGGTGGGGAGTTGGCAATGCCGGAGTACAAGGCATTGAACGCGGCGGAAGTGGATCGGCTGGAAGCGGCGATCGATCGCTGGAACGAAGAACTCGGGCCCCTGGAGAATTTCATCTTGCCCGGTGGTTCAGCGCTGATTGCCCAGGCCCATGTGTGCCGCAGCCTGGCGCGCAGTGCCGAGCGGCGCTGTCAGCATTTGAATGCGGTCGAGCCGTTGGAAGGGGTGGGGTTGGCGTATATCAATCGGCTGTCGGATTTGCTGTTTGTGGCGGCGCGGGTGATTGCCAAGCGCCAGGGTGTTGCAGAAGTGTTGTGGCAGGCGGCGGCGAAGCCACACTGATGATGATTCGGTGACTGATAGGGCCTCATCGGGGTGTAGCCCCCTCCCACACTTTGATCACATTCCAAAGTTGGAACCCGGTCGAATGTGGGAGGGGGCTTGCTCCCGATAGGGCCCTTCAGAACAGCATCAAACCTCAGGCCAGAACGCCCGAATTCCTGCGACACCTTGAGCGCCGGCTTCCCACGCCTGCTCCCGCTGCGCAGGCTCAACCCCACCCAACAGAAACACCGGTTTGCTGAACCCACGGATCAACTCTGCCGCCTGCTCCCAGCCCAACGACTGCGCATCGGGATGGGTCTGGGTCGGCTGCACCGGCGACAGCGTGACAAAATCCACGTCCATCAACTCCGCCAACGCCAGTTCTTCCGCGTTATGGCATGACGCCGCCAACCAGCGATCCTTCGGCAACGGCCGGCCCTTGCTCGCATATTTGCGCAGTTGGGCCGAGGTCATATGCCAGCCGGCCGCCGGGAAGTCCCCGAGCCATTCAAACGGTCCCTTGAGCATCAACTGCGCCTTACCGGCGCACAGGCCCACCGCATCTACCGCAAGGTCGCGGTACTTGGGGTCGTAACCGTTGGGCGCCCGCAGCTGGATCAGCTTGATGCCACCGGCAATAGCCTTCTGGATCCCGCGCAAGAGCGTGGGCGTTTCCAGCTCGCCCGGCGTGATCAGGTAGTCGGCCGGCAAGCGCGCAGCCGCCACGATCGGCGCATTGGCCGCCGGGAACTCATAGTGGGGCAGATCGCGCGGGGCCACCCATTCCAGCGGTTGTCCCTCGGCACCGTGGGGCTCGCCGGTAAAGGCCGAGACTTCCCAGACATCCAGCAACACCTGCTTGTCCGGGTAGTCATGTTGCACCTTGATCAGCGGTCGCGCCGTGGTGACCTGGATACCCAGCTCTTCCTGCAACTCACGGGACAGGGCCGTGGCGACCGACTCATCGGCCTCCACCTTGCCACCGGGAAACTCCCACAGGCCGCCCTGATGCTGGGTATCGGCACGGCGCGCCAGCAGGATCCTGCCGTCGACACCGCGGATCACCGCTGCTGCTACATGCACTCGTTTCACCGCGCTTATCCTCTTCTATCAGGTGCGGTATTCCGCATTGATCTTCACGTACTCGTGGGACAGGTCGGTGGTCCAGATGGTTTCGCTGCACTCACCGCGACCGAGCTCGATGCGGATGGTGATTTCTTCCTGCTGCATCACCGCCGAACCCTGGGCTTCGGTGTAGGTCTCGGCACGGGCGCCACGGCTGGCGATGCATACGTCGCCAAGGAACACGTCGATCTTGCTCACGTCCAGGTCCGGCACGCCGGCACGGCCGACGGCAGCCAGAATACGGCCCCAGTTCGGGTCGGAGGCGAACAGCGCGGTCTTGATCAGCGGCGAGTGGGCCACGGTGTAGCCGACATCCAGGCATTCCTGGTGGTTGGCGCCGCCGTTGACTTCAACGGTCACGAACTTGGTCGCGCCTTCACCGTCACGCACGATGGCCTGGGCCACGTCCATGCACACCTCGAACACCGCCTGCTTCAGCGCCGCGAACAGCGGGCCGCTGGCCTCGGTGATTTCCGGCAGGTTGGCCTGGCCGGTGGCGATCAGCATGCAGCAGTCATTGGTGGACGTATCGCCATCAATGGTGATGCGGTTGAACGACTTGTTGGCGCCGTCCAGGATCAGGCTGTGCAGCACATCGCGGGAAACCTTGGCGTCGGTGGCGATATAGCCAAGCATGGTGGCCATGTTCGGGCGAATCATGCCTGCGCCCTTGCTGATACCGGTCACGGTAACCGTCACACCGTCGTGCACGAACTGGCGGCTCGCGCCTTTTGGCAGGGTGTCGGTGGTCATGATGCCGGTGGCGGCTGCCGCCCAGTTATCCACGGACAGGTCGTCCAGCGCGGCTTGCAGGGCGCCTTCGATTTTTTCGACCGGCAACGGCTCACCGATGACGCCGGTGGAGTATGGCAGCACTTGGCTGGCGTCCACGCCGGCCAGTTGGGCCAGCTTGGCACAGGTGCGCGCAGCGGCGACCAGCCCCGGCTCGCCGGTACCGGCGTTGGCATTGCCGGTGTTGGTCAGCAGGTAACGAATCGAGCCGGCAACACGCTGCTTGGCCAGGATCACCGGCGCGGCGCAGAAGGCGTTGAGGGTGAACACGCCCGCAACGGTCGAGCCTTCGGCACAGCGCATCACCACCACATCCTTGCGCCCTGGGCGCTTGATGCCGGCCGAAGCGATACCGAGCTCAAAACCGGCAACCGGGTGCAATGTGGGCAAAGGACCAAGACCAACAGCCATGAATGCGCTCCTTAAAATTAGGTGATGTCTGTGCCGTCGTGATCGACGGTGAAATTAATGGCAAAACGCCGCGACGGCAGAGGCCGGTCGCGGCGCGGGGTGTTGCAGCGTCAGGCGAAAATCTTATTCGATCTGGCCGTGGCAGTGTTTGAATTTCTTGCCCGAACCGCAATAGCACAGTTCGTTGCGGCCCAGCTTCTGCTCGTTGCGCACCGGGGACTGGGCCAAGGCCACATCGACCTCTTCGCCCAACACCTCAGGCGCTTCCAGACCCGGGGCTTCGTCGTGCTGGAACTGCATGCGCGCAGCCAGTGCCTCGGCTTCCTGGCGCAGGCGAGCTTCTTCCTCGATCGGGTCTTCGCGACGCACCTGAACGTGGGACAGCACGCGAATCGAATCGCGCTTGATCGAATCCAGCAACTCGGAGAACAGCGTGAACGACTCGCGCTTGTACTCCTGCTTCGGGTTCTTCTGGGCATAGCCACGCAGGTGGATGCCGTGACGCAGGTGATCCATGGTCGACAGGTGGTCTTTCCACAGGTCGTCCAGCACGCGCAGTACGATTTGCTTCTCGAAGGTGCGCAGTGCTTCGGCACTCGCCTGCTCTTCTTTCTCGTTGTACGCGGCCAGCAGCTCGGTCATGAGCTTCTCGCGCAGGGTTTCCTCGTACAGGTGGTCGTCTTCGTCAAGCCATTGCTGGACCGGCAAGTCGACACCGAAGTCGCTCTTCAACGCAGCTTCCAGACCGGCGACATCCCACTGTTCAGGCAGCGATTGTGGCGGGATATGTGCGCTGACAGTGGCGTTGAGCACGTCCTGACGGAAATCGGCGATGGTTTCGCCAATATTGTCGGCGGCCAGCAACGTGTTACGCATGTGATAGATCACTTTACGCTGTTCGTTGTTGACGTCATCGAACTCGAGCAGTTGCTTACGAATGTCGAAGTTACGGCCTTCTACCTTGCGCTGGGCCTTCTCGATGGCGTTGGTCACCATGCGGTGCTCGATCGCTTCACCGGACTGCATGCCCAGGGCCTTCATGAAGTTCTTCACCCGATCCGAGGCGAAGATGCGCATCAGGCTGTCTTCCAGGGACAGGTAGAAACGGCTGGAACCGGCGTCACCCTGGCGGCCGGCACGACCGCGCAGCTGGTTGTCGATACGACGGGATTCGTGGCGCTCGGATGCGATCACCTGCAAGCCACCGGATTCCAGCACGGCCTGGTGGCGTTTCTGCCAGTCAGCCTTGATCTGGGCGATCTGCTCAGGGGTCGGATCGTCCAGCGAAGCCACTTCCACTTCCCAGTTGCCGCCCAGCAGGATGTCGGTACCACGACCGGCCATGTTGGTGGCGATGGTCAGCGCACCCGGGCGACCGGCCTGGGCGATGATCTCGGCTTCTTTTTCGTGGAACTTGGCGTTGAGGACCTTGTGCTCGATACCTTCCTTGTTGAGCAGGTTGGACACGTGCTCGGAAGTCTCGATGGTGGCGGTACCTACCAGGATCGGACGACCCTGGGCCATGCCGTCCTTGATATCGTTGATGATCGCCGCGTATTTCTCTTCGGCGGTCAGGAACACCAGGTCGTTGAAATCTTTACGGGCCAGCGGCTTGTTCGGCGGGATGACCACCACCGACAGGCCGTAGATCTGGTGGAATTCGAACGCTTCGGTGTCGGCGGTACCGGTCATGCCGGACAGCTTGTTGTACAGGCGGAAGTAGTTCTGGAAGGTGGTGGACGCCAACGTCTGGCTTTCGGCCTGGATGTTGAGCATTTCCTTGGCTTCGATGGCCTGGTGCAGGCCTTCGGACAGACGACGGCCCGGCATGGTACGGCCGGTGTGTTCGTCGACCAGTACGACCTGGCCATCCTGCACGATGTATTCGACGTTGCGATGGAACAGCTTGTGGGCACGCAGGCCGGCATACACGTGGGTCAGCAGGCCCAGGTTATGGGCCGAGTACAGGCTCTCGCCTTCGGCCAGCAGGCCGATCTGGGTCAGCATGTCTTCGACGAACTGGTGACCGGCTTCGTTGAGTTCGACCTGGCGGGTCTTCTCGTCGATGGTGAAGTGACCTTCTTTGGTCACCACGCCTTCCACTTCCTCGATGTGCTGCTCAAGGCGCGGGATCAACTTGTTGATCTCGGTGTAAAGGCGCGAGCTGTCTTCGGCCTGGCCGGAGATGATCAGCGGGGTACGGGCTTCGTCGATGAGGATGGAGTCGACTTCGTCGATCACGGCAAAGTTGAGTTCGCGCTGGAATTTTTCTTCCATGCTGAACGCCATGTTGTCGCGCAGGTAGTCGAAACCGAATTCGTTGTTGGTACCGTAGGTGATGTCGGCGGCGTAGGCGGCGCGCTTCTCTTCCGGCGGCTGGAACGGCGTTACCACGCCTACGGTCAGGCCGAGGAACTCATACAGCGGGCGCATCCAGTTGGCGTCCCGGCGAGCCAGGTAGTCGTTCACCGTCACAACGTGCACGCCCTTGCCGGACAGTGCGTTGAGGTAAACACCCAGGGTTGCTACCAGGGTCTTGCCTTCACCGGTACGCATTTCGGCAATCATGCCTTCATGCAAGGTCATGCCGCCGATCAACTGGACGTCGAAGTGGCGCATGCCCATGACACGCTTACCGGCTTCACGGGCAACCGCAAAGGCTTCGGGAAGCAGCTTGTCGAGGGTTTCACCTTTGGCTATGCGGGCCTTGAACTCTTCGGTCTTGGCGCGCAATTGCTCGTCCGAAAGGGCAACCATCTGCTCTTCGAAGGCATTGACCAGCTGCACCGTCTTGAGCATGCGTTTGACTTCGCGCTCATTCTTGCTTCCAAAAAGTTTCTTTAACAAAGGCGCAAACATATCGGCAGGTTCTTCCACACATAGGGATGGAGGGCGCACCGTGAGTGGCCCGAGCAGCCCTCACGGCCGCATGCGAACGCGCATTCTACCCGGAATCGTGGGTGAGGAAAGTGGCGTTGTTCCCCGAGGCGGGCAAGGGGCTGTGAGAGGGCTTGTTTAAAATAAGGGCTTTTGCGCGAACTTCAACCCGTGGAGCTCATTGATTTTGTGGATAAAGCCCCGGCAATGCATTGCCCGGGGCCGCGTAGACGCTTTCTGCTAAGATGGCCGCTCTGTTACTTAAGGTGTCCAATCATGGCATTTCGCCCTCTTACAGCCCGCGCGCCCAGCGTGTTGCTTCGCGAAGCCAAGCCGTTGAAAGCCATCTTTGGCCATGCGCAACGCTTGGGCCATTTGCAACGCCTGCTCGAAAGCCAACTTCAACCGGCCGCCCGTGAGCATTGCCACGTGGCGTCCTGGCGTGAAGGCACCCTGCTGCTGATTGTCACAGATGGTCACTGGGCGACCCGCCTGCGCTATCAGCAAAAACGCCTGCAGCGTCAATTGATGGCATTCGATGAGTTCGCCAGCTTGACGCGCATCCAGTTCAAGGTGCAGCCGCCGACCGTGCAGCAAGGCGCGGCGGGCCACACGATGGACTTGTCGGAGACGGCGGCCGAGACGATTCAGGCCACGGCCGACGGCATCAGCGATCCAGGCTTGCGCGCGGCACTTGAGCGGCTGGCCGCCCATGGCAAGCCCAAACCTTGAACCGCTACTTGCGCTTACTGCCGCCCAGCAAAGACCCCAGCAAACCACGCACCAGTTGGCGCCCCATCTGATTGGCGGCCTGCTGCATCGCGGATTTCAGCGCCTTGCCTGCGGTGGTTCCCAGAAACGCCCCGGCCTTGTCAGTGAAACTGGGCTCCTCGTCGGCCTGCCTGGCCTCTTCGGTCGGTCCAAGCGCCTTGCGCGCCATCAACACTTCATAGGCCGACTCGCGATCAATCGGCTTGTCATAGCGCCCCTGCAAGGGCGAACTGGCCACCAATGCAGCGCGTTCAGCCGAACTGAGCGGCCCGATTCGCGATTGCGGCGGCGCGACCAGTACGCGTTGGACGACTTCCGGCGTACCTTTTTCCTGCAAGGTGCCCACCAATGCCTCACCCGTGCCCAACTCGGTCAACACCGATAACGCATCAAACGCCGGGTTCGGCCGGAACCCGTCTGCAACCGCTCGCAAGGATTTCTGTTCTTTCGTGGTGAACGCCCGCAGGCCATGCTGGATGCGCAAACCCAGTTGCGCCAGCACGGAGTCCGGCAGGTCGCCCGGCGATTGGGTGACGAAATACACCCCCACGCCCTTGGAACGGATCAGCCGCACCACTTGTTCCAAGCGCTCTTGCAAAGCCTTGGGCGTGTCGGCAAACAACAAATGCGCCTCGTCGAAAAACAGCGCGAGCAACGGTTTGTCGGCGTCGCCGCGCTCGGGCAGTTGCTCGAACAATTCCGCCAACAACCACAATAGGAAGGTCGCGTACACCTTCGGCGCTTCATGCACCAGGCGGCTGGCGTCCAGCAGATGGATACGCCCGCGTCCCTCGCGGGTGGGCTGCAAGATGTCTTCAAGCTGCAGGGCCGGCTCGCCAAACAACGCCTCGGCGCCCTGCTGCTCCAATACTGCCAGACGCCGCAACAGCGCCTGGCTGGAGCCGGTGGTCATCAGCGCCGCATCCTCGCCGAGCAACTCCGGGTGATAACGCAGGTGGTTGAGCAGGGCCTTGAGGTCCTTGAGATCCAGCAGCAACAGGCCTTCGCGATCCGCCACCTTGAACGCCGCGTAAAGGGCCGACTGCTGGCTGTCCGTGAGCTCCAGCAAACTGCCGAGCAACAACGGCCCCATTTCGCTGATGGTGGTGCGCAATGGATGACCGGACTGCCCGTGGATATCCCACAGCGTGACGGGATACGCCTTGGCCGTGTAATTAAGGAACGGCATGCCGGCGATGCGCTCTGCGACTTTGCCCTGAGGGTTGGCGGCGGCACCCAGGCCACAGAGGTCACCTTTGATATCTGCGGCAAATACCGCGACGCCCGCATCACTGAACGCTTCGGCCAGACGTTGCAACGTGACCGTCTTGCCTGTGCCCGTGGCGCCGGCGATCAAACCGTGACGGTTGGCCAGGCGCATTGCCTGGGCAATGGGCTGGCCGTCAAGACCGGCACCGATAAGGAGTTGCGTGGAGTCAGGCATTTCGTCACCCATGGTTAATCTTTAATGTCGCCAGGTCGATAAGACAGATGTGAGACCTACAAAGTCTAAAAAACGCTCAGATAGTTCCTACAGGGACCAACGGAAATATCAACCTTTTTTGACGCTACCCTCCCGCGTGTTCCACAAGGACGCGCTTCGGATATTAAGACCTTAGCGGACCCTTCAAGCTATGAATAAAAATCTGCGTTTCAGCCATAAAATCCTGCTTGCAGCCTCCCTTATCGTCATCGCGGCCTTCGCACTGTTCACCCTCTACAACGACTACCTGCAACGCAATGCCATTCGCGACGACCTTAACAATTACCTGCATGAAATGGGCGATGTCACCGCCAGCAACATTCAGACCTGGCTCACCGGGCGCATTGCGCTGGTGGAAAACGCGGCGCAAAACATCGCCATCAACCCTGAGCCTTCGACCGTTGCCAGCCTGCTGGAACAGAAAGCCCTGACGTCGTCCTTCATGGCTACCTACGTGGGCGATAGCAAAGGGGCCTTCACCATCCGCCCCGACACGAAGATGCCAGATGGCTTCGACCCACGCGTTCGGCCTTGGTACAAGGGCGCCCAAAGCAGCAACGGCTCGACGCTGACCGAACCGTATATCGATGCCGCTACGGGGCAGTTGATCATCTCCATCGCCACCCCCAGCGCTAAAGGCGGCCAGAGCATTGGCGTGGTGGGCGGCGACCTGAGCCTGCAAACCCTGGTGTATAACATCGGCGCGCTGAACTTCGGCGGCATGGGCTACGCGTTCCTGGTCAGCGCCGACGGCAAGGTGCTGGTACACCCGGACAAAAGCCTGGTGATGAAAACCCTGGCCGACATGTATCCAAAAAACACGCCGAAGATCAGCGGCGACTTCAGTGAAGTCCAAGCCAATGGCAAGGACAACATCGTGACCTTCACACCAATCAAGGGCCTGCCGTCGGTGAACTGGTACCTGGGCATTTCGGTGGATAAAGACAAATCCTTCGCCATGCTCAGCGAATTTCGCACCTCGGCGGTGATCGCCACGCTCATTGCGGTGGTGATCATCATTGCCTTGTTGGGCATGCTGATTCGCGTGCTGTTGCAACCGCTGCACCTCATGACCCGTGCCATGCAAGACATCGCCGACGGCGAAGGTGACCTGACTCGCCGCCTGACCATCCAGAATCACGATGAGTTCGGCACCCTGGGCACTGCATTCAACCGCTTCGTGGAGCGGATTCATACGTCCATCCGCGAAGTGTCCTCGGCCACCCAACAGGTGAATGAAGTCGCACTGCGGGTTGTCAGTGCGTCCAACTCGTCGATGGTCAATTCCGACGAACAGGCCAACCGCACCAACAGCGTTGCCGCCGCGATCAACGAACTGGGCGCCGCCGCACAGGAAATCGCGCGTAACGCCGCACAAGCCTCCAACCAGGCCAGTGACGCACGGCAATTGGCCGAAGACGGTCAACAGGTAGTTGAACGCAATATCAAGGCGATGACTCAGCTGTCTGCAATGATCAGTGCCTCAAGCAGCAATATCGAAGCACTTAACAGCAAGACGGTGAATATCGGCCAGATTCTTGAGGTAATCACCAGTATTTCCCAGCAAACCAACCTGCTGGCACTGAATGCCGCCATCGAAGCCGCACGCGCCGGGGAAGCCGGGCGCGGGTTTGCGGTGGTCGCCGATGAAGTGCGCAACCTGGCCCATCGCACCCAGGAGTCGGCACAGCAGGTACAAAAGATGATCGAGGAACTGCAAATCGGTGCCCGTGACTCGGTCAGCACCATGAGCGACAGCCAGCGCCACAGTCATGACAGCGTGGAAATCGCCAACCTGGCCGGCGAACGCTTGAACAGCGTGACCCAGCGCATTGGCGAGATCGACGGCATGAACCAGTCGGTGGCCACCGCCACTGAAGAGCAGACCTCGGTCGTGGAGTCGATCAACATGGACATCACCGAGATCAACACCCTCAATCAGGAAGGCGTGGAAAACCTGCAATCGACGCTGCGCGCCTGCGCCGACCTGGAACAGCAGGCGGCACGGTTGAAACAGCTGGTGGGCAGCTTCCGGATCTGAACTACCGCAGGAGCCGGTCAGGCTCCTGCACTGTTTTCACGATGAACGCCAACCGAACATCTATCCTTAGCTCAGGTCCACGTTAGGAGAGCAATGGATCGGAGGGATGTTCATCGTGCATATCGCTGACATAACCATGTTCTACGCCCCGACAAGCGGCGGCGTGCGCACTTACCTGGACGCCAAGCACCGACGCCTGGGGCTCAAGCCCGGCATTCGCCATAGCCTGTTGATTCCCGGCGCGCAATGGAGCAATCAGGATGGCATCTTCAAGGTACCGGCTCCCGCGCTGCCCTTCGGCAAAGGCTACCGCTTCCCCCTTCGCCTCTCCCCCTGGCGAAATGTCCTGCACGATTTACAGCCCGATCTGATCGAGGTAGGTGATCCCTATCTCACCGCCTGGGCCGCGCTGGATGCCCGGCGCCAGCTGGATGTGCCGGTGATCGGCTTTTACCACTCCGACTTACCGTTACTGGTGAGCAACCGCATGGGGTCTTGGTTTGCCCCGAACGTTGAAGCCTATGTCAGCAAACTCTATGGAAGTTTCGACCGGGTACTGGCGCCCAGCCAGGTAATGGCCGACAAGCTCATGGGGCTCGGCGTGAAGAATGTGTTCGTCCAACCACTGGGCGTCGACCTGCAAACCTTTACCCCTGACGCCCGCGACCCAGGCCTGCGCGCCGAGCTGGGGATCGGCGCAGACACCCGCCTGCTGATCTTTGCGGGGCGCGGTTCCAAGGAAAAAAACCTGCCGATCCTGCTTCGCTGCATGAAACGGCTGGGGGACGGCTATCACTTGGTGCTGGTGGGCTCCGGCATGCCGACCAGCGTGCCGGCCAATGTCACCGTCATCGAGGGGTTTCGCCCGGCACAGCATGTCGCCCGGCTGATGGCCAGTGCCGATGCCTTGCTGCATGGCGGCGACCAGGAAACCTTTGGCCTGGTCATCCTCGAAGCCATGGCTTGCGGCATACCGGTAATCGCGGTGGCGGCTGGCGCGTTCACGGAGATAGTCGACGAACGCTGCGGCCTGCTGTGCGCGCCAAACAATCCAAGGGCGATGGCCGATACGGTGCGCGAGCTGTTCAACCTCGGCAGCAGGCGCCTGGGCGCTCAGGCTCGGCGTCATGTAGAACAACATTACGCCTGGTATACGGTGGTCGACAGCCTGCTCGGCCACTACCACGCGGTACTGGGCAGTCACAAGCCGATGCCTTCCCATGCATGAGCGCTCGGTATTACTGGTGCTGCACGATGTGGCGCCGCACAACTGGGCCGACTATCGGCCCTTTGTCGAAGCCGTCGATGCCCTGGGTGCCGTACCAATCACATGGTTGGTGGTGCCGGACTTCCATCATCGCGACGCCTTGACTGCCCACGGCGATTTTCAACGCCTGCTGGATCGCCGCGTGATCAAGGGCGATGAACTTGCCTTGCACGGTTACTACCATTGCGATGATCAACCGGCACCGCGCACCCCCAAAGACTGGTTCATGCGCCGCCTCTACACCCATGAGGCTGAGTTCTATAAACTGTCTCAAGCCCAGGCTCTTGATCGTCTTCAGGATGGCATTGAAGTATTCCGGCGTCATGACTGGCCGTTGCACGGCTTCGTCGCACCCGCCTGGTTAATGAGCCAGGGCACTCGCGAGGCCCTGCGCCAACTACCGCTGAGCTACACCAGCAGCCCGCAGCATCTGTATCGACTGCCCGATTTCACGCCGATCGACGCCCCGGGCCTGACCTGGAGTGCGCGCAGTGCATGGCGCCGAGGGGTGTCCAGAGTCATCAGCGATCGTCGCGAACAGCGCTGGCACGCCGCCCCGGTGATTCGCCTGGGCGTGCACCCGGTGGACATGCGCCACGCATTCTCTCGCTGCTATTGGCTTGAAACCGTACAACGCCTACTCAACGCAGGGCGAACACCGCTGACCAAGGCTGCCTGGCTGGCTGAACAGGTGGTCGCTCAAGCACCTCGGCCAGGGGAAACGGGCAATTCATCGGCCTCGTGCAATTGCTCCCACAGCTCGGCTGCTCCCGGAAAGTCCGTACCGTCTTCCGGCTCCAGCGCCTCCGGGTCGTAACGACTCAGGCAGCCCTCACCCAACGTAGCAGGCGCCTTGGACGTGGCTTTATCAAGTGGGTCGGTCATGGCCTGGTCCTGAAAAGTGCGGGGAATGAAAAAGGGCCTGCAGCGATTTAACGCCCAGGCCCTTCTTTGTTCAACCAAGACGCTTGAATCAGAATACGACCGTCTTGTTGCCGTGCACCAGCACGCGGTCTTCCAAGTGATAGCGCAGGCCACGGGCCAGCACCATCTTCTCGACATCACGGCCAAACCGCACCATGTCCTCAATGCTGTCACTGTGGCTGACACGCACCACGTCCTGCTCGATGATCGGACCGGCATCCAGCTCTTCAGTGACGTAATGGCAGGTTGCGCCAATCAACTTCACGCCACGCAGGGAAGCCTGGTGGTAAGGCTTGGCCCCCACGAACGAAGGCAGGAAGCTGTGGTGAATGTTGATCACCTTGCCTGCGTATTCGCGGCACAGCTCAGGCGGCAGGATTTGCATGTAGCGCGCCAGCACAACCACGTCGGCCTCATGCTGCTTGACCAGGCGAGAGACCTCGGCGAATGCCGGCTCCTTGTCCTGCGGGTTGACCGGCACATGGTAATAGGGAATGCCATGCCACTCGACCATGCTGCGCAGGTCGTCATGGTTGGAGATCACGCACGCGATCTCGCAGTCCAGCTCGTCGCTGTGCCAGCGGTGCAGCAAGTCGGCCAGGCAGTGGGATTCGCGGCTGGCCATCAACACCACGCGCTTTTTCTGCTCGGTGTCGGTGATGTGCCAGGTCATCGAAAACTCTTCTGCGATGGGCGCAAATGCCTCGCGGAACGCTTCAAGACCAAAGGGCAGCGTGTCGGCACGGATTTCGTGACGCATGAAGAACCAACCGCTGAGGTTGTCCGAGTGATGGCTCGCCTCGGTGATCCAGCCGTTGTGGGAGGCCAGAAAGTTACTGACTTTGGCAACGATGCCGACCCGGTCCGGGCAAGCAATCACCAGCCGAAAAGTGCGCATTAGGGGGGAACTCCAGAACTTCGCAAAGGCCGCCATTCTAGCGATTGTGCAGAAAAACTGCAGTATTCGATGAGCCTTATTCTGATCCGTTGCCCTGGCCACGTCCCTTAATAGCGCATGGTTTTACCATCGCTATATGAATGAACAGCGCACGCTGCAGCAATTATGCAAATTTCAAGGAGATTATTTTCGGGATAGCCCCCTACTAATTAACTCGATTGCATAGCGTCTTCACAAACATTCAAAGTAATTCACCTGAATACGCGCTTAAATGTTTACTTGGGGAAACCGCCTGACTATTATTGGGCCACTATCCCTGTCAATCAGCGTTCTACATAAGGTAGTCCACATGTCTCTGATCAACGAATACCGTGCCACCGAAGAAGCTATCAAAGAGCTGCAAGCTCGTTTGAAGAACCTGTCCCAAGATGACAAACTGAAAACCGAGCTGGAATTCGAAGGCAAACTGCGCACCCTCATGGGTGAATACTCCAAATCCCTGCGTGACATCATCGCGCTGCTGGATCCAGAGTCGAAAGTTAAAGCACCCCGTGGCGCCGTGAAAACTACCGGTACCAAGCGTGCTCGCAAGGTCAAGCAATACAAGAACCCGCACAACGGCGAAGTGATTGAAACCAAAGGCGGTAACCACAAAACCCTGAAAGAGTGGAAAGCCAAGTGGGGCGGTGACGTGGTTGAAGGCTGGGCTACCCTGCTGGGCTAAGCCTCACCCGGTCTGCGCTTGATACGCGACCCATTAAAAACGCCAGCTTGCTGGCGTTTTTTATTGACCGTCTTTTCTACAAACCGCTACTACCGATTCACACGAGCGGCTAAAGAGTCAGCATATCTCTGCCATTGCTCCAGCACCTGCTGCTGAAACGGCGTCGCACTAACGGCCAACTCCTGCCGAGCGTGATTAAATGCCTCCAAGGTATTCGGCGCACCGAATTCAGGATTTGCCAAACGTTGCTGACAGAAAAGTTTCCAGCGTTGTAGCTCCTCGCTGTTCAGCGTATCGGGGAAGTTACGCGCCCGGTAGCGAAACAATAATTCAGGCAAACGGTGATCATCAAAAGGCCACTGCTGGCTGGCTAATTGCGCAGGCTCAGCCGCCCGGACTTGCTCGCATAAGCGTCGATCACGATCCCCGATAAAACCCTCGTAAAGCTGCTGTTCCGGGTCTGAACTCGATGCAAAATCTTCCTCGGCGTAAATGACTGCCAACTTATCGCGCCAAAGTGCCTGTGCGTCAGTTAGCCGCAGCGCCCGCGCCTGGCAAATATCCATATCCAATTGCAGGCGTTCACGATCCTCGGCCCGCAGTACGTTCAAGGGCGCGACCACGGGGCAACGGTTGATATGCACCAACTTGAGCGGCACCGGCAGCTCGCCCTCGGCAAGGTCCTCACGACGGGTGTACAGGCGTTGGCGCAAGGCAGCGGCATCCAGGTCCAGCAGCCCCTGGGGATCGAGCCCAAGGTCGCAGACAATCAGCGCATTGCGGTTGCGCGGGTGCCAGGCCAGGGGCAGCACGACCCCCAGGTAATGACGCTCGGCAGAAAAACGTCCGGAGATATGCACCATGGGTTGCAGCAAGCGCACCTGGTCCATCACCCGTTGCTTGCTGCGCAGTTGAAACAGCCAGTCGTACAGCTTGGGCTGCTTCTCGCGCACCAAGCGAGCCAGGGCGATGGTGGCACGCACGTCGGATAACGCATCGTGGGCCTGGCCGTGGTCAATCCCGTTGGCGGCGGTCAGGCGCTCGAGCTTGAGGGTCACGCGCCCGTCCTGCTGGGGCCACTCGATGCCTTCCGGGCGCAGGGCGTAGGCAGTGCGAACCACGTCGATCAGGTCCCAGCGGCTGTTACCGCCCTGCCACTCCCGCGCGTAGGGGTCGAAAAAATTGCGATACAGGCTGTAGCGCGTCATTTCATCGTCAAACCGCAAGGTGTTGTAGCCTGCGCCGCACGTCCCCGGGGCCGCCAGTTCGGCATGTACACGGGTCATGAAATCGGCCTCGGCCAGGCCTTTTTCCGCCAGTGTTACAGGGGTGATGCCGGTAATGGCACAGGCGGCGGGATGGGGCAGGATGTCGTCGCTGGGCTTGCAGTAAAGATTGACCGGCGGGCCGACCTCGTTGAGATCGAGGTCCGTACGAATGCCGGCAACCTGCAGTGGGCGATCGCTGCGCGGGTTGATGCCGGTGGTTTCATAGTCGTACCAGAAAATGGAGGTCACGGGCTATTCCTGTGCTGAAGATCGACGAAGTCTAGGCGTTCAGCCGTGTTCGGGGCCAGCACCAATTCTACTGTACAAACATCCAGCAAAACCTTGAGTAGTTGCTTCCATCACCGACACTGTTAGCATCCGTGTCTCCAGCCGCTCTGCACTGCCAAGGATCGCGATGCCATCAGCCCCATTGGACACCCTCTACCAGATCGAGACCCCGGAGGGCATCGACCTGCCGCTGCGCCCAGCCGGCCTGGTGCCACGGGCGCTGGCATTTGCCTTCGACCTCGGCGCACGTGCAGTGATCATGGGCGTGCTGCTGGTGCCATTGGCGTTGCTCGGCAATATAGGTGTTGGCCTGGGGTCGCTTCTGCTGTTCCTGGTCAGTTGGTGGTACATGGTGCTGTTCGAGGTACTCAACCAGGGCTGCTCACCGGGCAAACAGGTCATGGGCTTGCGGGTCGTGCAGGACGACGGTACCCCCATAGGCTGGTCGGCGTCGCTGATCCGCAACCTCCTGCGGTTTGTCGACATGCTGCCTTTCGGCTACTTTCTCGGCGCAATCAGTTGCCTGCAACATCCTCATTTCAAACGCCTTGGCGACCTGGCCGCTGGCACCTTGGTGGTCTACCGCGAACAGCCTCTGGCACGTCCCCAGGTGCCCCAAGCTGCAGCCCTGCGCTTGCCGTTTGCCCTGGACCTGAGTGAACAGCGAGCGATTCTTGGCTTCGCCGAACGCCAGGGCGAACTGTCCCCTGAACGGGTACACGAACTCGCCTCGATCCTCGCGACGCCGCTGCAGGTGTCCCCGGCCCGCGCCGTGGAGCAACTCAACGGTGTGGCCCGCGGCCTGCTGGGGCCGACATGAAGCAGAGTCTTTTCGAAAGCCGTTACCAACACCAATGGCAAGCTTTTGCCGAACAACTGAAGCAGTTGGAACACGGCAAGGCCAAGGCCAGTGATATGGCCGATTTCCCTCATCAATACCGGCGTCTATGTCAGCTCCTGGCCCTCGCCCAGGAGCGCGGCTACAGCAGTTACCTGGTGGATCCCCTGCAACAACTGGCATTGCGCGGCCATCAACAACTGTATCGCCACCGCAGCCAATTGGCCGCGAACGTGCTGAGTTTCGTCCTGGCCGATTTTCCGCGTCTGGTGCGAGAACAGTGGCGTTTCGTGTTGATTGCCAGCCTGCTGTTCTTTGGCAGCCTGCTGGGCATTGCCCTGCTGGTCTACCTGTTCCCCGACCTGATCTACAGCATTGTCAGCCCCCAGCAGGTGGCAGAGATGCAGGGCATGTATGACCCCGAGGCCAGCCGGCTGGGGCGCGCCGCCGAACGTGCGTCGAGCGAAGACTGGATGATGTTTGGCTACTACGTCATGCACAACATCGGTATCGCCTTTCAGACATTTGCCGCCGGCTTGCTGTTCGGCCTGGGCAGTGTGTTTTTCCTGATATTCAACGGGCTGATCATCGGCGCGGTTTCCGGGCACCTGACCGAAATCGGCTATGGGCAGACCTTCTGGTCATTTGTCATCGGCCATGGGGCCTTTGAGTTGACGGCCATAGCACTCGCCGGTGCCGCAGGCTTGCAACTGGGCTGGGCGTTGATCGCCCCGGGGCAACTGACCCGTGGCGAATCCCTGCGGCTCGCAGCGCGCAAGAGTGTGCAATTGCTGTGCGGTGTCATGGTGTTCCTGCTGATCGCAGCATTTATCGAGGCCTACTGGTCTTCCACCACCCAGATCGCCCCTTGGATCAAATACCTGGTGGGTGCTGCACTCTGGCTGCTGGTGGCGGCTTACCTGACCCTTGCCGGACGGACTCGCCATGCGCCTGAGTAATGCCAGCGTGGCGATTCGCCCGCGTACCGCATGGGAGGCCATGGACCTTGGGGTATTAATGGCCCGGGAACATCGCCTGCTATTGATGAGCAGTTGGGCGCTGGTGACCCTGCCGGTTTTTGCCCTGCTTACCGCGTTGCTATGGAAATACCCGTCCACAGCCATGTTCCTGTTCTGGTGGCTCAAACCGGCGTTCGACCGCTTGCCTTTATATATCCTCTCCAAAGCCCTGTTCGGCGAAACACCCAGCCTTAAGCAGGCCGTGCGCGAATGGCCAAGACTGCTTAACCACCAACTGCTGGCCAGCCTGACCTGGCGCCGACTTAGCCTCAGCCGCAGTTTTGTAATGCCGGTCAGCCAGCTCGAAGGCCTGGACGGCCAGGCGCGCCAGAAACGCCTGGGCGTGCTGCTGCAGCGCAATGCAGGAGCCGCGCGCTGGTTGACCACCGTTGGGGTGCACCTGGAAATCGGCCTGTGGTTCGGCTGCATGGCGCTGTTCTATCTATTCATTCCGCAACAGCTTGAACTGGATTGGGATTGGCAACGGCTGGCGCTGGCGACGGGCTCCGAGGGGGTCTGGCTGGAACACTTGAGCAACGCCTTCTACGCCTTGATCCTGGTGTTTTGGGAGCCCATCTATGTTGCCTGTGGTTTCAGCCTTTATCTCAATCGCCGCACCCTGCTGGAGGCGTGGGACCTGGAGCTGGTATTCCGCCGCCTGCGCCAGCGTCTGAGCAGTGTGGCGCCACTGTTAGTGCTGGTGATCGGGCTGACCTTGCTGCCATTCAACCTGCCCGCCATGGCGGATGACGCCAAGCCACTACCTCCCCAAAGCGCAAGCCAGTCCATCAAGTCGCTGCTGGACAAGCCGCCCTTCAAAAATCCGGAAACCGTCACCCGCTATCGCTTTGGCGAAGAAAAGCCCGTCGTTAAAAACAAGGCACACAGTGACGGCAAACTTCCGGCGTGGCTGCAGGCGCTGCTGGACAACCTCAACAGCAACACGTTCAAGCCTGTCGCCCAAGGCCTGGAAGTGCTGTTATGGAGCCTGCTGATCGGTGGCGTGGCCCTGCTGGCCTGGCGTTATCGGGACTGGTTGCACACCTTTGTCAGCCTGCGCGGGGCACGTACACCCAAAGCAGCGAAACCACCACCCGCGCAATTGTTCGGCCTGGAACTGGGCGCCGAGACCCTGCCCGAGGATATCGCCAGCGCCGCCGAGCAACTCTGGTCTACCCAGCCACGGGAGGCCCTCGGCCTTTTGTATCGTGGCCTGCTGAGCAGGTTGCTGCATGACTTCAACCTGCCCCTTAAAAGTGCTGACACCGAAGGCCAGATCCTGCAACGGGTTCACCAATTGCAGCAGCCGCAGTTGCTGGCCTTCAGTGATGAATTGACGCGGCACTGGCAAAACCTCGCCTATGGCCATCACCTGCCCCCGGTCTCAGTCCAGCAGACATTGTGCAACGATTGGCGTGCCCTGTTCAGTGCGGGAGGCGTCCGATGAACCGGCCATTACTGTGGGTGGGGCTGCTGTTGGCGTGCCTGCTTGGAGCGGGCGGTTTTTACGCATGGAGCAAAGCGATCCCCTATGAAGAAGTGGTGGACCGCGGCCCCTCCCCGGAAGCCCAGGCCAATCCTTACCTGGCAGCCGAATACTTTCTGCGCCTGCAAGGCTTGGCCGTGGAGCGCGCCAATGGCCTGGAACGCCTGGCGAGCCTGCCCGCCAAGGGCAACAGCCTGTTGTTGCTGGGCGAACGCGGCAACATGTCGCCACGCCAGGCAGGGCAACTCCTGGACTGGGCCAGGTCCGGCGGCCATCTACTGGTAGTCGCCGAGGCCCTGTGGGACGACGAAACCGGCAAGAGCGGCGACCTGCTGCTCGATCGCCTGCCTATCCACCAAGTCCTCAGCGATGAACCCGACGCCCCCGCCCCGGCCCCGACCCGCAAAAATAAAGCACCGGACCTGACCAAACTGTATGTCGACAACGACACAGCCCCGGTCTATTTCAGTTTCGACACCGACTTCAATCTCATCGACCCCAAGCACCTGGCACAATTTTCAGCCAATAGCGCGCGGTCGAGCCACTTGATGCAACTCGACCTCGGGCAAGGCCGCGTAACGGTGATCACCGACAGCGAGCTGTGGAAAACGCCGGACATTGGCAAACACGACAATGCCTGGCTGCTGTGGCATCTGACCCAGGGCACTGCCGTAACCTTGTTGTTCAACGGCGACGTAGATGACCTGTTCACCCTGCTGCTGCGTTATTTCCCCCAGGCGTTGGTGGCGCTCATTGCCCTGATTGCCCTGGCACTCTGGCAGGCAGGTATGCGCCACGGCCCAATCCAGGCGCCCGCCCCCAAGGCACGCCGGCAATTGCAGGAGCATCTGAAAGCCAGCGCCGACTTCCTGCTGCGTCGCAGCGGCCAAGGCACACTGTTGCAGGCCTTGCAGCGCGACATCCTGCGCGCCGCACGGCGGCGTCATCCTGGCTTTGAACATCTCGACAATACGGAACAGGGGCGAGTACTTGCCCACCTGACGCGCCAACCCTCCCACGTCATCAGCCAGGCCCTCGGCCCACTCCCGACGAAACGGCTTTCCAGTGCCGATTTCAGCCGGCAGGTAGCGTGCCTGCAAACCCTCAGGAATGCCCTATGAGCGAATTTCCCAGCGCTAACACCCTGCCCGGCGACCCTCTGCAACGCGCCAGCCAGCAGGCCCAGGCCCTGCGCATTGAACTGCGCAAGGCGGTGATCGGGCAGGATCAGGTAATCGATGATGTACTCACCGCGCTGATCGCCGGCGGCCACGTATTGCTCGAGGGTGTCCCCGGGCTGGGCAAGACCTTGCTGGTACGTGCCCTGGCCCGTTGCTTTGACGGCGAATTCGCGCGGATCCAGTTCACCCCGGACCTGATGCCCAGCGATGTCACCGGCCACGCGGTGTACGACCTGCACACCGAACAGTTCAAGCTGCGCAAGGGGCCCGTATTCACCCACTTGTTGCTGGCCGACGAAATCAACCGCGCTCCGGCCAAGACCCAGGCAGCCCTGCTCGAAGCCATGCAGGAACGGCAAGTCACCCTCGAAGGCGAGGCGCTGCCCATTGGCCAGCCGTTCATGGTACTTGCCACGCAAAATCCCATCGAACAGGAAGGCACCTACCCCCTGCCGGAAGCCGAACTGGACCGTTTCATGCTCAAGGTACGCATGGACTACCCCGATGCGCAGCAGGAACTGGATATGGTGCGCGAAGTGACACGCTCATCACGGGCCGACATGCTGGACGTGCAACCGTTGCGCACCGTGCTGGAGGCCGAGGACGTGCTGCAGCTGCAACGGATCGCCAGTGAACTGCCCCTGGATGAACACGTGCTCGACTATGCCGTGCGCCTGGCGCGAGCAACCCGCAGTTGGCCGGGACTGGCCATAGGCGCCGGCCCGCGAGCCTCCATCGCCCTGGTACGCGGCGCCCGCGCACGGGCCTTGTTACGCGCAGGCGAGTTCGTCACACCGGATGACATCAAGGACTGTGCCCTGGCGGTACTGCGTCATCGGGTACGCCTTGCGCCAGAACTGGATATAGACGGGCTGGAGGTCGACCAGGTGCTCAAGCAGCTGCTGGACCAGATTCCGGCCCCCCGGCAATGACCCGTCCATGAAACCGACCCGTCTGTTATTAGCCTGGCTCAGCGTACTGCTGGGCTTGAGTATCCTGCTGGGCGCTGCGGCCGCCTTGCAGTTCAAGGTACCCGAGACCTTGCACTCAATAACATGGGGCTTGCTCCTGGCGCTGTTGCTGCTGGCCATGCTCGACGCACTGCGACTGCGCCGCCGACCCTCACCACGCGTGCACCGGCAGATGCCCGGCAGCCTGGCGCTGGGGCGCTGGGGCGAAGTCCGCCTGTCCCTGGAACATGACTACCCACAGGCGCTGACAGTCCAGGTGTTCGATCACGTCCCCGACGGGCTGGGCGTGGAAAACCTGCCCCAGTCCATCGAACTGCACCCTGGTGAACGCAGTGAGCTGGGTTATCGTCTGCGCCCCTTGCGGCGTGGGCATTTCGCGTTCAGTCGCTGCGAAATCCACCTGCCCAGTCCCTTGGGGCTCTGGTCTGCACGGCGCTTTATCGAAACCGAGGATGCCACCCGCGTCTATCCGGACTTCGCCCGCCTGTACGGGGCACAACTGCTGGGTGTGGATAACTGGCTGAGCCAACTGGGGGTACGTCAACGGCAACGACGAGGATTGGGACTGGAGTTTCATCAGCTGCGCGAGTTTCGTGAGGGCGACAGCCTGCGACAAATCGATTGGAAAGCGACCGCTCGGCAACGTACCCCCATCGCCCGGGAGTATCAGGACGAGCGCGACCAGCAGATCGTGTTCATGCTCGATTGCGGCCGACGCATGCGCAGCCAGGATGACGAGCTGTCCCATTTCGACCACGCCCTCAATGCCTGCCTGCTGCTCAGTTATGTGGCCCTGCGCCAGGGCGATGCGGTGGGGTTGTGCACCTTTGCCACTGACCAGCCACGCTACCTGGCACCGGTCAAGGGCTGCAGCCAATTGAATCTGTTGCTCAATACGGTCTATGACCTGGACACCAGCCGCCGAACCGCCGACTACCAGGCAGCGGCCAGCCAACTGCTGGCCCGGCAGAAACGTCGGGCATTGGTCATTATTGTCAGCAACCTGCGGGATGAGGACGACGAAGCCCTACTCTCCGCCGTCAAGCGCATCAGTCGTCAACATCGGGTGCTGGTGGCGAGTATGCGTGAGGAAGTACTCGATCGACTGCGCCAATCCCCCGTACAAACCTTGCCCGAAGCCCTGGCCTACAGCGGCACTGTCGACTACCTCAATACTCGGGATGAATTGCATGACCGCATGAACGCCCACGGCCTGTCGGCGTTGGATACGTTGCCATCAGAAATGGGCGCGGCCCTGGTGACACGCTACCTGGGTTGGAAGAAAGCCGGAGTATTCTAAAAAAGCGCACGACTGCGGCAGGGACAGCAGCACCCCGGCCGCGTCGACAGCGCGCCGCTTCTAGGCCGAAGCCTCCAAGGAATCAAAACTGAAGTACTGCAACAGCACGTTGATCAGTTGCCCATATTCCTCGGGGGCTTCAAGCACGCTGAACCCGGAATCATAGTGCTGCGGGTTGATATCTTCATGGCTCCACAGGCAGGTCGCGGTGATGTCAATGACATGGAACGTGTCGTCAGCCCCGGGTATCTTCAAGCGCAACTCGAAGTCCACATCGACCATCATGGGTAACTGGCTGACCAACATCAGCCCGTCGTCAGAGACGTTACCCAAAAAACCTATGGGTTTGTCGGTGACACGGTTAAACACTTGCAGGAAATACGGTAGTTGATGCCGCTCGATCCGTCGGTCGGTAAACATGGTGAGATCGCCATCCAGTGGCCATGACTCTGGCCGTGCCAGTGATTCGGAACGAGCGCAATTGCTCGCTCTCCCTGGATCTCGGTGTGACAACGGACAACATTTTGTCACTCGACAGCTGCCGAATCCGGGCCCTGCATCCGTTCGAATAGAAACTTGTACAAACGAACGTTGAAAGAATAGCCCAAGACTGGCAACGGGCCAGTTATTAAATGACGAATGCCATTACAAAGAGGCGGGCCGCGGCTGTGCCACGCTCGCACCGGGGTAATGGCCCAGTTGCTGCAAGGTATCCAGCCTCGCGCGGGCACGGTAGGCGTACTCGCTCGACGGGTACTGGTTAATGATGAATTGATAGGTTTGCACGGCGTCGACGAACAATTTCTGGCGTTCCAGGCATTGCCCGCGCAACATCGAAACTTCCGGTTGTACATAACGCCGTGTACGGCTCTCGCGGTCGACCTGGGATAGCTCCAAGGTGACGCGCTCGCAATCCCCGACCTTGTATGCACGGTAGGCATTGTTCAAATGGTGGTCCATCGACCAACGGGTGCAGCCGACAACACTGACGGCAAGGGCAGCAATGAGCAAAATTCGCATGAAGGTTCTCCTGTCTTGTGCAGTGTATCGACCCCTCGTCAAAAATCTTCAAGGATGTTCATCTATTCAACCGGCGCGAAAACAAGCGAATCGTCGATAAGTAGTGCAAACGAACAATGACTACAACCAAAGAGCATAGTAGCCTTCCTCAGCGCTTGAACTCAGGAGTCTGTGCATGTCCGTCCGTCGTACCAAAATCGTCGCCACCCTTGGCCCGGCAAGCAACTCGCCGGAAGTCCTCGAACAGCTGATTCTGGCTGGTTTGGACGTTGCCCGTCTGAACTTCTCCCACGGCACCCCGGACGAGCACAAGGCTCGCGCCAAGCTGGTGCGTGACCTGGCCGCCAAACATGGCCGCTTCGTCGCACTGCTGGGTGACCTGCAAGGCCCGAAAATCCGTATCGCCAAATTCGCCAACAAGCGTATCGAGCTGAAGATCGGTGACAAATTCACCTTCTCCACCAGCCACCCGCTGACCGAAGGCACCCAGGACGTCGTGGGTATCGACTACCCGGACCTGGTCAAGGATTGCGGCGTCGGTGACGAGCTGCTGCTGGACGACGGTCGCGTGGTGATGCGCGTCGACACCGCGACCCCGACCGAACTGAATTGCACCGTGATCATCGGCGGTCCGCTGTCCGATCACAAAGGCATCAACCGTCGCGGCGGTGGCTTGACCGCCCCAGCCCTGACTGAAAAAGACAAGGCCGACATCAAGCTCGCCGCTGAAATGGAAGTGGACTACCTCGCCGTATCCTTCCCGCGCGACGCTGCCGACATGGAATACGCCCGTAAACTGCGCGACGAAGCCGGCGGTACCGCCTGGCTGGTGGCGAAGATCGAGCGCGCCGAAGCCGTGGCCGATGATGAAACCCTTGACGGCCTGATCAAGGCGTCCGACGCGGTGATGGTTGCCCGTGGCGACCTGGGTGTGGAAATCGGTGACGCCGAACTGATCGGTATCCAGAAGAAGATCATCCTGCACGCACGCCGCCACAACAAAGCGGTGATCGTCGCGACCCAGATGATGGAGTCGATGATCCAGAACCCGATGCCGACCCGCGCCGAAGTGTCCGACGTGGCCAACGCCGTGCTCGACTACACCGACGCCGTGATGCTCTCGGCCGAAAGTGCCGCCGGCCCGTACCCACTGGAAGCCGTGCAGGCCATGGCGCGTATCTGCGTCGGTGCCGAAAAGCACCCGACCAGCAAGACCTCCAGCCACCGCATCGGCAAAGTGTTCGAAAGCTGCGACCAGAGCATTGCCCTGGCCGCCATGTACACCGCCAACCACTTCCCGGGCGTGAAAGCGATCATTGCCCTGACCGAAAGTGGCTATACGCCGTTGATCATGTCGCGTATCCGTTCTTCGGTACCGATCTACGCGTTCTCCCCGCACCGCGAAACCCAGGCCCGTGCGGCCATGTTCCGTGGCGTATACACCGTGCCGTTCGACCCGGCGTCGTTGCCGCCCCATGAAGTCAGCCAGGCGGCCATCGACGAGTTGATCAAGCGCGGCGTAGTGGAGAAAGGCGACTGGGTCATCCTGACCAAAGGCGACAGCTACCACACCATCGGCGGCACCAACGGCATGAAGATCCTGCACGTTGGCGACCCAATGGTCTGAGTGACAGGCTGAAAAACAAAAGCCCTGCCATGTGAATGGCGGGGCTTTTTGCTTTCCGTGTGGCAGGGAGCATGTCGAATCGTCGCACCCACATGGGGTTAGCGCCTGTCCATAAACCCCGACAACGCCGCAATCGCTTCCGGCGACTTCAAGCGTTGCACAAACAACGCCCCCTCTTCCTCGATCACTTGCCGCAACTGCTCACGGTCCACGCTCTTCATCAACTGCTTGCAGACCTGCACCGCTCCCGGCGCCAGGGTTTCAAAGCGCTCGGCCATTTCCCGCGCCTTGGCCAATGCCGCTTCGCCACTGCCCAACGCTTCGGTGGCAATCCCCCACGCGGCCGCTTGTTCGCCGCTGAAGCCCTCACCCAGCAACAGCAGTTCAGCCGCCTTCGCGTGCCCCAGTAAACGCGGGAGGATCAGGCTCGACCCAAACTCCGGACACAACCCCAAATTGACGAACGGCATGCGCAACCGGGCATCGCGGCTGATGTACACCAGGTCGCAATGCAGCAGCAGGGTCGTGCCGATCCCCACCGCCGCACCCGCTACGGCTGCGATCACCGGCTTGCGGCAGTTGAGCAGGCTTTTCATAAAGTGAAACGGTGGGCTGTCGAGGTCACCGGGCGGTTGCTCGAGAAAATCGCCTATATCGTTACCGGCCGTAAAACACT
Source organism: Pseudomonas sp. Yb2C2 (assembly GCF_052112325.1). Classification (NCBI taxonomy): domain Bacteria; kingdom Pseudomonadati; phylum Pseudomonadota; class Gammaproteobacteria; order Pseudomonadales; family Pseudomonadaceae; genus Pseudomonas; species Pseudomonas sp. Yb2C2. The sequence continues at coordinate 148,139 of NZ_JAVAJK010000007.1, read as the reverse complement.
CGCTGCTGCCCTGGATCAGCACGGCATTGACCTGCGGGTCCGCATCGGCCTGCTCCAACGCCTCGGCCAATTGGCTGTACATGGCTCGGGTCAGGGCGTTTTTCTTGTCCGGGCGATTGAGCTGCAGAGTCAGCAGCCCGCGCTCGCGTTGCAGCAGGATGGCGTCGGTCATGGCGAGTCTCACGGCAGTGGAATTCAGCACTCAACCACGGGGCAGGAACACATCGGCCAGCAGTTGATTGCGCGGCAGTCCCGCCAGGAACAGGCGCTTGGAGAAGGCCTCGACGCTGACAGGATGCCCGCAGAGTAAGGCCAGGGTTTGCCGGGAAACAAGCCGCAGTTGCGCCAATGCCTGGGCCGACTCGGCCGCAGTCCACAGCTCCAACGTCAGGTTCGGATGATGCGCAGCCAGTTCGGCCAGGGGTCCGGCCAGGTAATGACCGTCGGCATCATGGGCCAGGTGAATCATACGGATGGCGCCCTGGTGATCCTGGCGCAACGCCTCGCGCAGCACACCCCACAGCGGCCCCAGGCCGGTACCGGAAGCCAGCAGCCACAGCGGCCGGGATTGCCAGTCGGGATCGTATTGCAGCGCGCCGCCACGCAATTCTCCCAGGCGCAGGCGATCACCCACCGACAAGGCTCGCGCGGCATCGCTGAATGCGCCGGGCTGGCGGCAATCGATATGAAACTCCAGGAATGCATCCTCCTGAGGCAGGCTGGCCAGGGAATAAGGCCGTGCCACCTGCCCGGCCCACAACACCAGGTGCTGCCCGGCGCGATACCGCAGTCCACGCTCCGGTTGCAGCCGCAGGCGCAGCACCGAGGCATTCAACCAATCGGCCCCCACCACCTGGGCCGGCAGGCCGTCCCGCAGCGGGTCGAACGCCTCGACCTGCAGATCGCCGATCACCTGGCACTGGCACGCCAGGCGCCAGCCCTCCTGGCGTTGTGCCGGGCTCAAGGCAGCGGGCTGACGGTCCTCGACCTCGCCCTGGCACCGCACCAGGCACGCATGGCAACTGCCGGCACGGCAACTGTAGGGCACAGCCACACCCGCCTGGTTCAAGGCATCCAGCAGGTTGCTGCCGGTGGCTACCGACCAATGGCGTTCGCCGACGTACAGTTCAGGCATGGAAGGACTCAATCACAAGGGGTGCGCACAGGGAATCATGCCTGCGACAGTTTGACCATAGTCGGGTGTATCGGCCACCGTGCCGGGTTATACTGCCGCGCCTTTTTAGCGTCGCGCCTGCACCACTTGGCGTGCCTTGGAAAGGTGGACTCAGCCGACCGATGCACCCCACTGAGCCCACCTTTATTGAATGTTCCCTTATAGAGGAGCGCGACTCATGACCGTGATCAAGCAAGACGACCTGATTCAGAGCGTTGCCGACGCCCTGCAATTCATTTCCTACTACCACCCCGTTGATTTCATCCAGGCGATGCACGAGGCCTACCTGCGCGAAGAATCGCCGGCAGCCCGTGACTCCATCGCGCAGATCCTGATCAACTCGCGCATGTGCGCCACCGGCCATCGCCCGATCTGCCAGGACACCGGTATCGTCACCGTGTTCGTGCGCGTGGGCATGGACGTACGTTGGGATGGCGCCACCATGGGCCTGGACGACATGATCAACGAAGGCGTGCGTCGCGCCTACAACCTGCCGGAAAACGTCCTGCGCGCATCGATCCTGGCCGACCCGGCCGGCGCACGCAAGAACACCAAGGACAACACCCCGGCCGTGATCCACTACTCCATCGTCCCGGGTAACACCGTGGAAGTGGATGTGGCGGCCAAGGGCGGCGGTTCCGAGAACAAGTCGAAAATGGCCATGCTCAACCCGTCCGACTCGATCGTCGACTGGGTGCTCAAGACCGTTCCGACCATGGGCGCCGGCTGGTGCCCACCGGGCATGCTCGGCATCGGCATCGGCGGCACCGCCGAAAAAGCCGCGGTGATGGCCAAGGAAGTGTTGATGGAATCCATCGACATCCACGAGCTGAAAAAGCGCGGCCCGCAAAACCGTATCGAAGAGATGCGCCTGGAGCTGTTCGAGAAGGTCAACCAACTGGGCATCGGCGCCCAGGGCCTGGGTGGCCTGACCACCGTGCTCGACGTAAAGATCATGGACTACCCGACCCACGCCGCTTCGCTGCCGGTGTGCATGATCCCCAACTGCGCCGCCACGCGTCACGCGCACTTCGTGCTCGACGGTTCGGGCCCAGCGTCGCTGGAAGCGCCACCGCTGGACGCCTACCCGGAAATCGTCTGGGAAGCCGGTCCATCGGCCCGTCGCGTCAACCTCGACACCCTGACCCCGGAAGAAGTGCAGAGCTGGAAGCCGGGCGAAACCGTGCTGCTCAACGGCAAGATGCTCACCGGTCGCGACGCCGCGCACAAGCGCATGGTCGAGATGCTGAACAAGGGCGAAAACCTGCCGGTGGACCTCAAGGGTCGCTTTATCTACTACGTCGGCCCGGTTGATCCGGTGCGCGAAGAAGTGGTTGGCCCGGCTGGCCCGACCACCGCGACGCGGATGGACAAGTTCACCCGTCAGATCCTCGAGCAAACCGGCCTGCTGGGCATGATCGGCAAATCCGAGCGTGGCCCTACCGCGATCGAAGCGATCAAGGACCACAAGGCCGTGTACCTGATGGCCGTGGGCGGCGCTGCTTATCTGGTGGCGCAGGCCATCAAGAAGTCGCGTGTGGTGGCCTTCGCCGAACTGGGTATGGAAGCGATCTACGAGTTCGACGTGAAAGACATGCCGGTCACCGTTGCGGTGGACAGCAAGGGCGAATCCGTCCACATCACCGGTCCGGCCATCTGGCAGAAAAAGATCAGTGAAAGCCTGGCGGTAGAAGTGCAGTAAGCACTTTCCCGCAAGGATAAAGGCGACTGCGGCCCATGGCCCGGTCGCTTTTTTATTGCCTGCTGATTCACCTATGGCAAGCGGGTTTATTGTGGTGAGCGGGCTTGCCCCGCGTTGGGCTGCGAAGCGGCCCCATAAAGATCACCGCATTCCTTCAGGTCAAACCGCATTACCTGGTTTTGGGGCCGCTACGCAGCCCAACGCGGGGCAAGCCCGCTCACCACAGCAAGCACGCTCACCACAATAAGCTTGCGCAGGCTCACCCGATAACCCATTCGAGATTGCACCTCCACGCCCCACGTGATCTGAGGACTACTCCTAACCTGTGGCGAGCGGGCTTGCCCCGCGTTGGGCTGCGCAGCAGACCCAAAACCAGGCGCTGTGGTTTACCTGACAGAACACAGGCATCCTGATTGGGGCTGCTTCGCAGCCCAACGCGGGGCAAGCCCGCTCACCACAGCAAGCCCGCTCACCACAAGAAGCCCACTCTCCCCTTCAGCCACGACAGCCCCTCACCACAAGACCCAAGCCGCTCATGCTATGGTGCACTCCCCTTACCGTGCCTGCCCATCACCGTATGATCGTGATCCCTCGTCCCCTGCGCCTGACCTGCTATTCCCTGCTGATCATCGCCGGTGCGTTGCTGGCCGCTGCCTTGGCCACACGCCATGCCGAACGCCAGGCGTTGGTGGACGATGCGGCACGCGCCAACCAGCAACTGGCGCTGTACGCCAATTCCCTGCACACCCTGATCGAACGCTACCGCGCCCTGCCCGCCGTGCTGGCGCTGGACTCGGAGATGATCAACGCGCTCAAAGGCCCGTTGGACGCCGGCACCCAGGACCTGCTCAACCGCAAGCTCGAACGCATCAACGGTGCGGCGCAGTCCTCCACCCTGGAACTGATGGACCGCACAGGCCTGGCCGTGGCCGCCAGCAACTGGAACTTGCCGAGCAGTTATGTCGGGCACAACTACGGGTTTCGGCCGTATTTCAGCCAGACCAAGAGCCAGGGCACCGGGCGCTTTTACGCAGTCGGCGTGACCACCGGGATCCCGGGGTATTTCCTCTCCAGCGCCGTGCTGGATGAACACGAGCAGTTCCTTGGCGCCATGGTGGTGAAACTGGAATTCCCTGAGCTGGAGCGCGAATGGGCCCAGGGTGATGACCTGTTGCTGGTCAGCGACGCGCGCGGCATCGTGTTTATCGCCAACCAACCGGGCTGGCGTTATCGCAACCTGCACCCGTTGTCGGCCAGCGACCTGGTCGAACTCAAGGCCACCCGCCAATACGACAAGAAACAACTGCAGCCGCTGGACACCCAGACGTTGCAACGCTTCGACGAAAACAGCCACCTGATGCGCGTCAACGGCCCCGAAGGCAACGCCAATTACATCTGGGAGTCCCTGCCGCTGAAAGCCGAGGGCTGGACCCTGCACCTGTTGCGCAAACCCCAGTTCGCCTTTGAGGACCAGCGCAACGCCGGCCTTGCCGCCGCCGGCTCCTGGCTGGCGCTGGTGTTCCTGGTGCTGTTCCTCAGCCAACGCTGGCGCCTGGCCCGTTTGCGCCAGCGCAGCCGCGAAGAACTCGAACAGCTTGTGGAAGAGCGCACCCAGGCCCTGCGCACTGCCCAGGATGGCCTGGTGCAATCGGCGAAGTTAGCGGCGCTGGGGCAGATGTCCGCCGCCCTCGCCCATGAGATCAATCAGCCGCTGACCGCCCAGCGCATGCAGTTGGCGACCCTGCGGTTGCTGCTGGACCACGGTCGGGTGGACGACGCCTACAAGGCCCTGACCCCGCTGGACGATATGCTCACACGCATGGCCGCCCTCACAGGCCATCTCAAGACCTTTGCGCGCAAAAGCCCCAGCGGCCTGCGCGAACGCCTCGACCTGGCCACCGTGGTCGACCAGTCCCTGCACCTGCTCGACGCGCGCCTGCGTGATGAAGCCATCGGCACCGTGCTCGACCTGACCCGCCCCGCCTGGGTACGCGGCGATGCGATCCGCCTCGAACAGGTGCTGATCAACCTGCTGCGCAACGCCCTCGACGCCATGGCCGACAAACCCCGCAAGCGCCTGGAAATCCGCCTGCACGCCGATCAGCAACTGTGGCAACTCACGGTCAGCGACAGCGGCGGCGGGATTGCCGAAGAGCACCTCAACAGCGTGTTCGACCCGTTCTTCACCACCAAGCCGGTGGGCGACGGGCTCGGCTTGGGCCTGGCGGTTTCCTACGCTATCGTGCACGAATTGGGCGGACGCCTGAGCGCCAGTAACCGTGGCGACGGCGCGGTATTTACCCTGACCTTGCCTATCGCGCTGGAGACACCCGACTTATGTTGAACGCGGTGATTGTGGTCGATGACGAAGCCAGCATTCGTACGGCCGTCGAGCAATGGCTGAGCTTGTCGGGGTTCGAGGTGCAGTTGTTCAGCCGCGCCGAAGCCTGCCTGGCGCAACTGCCCAAGGACTTTCCCGGGGTGATCCTGAGCGACGTGCGCATGCCCGGGCTCAGCGGCCTGGAGCTGCTGGCCGAAGTGCAACGCCGTGACGCCGACCTGCCCGTCATCCTGCTGACCGGGCATGGCGATGTACCGATGGCCGTCGAAGCCATGCGCGACGGCGCCTACGACTTCCTGGAAAAACCCTTCAGCCCCGATGCCTTGCTCAACAGCCTGCGCCGCGCGTTGGACAAGCGCGGGCTGATCCTGGAAAACCGCCGCCTGCACCAACAGGCCGATCATCGGGCACAGTTGGAGTCGAGCCTGCTCGGCGTGTCCCGGGGCTTGCAGAACCTGCGTCGGCAGGTACTCGACCTGGCGACCTTGCCGGTCAACGTGCTGATCCGTGGCGAGACCGGCAGCGGCAAGGAGCTGGTCGCCCGCTGCCTGCATGACTTCGGCCCACGCGCGAAAAAACCGTTTGTGGCGCTCAATTGCGCGGCGATTCCCGAGCAACTGTTCGAGGCCGAACTGTTCGGCCACGAAAGCGGCGCCTTCACCGGTGCCCAGGGCAAGCGCATCGGCAAACTGGAGTACGCCCATGGCGGTACGCTGTTCCTCGATGAAATCGAAAGCATGCCCCTGGCCCAGCAAGTGAAGCTGTTACGGGTATTGCAGGATCAGAAGCTGGAACGCCTGGGCTCCAATCAAAGCATTCATGTGGATTTACGCATCATTGCCGCCACCAAGCCGGACCTGCTGGAAGAAGCCCGCGCCGGGCGCTTTCGCGAAGACCTGGCCTATCGGCTGAACGTTGCACAACTGCGCCTGCCGCCTCTGCGCGAGCGCCGCGAAGACATCCCGCTGCTGTTCGATCACTTTGCCCAAAGCGCCGCCGAGCGCCTGGGTCGCAGCGTGGAACCGCTGAGCGGCGCGCAACTGGGGCGCCTGCTCAGCCATGACTGGCCGGGCAATGTGCGCGAACTGGCCAACGTCGCCGAACGCCAGGTGCTGGGCCTTGGCGAACCGGAACCGGAAGGCATCGAAGCCGGGCAATCGCTGGCCGCGCAGCAGGAGGCGTTCGAGGCCCATTGCCTGAAGGCCGCATTGACCCGGCATAAAGGTGATATCAAGGCGGTGCTGGCGGAGTTGCAGCTGCCACGGCGCACCTTCAACGAAAAGATGCAGCGCCATGGGTTGGCCAGGGACATGTTCCTGAAAGATGAATGAGCGAATTTCCGCTCATCCCCCTAAAAAGCATCAGCGACTTTCCGCTCAAAATAAACCCGAGCCCCTTCTAGACCGGGCCTTCATCTACCTGGCACAGCTCCTGCTATAGCCCCAGCCAGGCTGCGCTCGCGCCGCTCCATAAAAACAACTAGATGAAGGATCCTTCAATGGATAACTCCAACACATTGCCCCTGGGGTCGGCGGCCGCGCCGGCCAAAGAACGCACCACCACCAGCCGCATCAAATCGATCTTCAGCGGATCGGTCGGCAACATGGTCGAGTGGTACGACTGGTACGTCTACGCCGCGTTCTCGCTGTACTTCGCCAAAGCCTTCTTCCCGAAAGGCGATACCACCGCCCAATTGCTCAACACCGCCGCGATCTTCGCCGTGGGCTTCCTGATGCGTCCGATCGGTGGCTGGCTGATGGGCCTGTACGCCGACCGTGCGGGTCGCAAAGCAGCACTGATGGCGTCGGTCCTGCTGATGTGCTTCGGCTCTTTGATCATCGCCCTGAGCCCCGGTTACGAAACCATCGGCGTCGGCGCACCGATCCTGCTGGTGTTCGCCCGCCTGCTGCAAGGCTTGTCGGTCGGTGGCGAATACGGCACCTCGGCCACCTACCTGAGTGAAATGGCCACCAAGGAACGTCGCGGTTTCTTCTCCAGCTTCCAGTACGTGACCCTGATCTCCGGCCAGCTTATCGCCCTGGCAGTACTGATCGTGTTGCAACAAGTGCTCACCACCGAGCAACTGTACGACTGGGGCTGGCGTATCCCGTTCGCCATCGGCGCCCTGTGCGCAGTGGTCGCGCTGTACCTGCGTCGCGGCATGGAAGAAACCGAGTCGTTCACCAAGAAGGAAAAAGCCAAGGAAAGCGCCATGCGCACCTTGATGCGCCACCCCAAGGAACTGATGACCGTGGTCGGCCTGACCATGGGCGGCACCCTGGCCTTCTACACCTACACCACCTACATGCAGAAGTACCTGGTGAACACCGTCGGCATGAGCATTTCCGATTCCACCACGATCTCGGCGGCAACGCTGTTCCTGTTCATGTGCCTGCAACCGATCGTCGGTGGGCTGTCGGACAAAGTCGGGCGTCGGCCGATCCTGATCGCCTTCGGCATCCTCGGCACACTGTTCACCGTACCGATCCTCACCACCCTGCATACTATCCAGACCTGGTGGGGCGCGTTCTTCCTGATCATGGCCGCGCTGATCATCGTCAGCGGCTACACCTCGATCAACGCCGTGGTCAAGGCTGAACTGTTCCCGACCGAAATCCGCGCCCTGGGCGTAGGCCTGCCCTATGCACTGACCGTGTCGATCTTCGGCGGTACCGCTGAATACATCGCGCTGTGGTTCAAGAGCATCGGGATGGAAACCGGCTACTACTGGTATGTGACTGCGTGTATTGCGGTGTCGCTGGCGGTCTATGTGACCATGAAGGACACACGCAAGCATTCGCGCATCACCACGGACTGACGGTTGGATGCAGTAACAAATGTGGGAGCGGGCAAGCCCCCTCCCACATGTTGAATCAGGACACCTCTGCTACCGGGCTCCGGCTATACCGCCGCTGCGCATACGACGCCCCGGCAATCATCACCACCAGCACCGCCGCCAATACCGCCGATGATCCAATGGTGCCGAAATCCAACCCGCCCTTTTCATGGGGCTTGGTCAGGAAGTCGCCCAGGGTTGCACCAAACGGCCGGGTCAGTACAAACGCCACCCAGAACAACAGCACCGACGAGATTTGGGTGAAGTACTTGAGCGCCAGCACCGCGGCGATGGTCGAACCAATCAACAAGGCGCCACCGGCAAAGCCGAGCCCCGAATCGTCCGCCAGGAAGTCGCCCAACGCAGTGCCCAGGGTGTTGGAGAACAGGATCGCCATCCAGTAGAACAGCTCGCCTCGGAAAGTCTGCACCTTGTTCACGTTCAGCGAGTCACCACTGAGATGCCACATCGCAAAGATGATCATCAGGATCACGATCAGGATCATCGACCCGGTGGCATAGCCCAGGCCCAGGGTGCGGTCCATGAAATCCGACATGGTGGTGCCGGCGGTGCTGGTGGACAGGATCACGATCCAGTACAGCACCGGGTTGTAGGTTTTCGACCAGAGTTGTGTCACCAGAGTGACCAGGAACACGCTGATGAGGATCATCGAGCTGATGGCGTAACCGACGTTCAGGGTCATCGACAACAAGTCCCCGGCGGTTTCGCCCAGGGTGGTTGCGCAGATTTTCATGACCCAGAACGCCAGGGTGATCTGAGGAAGTTTATTCATGCGGTAGAAGGCTCCGAGGCTCAGTCTTATAGGGGGTATCGACCTTGGGCGCAGACTGAACGGGCCGCTGTGAAAAATAGGTGGCCGCTGAATGAAAATTCCATAGGGCCGATGGAAATTCGTCGCCATGGATTGCACTATGGCTGCCTCCCAGAACCCCGCAGCAGGAACCCGGCCATGTCTGACGCTATCCACTTCTACGAACCGGCCAACGGCCATGGCCTGCCACATGACCCGTTCAATGCCATTGTCGGGCCACGGCCGATTGGCTGGATTTCATCTCACGACAGCAACGGCCGCCTGAACCTGGCGCCCTACAGTTTCTTCAATGCGTTCAACTACATTCCGCCGATCATTGGGTTTTCCAGCGTCGGGCGCAAAGACAGCCTGAACAACATCGAACAGACCGGCGAGTTTGTGTGGAACCTGGCCACCCGCCCGCTGGCCGAGCAGATGAACCAGAGCTGCGCGGCCGTCTCGCCGGAGGTGAATGAGTTCGAGTTGTCCGGCCTGACACCGGTGGCGTCGAAAATCGTCGGCGTGCCGCGAGTGGGCGAGAGCCCGGTGTCGTTCGAGTGCAAGGTGACGCAGATCATCCAGCTGCAGCGCGCCGACCAGCAGTTGGTGCCCAGCTGGCTGGTGCTGGGCGAGGTGGTCGCGGTGCACATTGCCAAGTGGCTGCTCAAGGATGGGGTGTACGACACTGCCGCCGCCGAACCGATCCTGCGCGGCGGCGGCCCGGCGGACTACTTCCAGTTGGGCCCGGAGGCGCTGTTCAAGATGTATCGCCCAGGCGCCAGCAAACCCTGACTGAAATACACCAAAAAAGTGGGAGGGGGCTTGCCCCCGATGGCCATGGGTATCGACACAACTTTGGCTCAACGCTGAACGCCCGGCAGATAGGGCACTGTGGTGAGCGGGCTTGTCCCGCGTTGGGCTGCGTAGCAGCCCCAGTAAAGAAGAATGCGGTGTATCAGACACTCTGTAGAGGCTGGTTTTGGGGCTGCTACGCAGCCCAACGCGGGACAAGCCCGCTCACCACAGGGAGATTTGTCAGGGTCTGAAAAGTTGTGTAGATACCTATGCTCATCGGGAGCAAGCCCCCTCCCACATTAGATGGTCGGCGTTGTTCAGCTGGCGGCGCTCGCCCAGGTCAGTTGACCCTCTTCATCCACATCGATCAGCCGTTCAAGCTGCACAGTGGCGGCATCATCGGCGTCGGAGGCGGTCTTGAACGTCTGTCCATCCAGGATCTTGTGAAACTGCGGGGCGCCCATGCCATCCAGTGCCTTGACGGCGACGGCGGCGCTGTAGCCCCCTTCACTTGGTACTACGGCGGATACGGCTTCGTGGTGGGCAAATTGTTTACGTGCCATGTTGCAGGTCCTGGCCAATGGAAAAGTTGGCCATTCTAACCATTAACCGGCCAGTTGCAGGTACTCGCCGTAGGCATTGGCGGCAGAGGCGTCGGTGAAGGTCTGGAAGTCCATGCTGCGCACGACCATGTCGTTCAACAGCTCGGTGAAGATCATCAGGGCCGGCGAGTTGAAGTAGGCGCTCATCGCCTGCTCGCTGCTCCAGAAACCCGAGATCAACCAGACATCGGGATCGACCTGGGAATGCTGCAACGAAAATTGCAGGCAACCCTGAGCCTGACGGCCCGGTTCGATCAAACTGCTCAAGCGTGCACCCAGTTCGGTGCTGCACCCGGTGCGGGCGCGGATAAAGGCCATATGGCTCGCGGGAATGGGGGTGGACATGTTCGACTCTCCCGTTGAGAAGTGATGCTCGGCAAGCACTGTGAGGGCGTGTTGCCACAGGATCAAAGATAACGGCGCGGGTGCGGGCGCGGTTAGTCAATTCCTGCTGGCTTATTGCACAATCCTGCGAGAAGCGTAGAGAGGACGTAGGGACCGCCGGTTCGATTCCACAGGCAAACGCCTTGTTTCAGGGACATGACAGCCCGAGAACTTGCCTGATTCACGACACGTCGCAGGATCAGGCAAGGATTGTGCAGAATCGACCTAACACTGTTTGAAAAGCCGCCGCTAAGCTGAGCCCATCAAAAAAGCATGCAGAGGACGCCTTATGCCGTCGCCCGAACATCAGTCCATGCCCCTCGACGCCGAGACGGAAAAACAGCGCGCCGAGCTGGCGAGCATCGTGCATCGTCATACCTGGGAAGACGGCTCCTATGGCACGGCGATTACGTCACTGTTCCTGAACCGCCACAACACGCCGCGTGACTTCATGCCGGTACTGGTGGAGCCGGCGTTGTGCATCCTCGCCAACGGCAGCAAGGAAGTGCGCCTGGCCGACGAAATCTTTGCCTACGACCCGCTCAATTACCTGGTGTTCTCGGTGGCGATGCCGGTGGCCGGGCGAATCATCGATGCCACGCCGGAAGATCCGAACCTGTCAGTGCGCATCAATATCGACCCGGCGCAGCTCACCGCCTTGATCGCCGAGGCCGGCCCCATGGGCGTGCCCACGCGCCCGACATCGCGCGGGATGTATGTGGACCGCATCGACCCCCAGTTGCTCGACGCCGTGCTGCGCCTGGCGCGCCTGCTGGATACGCCCAAAGACATTGCCATGCTGGCGCCGCTGATCAACCGTGAAATCCTCTACCGCCTGCTGCGAGGTCCCCAGGGTTATCGCCTGTATGAAATTGCCGTGGCCAACAGCCAGAGCCATCGCGTCAGCCAGGCGATCAAGTGGCTCAATGGCAACTACGAACAACCGCTGCGCATCGATGACCTGGCCAAGGAAGTGAACCTCAGCGTCTCGACCCTGCATCACCGTTTCAAGGCGATTACGGCCATGAGCCCGCTGCAGTACCAGAAGCAGCTGCGTTTGCAGGAAGCACGTCGACTGATGATTGCCGAAGGGCTGGAAGCGTCGGCGGCGGGGTATCGGGTGGGGTATGAAAGCCCGTCGCAGTTCAGCCGGGAGTACAGCCGGTTGTTTGGGGCACCGCCGCTGAGGGATTTGGCACGACTGCGCCAAAGCGTCTGACCCCCTTTCCGTCGATACCGTCTTATCCCGCACCGCGCAAAGCCCCGTAGCAGCTGTCGAGCCCCGGCGAGGCTGCGTCGGCCGCGACTCGGTCCTGAATCGGCAGCGCGCCCGACGCAGCCTCGCTTGCGCTCGGCAGCTACGGAGAAGTCAGTCCAGGGTCCGGGGCAGTTGCAGGGTGACCCGCAAGCCCCCCTCACGCAAATTCTGCAAACTCACTTCACCGCCATGGCTATGGGCAATATTGCGCGCAATACCCAAGCCCAAACCGTAACCCTGCTGCTGGCCGGCCAGGCGAAAATGCGGTTCGAAGACCTGTTCCAAACGCTGTTCCGGCACGCCAGGGCCTTCGTCGTCGACGTGCAGGATGAACTCCGCGCCATCGTCCTCAATACGCAAATGGGCGTTCTGCCCGTACTTCAAGGCATTGTCGATCAGGTTGCCGATGCAGCGCTTGAGCGCCAGCGGCTTGCCCGGGTACGCCGCCACTGCTGCGCCGTCCAGGGTGACCCGGCCGTTGCCGTTGGGCGCCACATAAGGCTCCACCAGGCATTCGAGCACATGGTTGAGGTCGACCGGCTGGATGTTCTCGTGGATATCGGTGTCTTTTACACATTGCAGCGCGCCCTTGACCAGCAACTCCAACTCATCCAGGTCACGGCCGAACTTGGTTTGCAGGTTCTCGTCTTCGAGCAATTCCACGCGCAGGCGCAGGCGGGTAATCGGTGTGCGCAGGTCGTGGGAAATCGCGCTGAACAATTGGCTGCGCTCCGTGAGGTAACGGCTGATGCGTTCGCGCATCGCATTGAACGCGCGGCCCACTTCCACCACTTCACTGCCGCCGCCTTCGGCTACCGGTTCCACATCGGCGCCCAGGGACATGTCACGCGCCGCCCGCGCCAGGCGCTTGAGCGGCCGGCTTTGCCAGTGCACCAGCAGGCCGATGAACAGCAGCAAAAAGCCGCTGGTCAGCACGATAAACCACACCTGCTGGGACGGCAGGCCCTGTTCTTCCAGGCTGGTGTAGGGCTCGGGCAACAGCGAAGCGATGTACAGCCATTCGCCGGGGGCGAGTTCGATCTGGGTGACCAATACCGGCGGGTTGACGGGTTCCAGGGTCAGCGCGTAATGGGCCCAGGAGCGCGGCAACTCATCCAGTTTCAACCCGGCGTTGAAGATGCGCAGGTCTTCGGCGCTGACGAACTCCACCGAGATAGGCACGTCGGCGCCCAGGGTCTGGCGCAGGACTTCATCCACGGCCACCAGCACCGCCTGCTTGCGCGGGGTTTGCGGCAACACTTGCATGTCGAGTGGCCGATCATTGAGGGTCACGACAAAACGGGTACCACCCATGCTGCGCAACTGGTCAAGGACCAACGGCCGATAGGCCACCGGCAACGAACGGAAATAACTCACGCTGGCGGTCATCGAGTGCGCGAGGCTACGGGCGCTGGTGACCAGGCCTTCGAGCTGGGTGGCGCGCAACTGCGAGACCCAGATCACGCTGGACAGCGCCTGGGCGAACAGCACCGCGAGCAAGGTCAGCAGCAACATGCGCCCCAGCAGGGAGCGCGGTACCGGGAAGCGCCGGCGGCGTTCGCTCAGCGGCTCAGTGGGCATTGCCGGCAACCACGCTGGCTGCCAGTTGATAACCGCTGCCGCGCACGGTGCGGATCAGCCTCGGGGGTTTTTCGGTGTCGCGCAGGCGTTGACGCAGGCGGCTGACAGCCATGTCGACGATCCGGTCCAGCGGCATCAGGTCGCGGCCACGGGTGGCGTTGCCGATGGTGTCGCGGTCGAGAATCTGCTGCGGGTGATCGAGAAACAGCTTGAGCAGGGCAAAGTCGGCACCGGAGAGGATCACCTCTTCGCCATCCACGTGGAACAGCCGATGACTGATCATGTCCAGGCGCCATTCGTCGAACACCAGCACATCGCCATTGCCGCTGCGCTCCTGGCCGAACTGGCAGCGGCGCAGCAAGGCCTTGATCCGCGCCTGCAACTCGCGGGGGCTGAACGGCTTGCCGATATAGTCGTCGGCCCCCAGTTCCAGGCCGATCACGCGGTCGGCTTCGTCGGAACTGGCGGTGAGCATGATGATCGGCACCTGCGCCTGGCGCGGGTGCTGGCGAATCCAGCGGCAGAGGCTGAAACCGTCTTCGTCCGGCAGCATCACATCGAGGATGACCAAGTCGCATGGCGCCTCGTTCATCGCCTGGCGGAACCCCGCGCCATCCGGCACGCCACGCACCTGGAAACCGGCGCGACTGAGGTAGGTCTGCAGCAATTCGCGGATTTCCTGGTCGTCGTCGACGAGGAGAATCGATTTACTGATTACGCTCACGGGGTCCTCCTTGTTGTTATAGGTGGTGCGGGTCAGGCAAACGCCTGTTCCAATGCGACGCCAGCCCCGGTCAACCCGGAATACGGCGCAGTCACCAGCCACACCGGGATGCCCTTGAAGTAGTCGCTCATGCAGCCTTTGTCACTGAAGCTCCTGGCAAAACCGCTGTCGATGAAGAAGTCGGCAAACCGCGGAATCACCCCACCCACGATATACACACCACCGCGCCCACCAGTGGTCAGCACATTGTTGCCGGCTACCCGGCCCAGCCAGATGCTGAATTGATCCAACACTTCCATGGCCACCGGATCGCCCGCCAGGCCCGCCGCCGTGATGGCTTCAGGGGTGTCGAGCACCGGTGTGTGGCCATCGACCGCACAAATCGCCCGGTACAGCCGCGGCAGGCCGCCACCGCTCAAGGCGGTTTCGGCGCTGACGTGGCCGATCTCGGTGTAGATATGCTGCCACAGCTGGGTTTCCCGCGGGCTGCTCAGGGGCAGGTCGACGTGGCCGCCCTCCCCCGGTAACGCCGCGTAACGACCTGCACCGAGGTCCAGCAGGGTACCGACACCCAGGCCGGTGCCCGGACCGATCACCACCGCCGGGCGCAACGGTTCCGGCGTGCCAGGGCAGACCACGCGGAATTCGTCGGGTTTAAGACGCGTCATGCCCAGGGCCATGGCCGAGAAGTCATTGACCAGCAGCAGCTCATCCACCTGCAAGGCCTGGCAAAACGCAGTCTTGCTCAAGCGCCAGTGATTGTTGGTGAATTTAAATTCATCCCCGCTCACCGGCCCGGCGACCGACAGGCACACCGCACCGATGTCGCCGATTTGCAGGCCTTCTTCCTTGAGGTAGACCTTGATCGCGTCCTCAGGGCTTTGGTGATCAGCCGTGGCATGCACCCGGATCGAATGCAGTGCCTGATCTCGCCACAACGCAAAACGGGCGTTGGTACCCCCGATGTCACCGACCAGCGCTAGCTTCACTTAAGCGTCTCCAAGGCACAGGTAAAGGCGCTGGCGCCCTGCTCTGCGGAGCTTGCGGCCAAGCGCATAAATGCAAACAGCTCGCGACCGGCCCCCACGTTATTGCCCAACAGGCCCGTGGCAGGCGTGCGCGCTGCAAATTCTTCGGCGTCCACCTTAAGCTCCAAGGTGCCCTTCACGCCATCCACGCGAATGATATCGCCATCTTTGACCCGTGCCAGTGGCCCGCCGCTCTGGGCTTCGGGGTTGACGTGAATCGCGGCGGGGATCTTACCCGACGCGCCGGACATACGCCCGTCTGTCACCAGTGCGACCTTGAAACCACGGTCCTGCAGCACGCCGAGGAACGGCGTCATCTTGTGCAGTTCCGGCATGCCGTTGGAGCGCGGGCCCTGGAAGCGCATCACGGCGACAAAATCCTTTTCCAGCTGGCCGGCCTTGAACGCATCAGCCAGGTCCTGCTGGTCCTGGAACACCACCGCCGGCGCTTCGACGATCTGATGCTCAGGCGCTACGGCAGAGACTTTCATGACTCCGCGGCCGAGATTGCCTTCCATCACACGCAGGCCGCCTTCCGGCGAGAACGCGCGCGCCACCGGGCGCAGGATGGTTTCGTCGAGGCTTTCGATCGGGCCATCGCGCCATACCAGCTCGCCGTCGACCAGGAATGGTTCCTGGACATAACGGCTCAGGCCCTTGCCGGCCACGGTGTTGACGTCGTCGTGAAGCAGGCCGGCTTCAAGCAGCTCGCGGATCAGGAACGACATGCCGCCCGCTGCCTGGAAGTGGTTGATGTCGGCCTTGCCGTTTGGATACACGTGGGACAGGGTCGGCACCACCTCGGAGAGGTCGGCCATGTCGTCCCAGGTGAGGATGATGCCCGCCGACATGGCGATGGCCGGCATGTGCAGGGTGTGGTTGGTGGAACCGCCCGTCGCGTTGAGCGCAACGATGGCGTTGACGATGGATTTCTCATCGACGATCTCGCCGATCGGCGTGAAGTTGCCGTTGGCCTTGGTCAAGCGCGTGACCTGGTGCGCGGCTTCGCGGGTCAGGGCGTCACGCAGCGGCGTGTACGGGTTGACGAACGAGGCACCCGGCAAATGCAGGCCCATCACTTCCATCAGCAGTTGATTGGTGTTGGCGGTGCCGTAGAAGGTGCAGGTGCCGGGGCTGTGGTAGGACTTCATCTCCGATTCCAGCAGCTCTTCGCGAGTGGCCTTGCCTTCGGCGTAGCGCTGGCGCACATCGGCCTTCTGCTTGTTGGAGATGCCCGACGGCATCGGCCCGCCCGGTACGAAAATCATCGGCAGATGGCCGTAGCGCAGCGCGCCCATCATCAGGCCGGGCACGATCTTGTCGCAGATGCCCAGCATCAGCGCCGCGTCGAACATGTTGTGGGACAGCGCTACCGCCGTGGACATGGCGATGACTTCACGGCTGAGCAGGCTCAGTTCCATGCCGGGCTCGCCCTGGGTCACGCCGTCGCACATGGCCGGGGTGCCGCCGGCGAACTGGCCGACCGAGCCGACTTCGCGTAGGGCTTTCTTTATTTGTTCCGGGAAATGTTCGTACGGCTGGTGCGCCGAGAGCATGTCGTTATATGACGAAACAATTGCCACGTTGGCGGCGTTCATCATGCGCAGGCTGTTTTTATCTTCGGTGCCGCAACCGGCCACGCCATGGGCGAAGTTGGCGCATTGCAGCTTGCCGCGCATCGGACCGTCGCTGGCTGCGCCGCGAATGAGCGCAAGGTAAGCCTCACGAGTGGCGCGGCTGCGGGCGATAAGCCGTTCGGTGACCTCAAGGACGCGGGGATGCATGTGTAGAACTCCAGGCTAACGGATGTGGCGACCTGAGTGTCTATGCTGATCAAACGCCCGCAGCTCATGGGATGGCAGAGAGTCGTTTGGATCATCGGACCAGTTGATTCAGGTCACTCGTTGTAGATTGAACAAAATATTGCCACTAAAAAGGCTTGTTTTCTATTTTTATGCGAATAATCTTGTAATTCTTACAACAAATCGACGACAGGCACTTTCCAATGACTCTTCGTATCGCAATCAATGGTTTTGGCCGTATCGGCCGTAATGTCCTGCGCGCACTGTATACCCAAGGCTATCGCCAGGATTTGCAGATCGTCGCCATCAATGATTTGGGCGACAGCTCGATCAATGCCCACCTGCTCAAATACGACACCGTGCACGGCACTTTCGATGCAGAGGTCGCCCACGATCAGGAAAGCCTGACCGTCAATGGTGACCGGATTGCCGTCAGTGCCATTCGCAACCCGGCCGACCTGCCGTGGGCGGCGCACAAGGTCGACGTGGTGTTCGAATGCACCGGTCTGTTCACCGACCGTGACAAGGCTGCCGCCCATATTACCGCTGGTGCACGCAAGGTGATCATCTCCGCCCCGGCCAAAGGCGCGGACGCGACCGTGGTCTACGGCGTGAACCACGACATCCTGCGTCAATCCCACCAGATCATCTCCAACGCGTCATGCACCACCAACTGCCTGGCGCCGGTCGCCCAGGTGCTGCACCGCGAATTGGGTATCGAAAGCGGCTTGATGACCACGATTCATGCCTATACCAACGACCAGAACCTGACCGACGTCTACCACACCGACCCGTACCGCGCGCGCTCGGCCACCCAGAACATGATCCCAAGCAAGACCGGCGCCGCCGAAGCGGTGGGCCTGGTGCTGCCGGAGCTGGCAGGCAAGCTGACCGGCATGGCCGTGCGTGTACCGGTGATCAACGTGTCGCTGGTGGACCTCACCGTGCAGTTGAAGAAAGACGCCACTGCCGACGAAGTCAACGCACTGCTCAAGGAAGCCAGCCAACACTCGAAGATCCTCGGCTATAACACCCTGCCGCTGGTCTCCAGTGACTTCAACCATAACCCGCTGTCGTCGATCTTCGATGCCAACCACACCAAGGTCAGCGGCAAGTTGCTGAAAGTGCTGGCCTGGTATGACAACGAGTGGGGCTTCTCGAACCGCATGCTGGATAACTGCCTGGCTTTGTGTAACGCCGAATAACACCCTTTGTGGAATGGCTTTTGTGGGAGGGGGCTTGCTCCCGATGACGGGGTATCAGTGATGAATGCATCGACTGACACACTGCATCGGGAGCAAGCCCCCTCCCACACTGGCCCCATGTAGGCTCACAGAAATAGCCACTTGCCATTTGAGTTGATGATAAGCATTATCATTAACTGCAAATCGGTCTGGTATCACTGTGAGCCAATCTCGCTTCAACCAAGTCTTTCTCACCCAACGGGTGATTCTGCTACGCACCTTGCAGCGGATGGTGAATAACCACAGCACCGCCGAGGACCTGTTGCAG
Organism: Pseudomonas sp. Yb2C2; assembly: GCF_052112325.1. NCBI lineage: Bacteria > Pseudomonadati > Pseudomonadota > Gammaproteobacteria > Pseudomonadales > Pseudomonadaceae > Pseudomonas > Pseudomonas sp. Yb2C2. The sequence continues at coordinate 129,589 of NZ_JAVAJK010000007.1, read as the reverse complement.
GAAACCTACCTGCGCGTCACCCGGGCCCTCAGCGAGCGGCCGATCGATCACCTCGAACCCTTCGTCTACCAGACCGCGCGCAACCTGGCGCTGGATCATTTGCGTTCGCGCAGGGTTCAGGCGCGCACCCTGCAGGAAGATGTGCCACTGGACATCCTGCAAAGCGTCGCCGCCCCCATCAGCACCCCCGAAGACGCCACCCAGGCCGAGCAATTGCTTGAGCACCTGAGCATCAGCCTCGGCCAGTTGAGCGCGCGCCAGCAGCAGATTTTCATCCTCAGCCGCCTGCACGGTTGCAGCTACCAGGAGATCGCCGATCAGTTGGACGTGTCCTTGAGCACCGTGCAAAAGGAACTGAAATTGATCATGGCCATTTGTGTAGGTGTGGCCGAAAGACTGGATCGGCCTTAAGCTTCAGCCTACGAAATTGTCGACCCAAGCTGTAGGAAAGATGAATAAAACGTGGCGAAGACCCGAGGAACACCGTGACGGACCCGAATAAACTGCGCCCCCATGAGCTGGCTCATGAGGTGTTGCAAGACACGGCTATGGACCAGGCCCTCGACTGGCTGATCGTCTTGCAGTGCCCAGCGCCCGGGCAGCGGGCCGAGTTCGAAGCCTGGCTGGCCCAAGACCCCGCCCACGTCCACGCCTTCGGCAAGGCCCAGGCCGCCTGGGGTGGCGCGCCGGTACACAGCGCCGCCGTCGCCCTGGCCGCGCCGCGCAAACCCAGGGGCTGGCGCCGGATCAAGCCGCACTGGAAACCGCTGGCCACCGCCGCCGTGCTGTTGATCGGCCTGTTCAGCTTCAGCAACCTGCCGGTACGCCTGCAAGCCGACCATCTCACGGTGGTGGGCGAACGCCAGCGCCTGCAATTGGACGATGGCTCGAAAGTGTTGCTGAACACCAATTCGGCGTTTTCCAGCAGCATCAAGGACCACCAGCGCCTCGTCCGCCTGTACCAGGGCGAAGCCTTTTTCGAAATCATGCCCGGCCATGGCCTGCCCCTGGAAATCGACGCCGGCCCCGTGCGCGCCAGCGTGCGTGATACCGCCTTCGCCGTGCGCTACCTCAACGGCGAAGCCCAGGTGCAGGTGCAGCGCGGCGATGTCGACCTGAGCAACACCTTCGACGATGCCCGCGTGCGCCTGAGTGCCGGCGAAAGCATCCGCATCGGGCCCAAGGGCTTTGGCCAACCGGCCCGGCTGGATGCCAGCAAGGACCTGGCCTGGGTGCAAGGCCGGCTGATTTTCGAAAACTGCCCGATGAGCGAAGTGCTCGCCGAGCTGCGTCGCTACTACCCCGGCTGGATCGTCAACACCAACGACAAGCTCGCCAGCGTTGCCGTCACCGGCAACTACCGCCTCGACCAACCCCTGGATGTGGTGCGCTCCCTGGCCCACATCACCTCAGCCACATTGTCGGAATACCCCGCGCTGGTGATTTTGAACTAAATGAGAATTATTTTTACTCGATAGCCTTCGGCGGTACGTCTCGTCTTAGCCAATGCAACTGATTCCTATTTGGTTCGGTTCGCAACTATAAGATTCGTACCTTCCGGAGCGCTCTCGATGTCCTCTCGTTTCAACCGCCGGTCCTCCTCCCCCGTGCTGTCCTTGCTGACCGCCGCCATCCTGCTGGCCGGTTCGCCAGTGATGGCCGCCACTGCCGCCGAACCTGCCGCCCGCAACCACGGCAACTACAGCTTCAGCATCGAGCAACAGCCACTGGTTTCGGCGCTGAACGCCTTTACCAGCGTGACCGGCTGGCAAGTCGGCCTGCCCGCCGAGCTGGGCCAGGGTGTGTCGTCCCCTGGGGTGCGCGGCGCCCTGTCGCCGGAGAAAGCCCTGGACCGGCTGTTGGTGGGGACCAACCTGAGCTACCGCAAGCTGGGCAACAACAACATCGTCCTGGAAAAGCGCACGGCGGGCAGCACCCTCAACCTGCAACAGGTGACCATCAGCGCCACCCGTAACGCGCAGGATGTGAACAGCGTACCCAGCACCGTCAGCGTGCATGATCGCGAAGAACTGGACCGCCAGAACGTCAACACCATCCGTGATCTGGTGCGCTACGAGCCGGGCGTCTCGGTCGGCGGCGCTGGCACCCGTGCCGGCAATGCCGGGTTCAACATCCGCGGGATCGACGGCGACCGCATCCTCACCCAGGTGGACGGTGTGGAAGTGCCCGACAACTTCTTCAACGGCCCCTACGCCAAGACCCGCCGCAACTACGTCGACCCGGAGATCGTCAAGCGCGTCGAGATCCTGCGCGGCCCAGCCTCGGCCCTCTACGGCAGCAGCGCCATCGGCGGTGCCGTGAGTTACTTCACCCTCGACCCGGACGACATCATCAAGCCCGGCCAGGACGTCGGCGCACGCCTGAAGACCGGCTACAGTTCCGCCGACGAAAGCTGGCTGACCTCCGGCACCGTCGCCGGCCGCGTGCAGGACTTCGATGGCTTGCTGCACCTGAGCCAGCGCAATGGCCATGAGACCGAATCCTACGACGGCAACAACGCCACCGGCCTGGCCCGTACCGGCGCCAACCCCGAGGACGCGCGCACCACCAACATCCTGGCCAAGCTCGGCTGGAACTATGGCGATGACAACCGCCTGGGCCTGACCTATGAGAAGTACAAGGATGATCGCGACGTCAACCTGAAGAACGCGGTGGGCGGCCCGTTCATCGGCGGCCGAGGCTTCAACCTGTACCGTGATCGCCGTGGTAACGACACCATTACCCGCGAACGTTTCGGCCTGGAAAACAGCTTCGCCCTTGAGTCGCCGATTGCCGACCGGATCAAGACCAGCCTCAACTACCAGATCGCCAAGACCGACCAGACCACTGCCGAGATCTATCAGTCAGGTCGTCGTGTCCTGCGTACCCGCGACACGCTGTACCAGGAAAAACAGTGGATTTTCGATGCTCAGTTGGACAAAGCGTTCAGCCTCGGTGAAACCGATCACCAAGTGACCTACGGCACCACCCTCAAGCAGCAGAAAGTCACCGGCTCGCGCGAGGGCGGCGCGACCTGTGTGGCCGTCGGCAGTGGCTGCACCGCCATCGGCGCGCCCAGCCCGATTGCCACTGACAGCGTGAAAAAGTCCAGCGACTTCCCCGACCCGACCATCAACACGTATTCGCTGTTCGCACAGGACCAGATCAGCTGGGACAAATGGACCTTCCTGCCCGCCGTGCGCTACGACTACACCCAGCTCAAACCCAAGCTGACCCAGGCGTTCCTCAACACCGTCAACCCGACAGGCGCGGACCCGGTGAGCGACAAGGAAAAAACCTGGCACCGTGTGACGCCCAAGTTCGGCCTGACTTACGCCCTGACGGATCAATACACCTGGTTCGGCCAATATGCCGAAGGTTTCCGTACGCCATCCGCCAAGGCGTTGTACGGCCGCTTTGAAAACCTCAACCTGGGCTACACCGTCGAGCCCAACCCCGACCTCAAGCCAGAAACCAGCAAGGGCATCGAAACCGGGATTCGCGGCAAATTTGACGAGGGATCCTTTGAAATCGCCGTGTTTTACAACAAGTACCGCGACTTTATCGATGAGGACAACGCCGTCGTCGGCGGCACGGTCGAACAGTTCCAGGCCATCAATATCAAGCGCGCCACCATCAAAGGGGCCGAAGCCAAAGGGCGCCTGAACCTGGATGCATTCGGCGCCCCGCAGGGCCTCTACACCCAGGGTTCGGTGTCCTATGCCTACGGTCGTAACGACGATAACGGCGAGCCGCTGAACAGCGTCAACCCGCTCAAGGGCGTGTTTGGCCTGGGCTACGACCAGGACAACTACGGTGGTCTGTTGAGCTGGACCCTGGTGAAAAAGCAGGATCGCGTCGACAGCAGTACCTTCCACGCGCCGGACGGCGACACCAGCGGGCCCTTCAAGACTCCGGGCTTCGGTGTTGTCGACCTGACCGCCTTCTACAAAGTCACCCAGGACGTGACCATCAACGGCGGCCTCTACAACCTCACCGACAAGAAGTACTGGAACTGGGATGACGTACGCAGCTACGACAGTGTCGGCGAAGCCGCGGTGACCGGACCGGCCAACCTCGACCGCCTGACCCAGCCGGGCCGCAACGTTGCGATCAACCTGATCTGGGACATCTGACGACACCCGACTCACCTCGTCGAAATTTCAGCGGCGAGGTGAGGATTTTTTACTGTGCCGCGTCTTCTTGTTCGTCTAGTTGATAACAGCTCTCTTTAAGGGCCATAAGGCGCTCCCCCTTCTCAAGGACTTTTTCATGACCGCTTCTTCTACCGCAGAACGCCCAAGCCTGCGCTCCCAGCGCCTGAACCAGATTACCCACGAGCCACACACCAAGCTGGACGCGTTGGTGAAGGCCCACGCGCCGTTTGAAACCCAGGCCAACTTCGCGCGTTTCGTGGTCGCGCAGTACCTGTTCCAGTCGGAGCTGGTGGCCCTGTACAACGATGCCGAACTGATCAAGATCGTGCCTGACCTGGCCGAACGCTGCCGCGCCGAGGCCGCCAGGCTGGATCTGGCAGACCTGGATACAGAAGTGCCAGCACCGGTCCCCGGCGCGCTGAAGAACCCAAGCAAGGCCGAGGCACTGGGCTGGTTGTTCGTGTCCGAAGGTTCCAAGCTGGGCGCTGCGTTCCTGATCAAGCGCGCCGTAGGCCTGGGCCTGAGCGAAACCTTCGGTGCCCGCCACCTGGGTGAGCCGGCCGGTGGTCGCGCCGAAGGCTGGAAAAGCTTCACTCGCACCCTGGATGCGTTGCAATTGAGCGCCGAGGAAGAAGCCGCAGCGGAAAAAGGCGCGGTGGATGCGTTTGTACGCTTCACCGTGTTGCTGGAACAGGCGTACGCTAGCGCCCCTGAACTGGCCTGATCGCCCACATTGAAATGCAACCGACTGTGGGAGGGGGCTTGCCCCCGATGGCGGAGGGCCAGGTACCTATTTGTTGGCTGATGCACCGCTATCGGGAGCAAGCCCCCTCCCACATTTAAACCGCATTTCAATGCCGACTCTTTTGTTATCCCCTACTTTGCACACACCATGACCCGCAAACCCCAATCCACCTCGAAAATCGCACAGCTCCTCTTCGGCCTGCTGGCCTACGTCAGCCTGGGCATCGGGCTGGTGGCGATTGTGGTGCCGGGTTTGCCCACCACCGAGTTCATCCTCCTGGCCGCCTGGGCCGCGACCAAAAGCTCACCGCGCCTCAGTGCCTGGCTGGAAAACCACCGCCTGTTCGGACCGATCCTGTTCAACTGGCGCAACGGCAGGATCATCGCGCGCCGGGCCAAAGTCAGTGCCACCGTGAGCATGCTGCTGTGCGCCATCCTGATGCTGGTGATGCTCGACCACGGCTGGCCGATCTACCTGGCGATTGCCGGGATGAGCCTGGGCAACCTGTGGATCTGGTCACGCCCGGAACGGCTCGCACAGCCCGTGTGACGCCGGCTGTAGCCGCTTTCCTACCGCCCATCGCCTATCTCTCATGAATTGATCTGTTACGCCGATGTTTCAGACATAGCGCTGAATGGACTTGGCCCTGGATTGCATGCATTTCCACACGCCCATTCGCGAGTGAACCTATGTTCGACACCCTCTCCATACGTTTGAAAATCGTGCTGCTGTCCGGGCTATGTCTGCTGGGCGTAATAGCGTTGATCATCAGCATCAACCTTTACGAAACCAACCAGAACGACCATCTGATCAGCGATTCAAGCTCGCGAATGCTCACCAGCAGCGTGCAGAACCTGCTGCAAGCCAAGGCAGCGGAGCAAGCCGTGCTGCTGCGGAAAACCTTTGGTGAAAATCTTACCGTGATCACCGCCATCGCCGATCAGGTCAAAGACCTGCGCAACCTGGCCACCAAGCGCTCGCTGGACCCCGGCGCCTTGCGTGAAGAACTCAACCAGAGCCTGAAAACCACCTTCGAACGCAACAGCAAAGTGCTCGGAATCTGGCTGGCGTTCGAGCCCAATGGCCTGGACGGCAAGGACAGCGAGTTCGCCAATGACAAGACCCGCGCGTCCAATGAAAAAGGCCGCTTCTCCAGCTACTGGAACCGCGTCGGTGGTGAACCCTTGAACACCATCATGCTCGAGGAAGACCTGACCAAGACCACCCTCAACCTCAGCGGAACGCCCTATAACATTTGGTACACCTGCCCCCGGGACACCCGAAGCACCTGCCTGCTGGACCCATATGAAGACACGGTGACCGGCACACCGGTACTGATGACCACCATCTCCTTGCCGATGATCGTGGACGGGAAAGTCATTGGCGTGGTCGGTGTCGATATCGCCCTCAACACCCTGCAAGCCAGCACGGACGCCGCGCAAAAAGAGCTGTTCGACGGTGCGGCACACCTTGAGATCATTTCCAGCAACGGCCTGATTGCGGCCTACAGTGGCGAACCCGCCAAGGTTGGAAAAAACCTGGTCGACACCCTCGGTGTAGAAGGCAAGGAGATCGTGCAACTGCTCGCCAGTGGCAGCTATGTCAACCGCGAACAAGGCGACACCATCCGCGCGGTTTACCCGGTCAAGCCCATTGCCGATGCCAAAGCCTGGGGCGTAGTGATCAAACTGCCCAAACACGTGATGCTTGCCGACAGCACGAAACTTCAAGGCGTGCTCGACGCAGCCCAGGCCAGCGGCACCCTCAAGGCCCTGCTGGTCGGTGCCGCCGCCGGCCTGCTCGGCTTGCTGCTGATCTGGCTCACCGCCACCGGCGTCACCCGTCCGATCAACAGCGTGGCAGCCATGCTCAAGGACATCGCCAGCGGCGACGGCGACCTCACCCAGCGCCTGGCCTACGCCAAGAAGGATGAGCTGGGCGAACTGGTGAACTGGTTCAACCGCTTCCTCGACAAGCTGCAACCGACCATCGCGCAGATCAAGCAAAGCATCACCGAAGCACGCGGCACGGCTGACCAGTCCTCGGCCATCGCGCGCCAGACCAGCGAAGGCATGCAGGTGCAGTTCCGCGAAATCGACCAAGTGGCCACGGCGTCCAACGAGATGAGCGCCACCGCCCACGACGTCGCCAACAGCGCCTCCAATGCTGCCAACGCAGCGCGCGGCGCTGACCAGTCAGCGCGTGAAGGCATGTCGATCATCGAGCAGAGCACCCGCGACATCACCACCCTCGCCGAAGAAGTCAGCAAGGCCGTGGGCGAAGTCGAAGCCCTGGCCGTCAACAGCGAACAGATCGGTTCAGTCCTGGAAGTGATCCGCAGCATTGCCGAGCAAACCAACCTGCTGGCGCTCAACGCGGCGATCGAAGCCGCACGCGCCGGGGAAAGCGGCCGGGGGTTTGCGGTGGTGGCAGACGAAGTGCGCAACCTGGCCAAGCGCACCCAGGATTCCGTGGAGGAAATCCGCCTGGTGATCGAACGCATCCAGAGCGGCACCCGAGGGGTGGTGGCGACCATGCACTCCAGCCAAAGCCAAGCCCAGAGCAATGCCGGGCAGATCCATCAAGCCGTGCAGGCCTTGGGCAAGATCAGTGATGCAGTGACGGTGATCAGTGACATGAACCTGCAAATCGCCAGCGCCGCCGAGCAGCAAAGCGCCGTGGCCGAAGAGGTCAACCGCAACGTCTCGGCGATCCGCACCGTGACCGAAACCCTCACCGGCCAGGCCACCGAATCGGCGGCCATCAGCAGCCAGCTCAATGCGTTGGCCAGCCAGCAGATGAAACTCATGGATCAATTCAAGGTGTAAGACACACCAATGGTCAAATGTGGGAGGGGGCAAGCCCCCTCCCACATTTTGATCGCCTACTGCTTAGAGACCCGTCCAGGCCTTCACAAACGCCGCCACATCTTCCTTCGGCGCCGTACGCGGCGGGTTCTGCGGTGTACCCAAATAAAGGAAGCCAATCACCTCCTCATCCGCCGTCAGCCCCAGGCCTTTGGCCACGTGGGCCGAATAGGACAACTCACCCGTGCGCCACACCGCACCAATCCCCTGGGCATAGGCCGCCAGCAGAATGCCGTGGGCCGCGCAGGCGGCTGCCAACAGTTGTTCAGACTTGGGCACCTTGAAGTGCTCCTGCAGGCGGGCAATCACCACCACCACCAGCGGTGCACGCAGCGGGCCGTTCTGGGCCTTTTCGATGACAGCCTGGGGAGCATCGGCGTCCTGCAAACGGGCGGCTTCGGCCAACAGCGTGCCCATCTGCTCACGGGCGGCACCTTCCACGGTGAGGAAACGCCAAGGACGCAGTTGGCCGTGGTCGGGCGCACGCATGGCCGCGGCGAACAGCACATCGCGCTGCTCCTGGGTCGGTGCCGGTTCCAGCAAACGCGGCACGGAAACACGGTTGAGCAAAGCGTCGAGAGCCTGCATTGGCCACCTCCAGAGAAAAATGTGCGGTCATTCTAGCGGGAATGAATCGGGATGCCACCAAACGATAATTGCTCTTATTCAATCCGCCCTGCCCTGTTAGACTTTGCGACCTTATTTTCAGCCTTCGTCCGGGAAACTCGATGTTTCGTTCGCTTATTCGCCTGTGCGCAGCGTTGATGGCCTTGAGCCTGGCCGCCTGCGATGACGCCCCACGCTTCACCAAGGCCGAGCCGGGTGAATCGCGAGCGGGCGGCGCGACGACGGTGAACAAGCGCGACCAGAATGCGTTTTCCCTGCCCTCGGCCAACCTGTCGCCCACGCGCCGCCTGGATTTCAGCGTGGGCAACAGCTTCTTTCGCAGCCCGTGGGTGATCGCGCCGTCCACCACCACCGCCCGTGATGGCCTGGGCCCGCTGTTCAATACCAACGCCTGCCAGAACTGCCATATCAAGGACGGCCGTGGCCACCCGCCGCTGCCCGACGCGGCCAATGCGGTGTCGATGCTGGTGCGCCTGTCGATTCCCCTGTCTACCCAGGACCAGGCGCCCTACGCCAAGCTCATCGAGCAAGCCGGGGTGGTGCCCGAGCCCGTCTACGGCGGGCAATTGCAGGACATGGCCGTGCCCGGCGTCGAACCAGAAGGCAAGGTGCGCGTCGACTACACGCCGGTCAACGTCACCTTTAAGGACGGCACCGTCGTCGAGCTGCGCAAGCCCGACCTGCAAATCACCCAGCTCGGCTATGGCCCGATGCATCCGGACACGCGCTTCTCCGCACGCATCGCCCCGCCGATGATCGGCCTGGGCCTGCTCGAAGCCATCAGCGACGCGGACATCCTGCGCAATACCGACCCGAAGACCGCCGACAAGGAAGCCCTCGTCGGCAGGGCGAATCGGGTCTGGGATGACGCCGAGCAAAAAACCGTACTCGGGCGTTTTGGCTGGAAAGCCGGGCAACCCAATCTCAATCAACAAAATGTTCACGCGTTCTCTGGTGATATGGGCCTCACCACCTCCCTGAGACCCTTCGATGACTGCACCGACGCCCAAGTCGCCTGCAAACAGGCACCCAACGGCAATGGCCCCGATGGCGAGCCGGAAGTCAGCGACAACATCCTGCGCCTGGTGCTGTTCTACACCCGTAACCTGGCCGTGCCCGTGCGCCGCGACGTCAACACGCCGCAGGTGCTGGCCGGGAAAAACCTGTTCTACCAGGCCGGTTGCCAGGGTTGCCATAAACCGACGTTCACCACCGCTGCGAATGCCGCCGAACCCGAGTTGGCCAACCAGGTGATTCGCCCCTACAGCGACCTGCTGTTGCACGACATGGGCCCAGGCCTGGCCGACAACCGCACGGAATTCAAGGCCGGTGGCCGCGACTGGCGCACGCCGCCGTTGTGGGGCATCGGCCTGACGCAGACCGTCAGTGGTCATACCCAGTTCCTGCATGACGGCCGCGCCCGCAACCTGCTCGAAGCCGTGTTGTGGCACGGCGGCGAAGCACAAGCGGCGCAGCAGCATGTGTTGTCCTTCAATGCCGAGCAGCGCGCTGCGTTGCTGGCGTTCCTGAATTCTTTATAAGCTTCGCCCCAATTACAGAAGGGAGCTCGACATGTTCCGTCCCAAGTTGTTGTTCACCAGCCTGGCCGCCCTCGCCCTGGGTGCCTGCTCGCCACAAGACCCGCAAGCCGTGACCTCGGCGGCGATCGCCAAGCAAGTGATCCTGCCGACCTACAGCCGTTGGGTCGAAGCCGACCGCCAGTTGGCCGTCAGCGCCCTGGCCTACTGCCAGGGCAAAGAAAGCCTGGACACCGCCCGCGCCGACTTCCTCCACGCGCAAAAAGCCTGGGCCGAGTTGCAACCGCTGCTGATCGGCCCGCTGGCCGAGGGCAACCGCTCGTGGCAGGTGCAGTTCTGGCCGGACAAGAAGAACCTGGTGGGCCGCCAGGTCGAGCAACTGGTCGCCGCCCAGCCGCAGATCGACGGTGCCGCACTGGCCAAGTCCAGCGTGGTGGTGCAGGGCCTGTCGGCCTACGAATACATCCTCTACGACGCCAGGACCGACATCGCCGACGATGCGCAGAAAGCCCGTTACTGTCCGCTGCTGGTGGCCATTGGTGAGCGCCAGAAAGCCCTGGCCGAAGAGATCCTGGCCAGCTGGAACAGCACCGACGGCATGCTCGCGCAGATGAGCAAGTTTCCGAACCAGCGCTACGCTGATTCCCACGAAGCCATCGCCGATCTGCTGCGCGTACAAGTGACCGCACTGGACACCCTGAAGAAAAAACTCGGCACGCCCATGGGCCGCCAGACCAAGGGTATCCCGCAGCCGTTCCAGGCCGATGCATGGCGCAGCCAGTCGTCCCTGCAAAGCCTGGAAGCCAGCCTCGCCGCCGCCCAGACCGTGTGGGTGGGCGTGGACAACAAGGGCCTGCGTGGTTTGCTGCCGGCGGATCAGAAGCCATTGGCCGACAAGATCGACGCGGCCTATGCCGCCGCGCTGAAACTGTTCGCCAGCAACCAGCGCACCCTCAACGAACTGTTGAACGATGACGCCGGACGCCAGCAGCTCAACGACATCTACGACAGCCTCAACGTCGTCCACCGCCTGCACGAAGGCGAGCTGGCCAAGGCGCTGGGGATCCAACTGGGCTTCAATGCCAACGACGGTGACTGATGATGCTCAGGCGACAGGCTTTGGCGATCGGCAGCGTGCTGCTCAGCGCACTCACGTTGGGTGGCTGGACGCTGTTCAAAGGGAAAGACAGGGGCCCGCTGCTGCTGTCGGCGCGCGATGATGCAGACGGCAAGCACTATGCCGTGGGCTTTCAGCTGGACGGCAAGCAGGTGTTCGCCACCCAGGTCGGCCAGCGCTGCCACGACATCATCAACCACCCGACGCTGCCGATTGCACTGTTTGTTGCCCGCCGCCCAGGCACCGAGAGTTACCTGATCGACCTGCGTAATGGCGCGCTGTTGCAAACCCTCACCTCGAACGCCAACCGCCACTTCTACGGCCATGCGGTTATCCACAAGAGCGGCAATTGGCTGTACGCCACCGAGAACGACACGTCAGACCCCGGCCGTGGCCTGCTCGGTGTGTACAAGTTCGAAGGCGAGCGCCTGGTGCACAGCGGCGAGATCTCCACCCATGGCATCGGCCCGCACCAGGTGTCGTGGATGCCCGACGGCGAAACCCTGGTGGTAGCCAACGGCGGCATTCGCACCGAAGCCGAAAGCCGCGTGGAGATGAACCTCAACGCCATGGAACCGAGCCTGGTGCTGATGCACCGTGACGGCACGCTGATCAGCAAGGAAACCCTCGGCCAGCAGATGAACAGCGTGCGCCATATGGGCATCGCCAGCGATGGCACCCTTCTCACCGGCCAGCAGTTCATGGGACCGTCCCAGGAGCGCTCCGAGTTGCTGGCGATCAAGCGCCCGGGCCAGCCGTTCGTGGCGTTCCCGGTGGCCGATGAGCAGTTGCAGGCCATGGGGCATTACACCGCCAGCGTCGCCGTGCACAGCGAGTTGCGCCTGGTGGCGTTGACCGCACCCCGTGGTAACCGCTTCTTTATCTGGGACATGGACACCGCCGAGCTGCGCCTGGATGGACCGTTGCCCGATTGCGCAGGCGTCGGCGCAGTGGCGGACGGGTTTGTCGTCACCTCGGGCCAGGGCCGTTGCCGCTACTACGATTGCCGCCAGAAACAGCTGGTCGCCAAACCGTTGGAATTACCGGCGGGGCTCTGGGATAACCACCTGCATCTGATCTGACCTGCGTAGATACCGTCTATCCAACACCGCCCCCCCCGTAGCAGCTGTCGAGCCTTGGCGAGGCTGCGTCGGCCGCGACTCGAGCCTGAATCGGCAGCGCGCCTGACGCAGCCTCGCTTGCGCTCGGCAGCTGCTACGGATTTGCGCGGTGTTGGACAAGACGGTATCTACGGATTTGCGATAAGACGGTATCTACGGGGGTGAGGCTCTTGTAGCAGCCGCGTTGCGAGTAAGGTTGGAAGGTAAAAAAAAAGGGCCTCGCATCGCAAGGCCCTTCTTCGGGGGTTTGAATCGTTTCAACTCTGCGGCCTCATCCCTTGGGACATCCCAAACATGAACAACAGCAACTCATGATCAGGCTTGACCGCCGCACTCGCCTTGGCGACGCGGGGCAACAGGCATTGCCCGCCACCTTGCACCGCACTGAGCACCTGTGTGCGAGGTTGCTCCCATGCGGCCAGGGCCAGGGCCGCAATGCCCATCGCCCCGACCAGGAACAAACCTCGTGCTATTTCTAGCTTCATTTGGTTAAACCCTTGATAGCGCTGCCAAACGCCGTCTGGTAAAAGTAGCTGAGTTTTTCCCAGTCGGTGCTGTTCCACGACGAATGGCGACGCAACTGCAACATGTCATGGGAGGCTGCCCGATAAGCGGTCAAGCGCTGGCGGCATTTCTCGAAGTCCAGCAGCGCCACTTCCACCTGGGCCGAGTCGCCCTCGCCCGTCACCCGCACGAAAATATGCTTGATGTACAGGCAACCGTGCTGCCAGCGGCCCTTGTGCATGCGGGCCAGGGTGGCAGCCAACTCCTTGAGCAAGCGCTCGTGCACCTGCTCGCCATACTCTTCGCGACCACCGGCGGCGTACCAGTTTTCAATTTCGTCGAAGCCGTCTAGGGCGGCGGTTACCAGCAGCGCCTTCCAGTGGTGCTCGGGGTCACGACGCGCCTCACAAAAGACCATTTCGGGCACGCGAACATCCAGCAGTCGCAGGCCCCTGAGGGCATCACGCTCGCGCAGCACCGTGGGGCGTCCGAACGGGTGCAGCCAACTGCGGTAGATATGGCCCGTCTGGCGCTTGCTGTAGAGCAAACGGCCATTGGCAGTCATTACACGCTGTACACCACTTTCACCGCCACGCCGGCGATTGGGCTCTTCGACCCATTCGCCTTGCTGACGCCAGAAATAATCGAAGCGTTCTTCGGGAGCTACGTGACTGCCTGCTACGCACTCAACTGCCATCCTGTTACCTCTTGCGCAATACATACACCCGCCACATGGCGTACAGCGGTATGAAGTCCAGGGATTCCTGAACACGGAATCCGGCTTGCTCGAACTCTGCTTCAACAGTAGCAGCCGGTAACACAAATCTGTTCTGGTAACCTTCCTGCTCACCTGTCTTGCGACGCTTTCCTTCCAGACGCTTGCGTTTCCAGGCTTTGAAATTGCCATCGACCCACAGCGAAATGATCACGCTGTCACGGGTAACCCGCTGAAACTCCCGCAGAATTGCCTGACGGTGCGCCGGATCACCAATGTGGTGGAGCAGGCGCATACAGAAAATGCTGTCGACTGAGTTATCCGGCAAATCGATATCGAAGGCAGATGTCTGCAAGGGTCGTACCCTTTTCACCACTTCTGCGGGCTGGGCGGCCATCGCGACCTTCAACATGGAGGCCGAATTGTCGGCGCCGATGATCACACGGTTGGGTTTTTCCGCCAGCAGCGGCCAGAAACGCCCGGCGCCACACGGCAGGTCCAGCACCAGGCCAGGCTCGCCGGCCATCGCCAACGCGCCACGGGCCAGTTGCTCGTCGCGTTTGTGGGACAACCGGCGAGCCAGATTGTCCTGATGCTTGAGCAAATATTCGTGGGCGTGCTGATCGTCGTACTTTTCGGAAAATTCGAGCTTGATCGGGGTAGGCATCAACGGATCTCCAGTTGCTGATGCCTACAACCTTAAGCAGCGTCCTGTGATCAACAGGTCAACCCCTTGTGAAAAACTTGTCCTGTCCAATCTCATATATTTCAAGACTTTACAGATACAAGCAATATCATGGGGCCATCTTCGCCGAATTACGGGGATCTCTGGCAGGATAACGGCAGCGGGAACGTTCAGGCGTTGACCTGACTCAACTGGACATGAAAGCGACAGCCATTGGGCTCCACGGTGCTGAGGGTAACGCTCCAGCCCTGGTTCTCGCAGATGCGCTGGACCAGTGACAAACCCAACCCCAGACCCTCGCCGCGCTTCTCACTGCCGCGGACGAACGGCTCGAACATCGCTTCGCGCTTGTCTTCGGGAATGCCGACGCCGCTGTCTTCCACCACAAACCCGGTCGGCTCCAGGGTCAGCCGGATGAAGCCGCTTTCGGTGTAATGCAGGGCATTGCGCAACAGGTTGCCCATCACGGCATGCAGGAAGGTCGCGTTGTAGCGCGTATCCAGCGGGTCGCCCGGCTGGTAGATCAACTCCAGGCCCTTGTGTTCGATGGGCTCGCGCCAGATGCCGAGCAGATCATCAGCGACCTGGGACAGATTGGCCCTAGGCGACATGCTCCCGTCATCATGCTGAGCCCGGGCCAGCATCAGGAAGGTTTGCACCAGTTCGCGCATTTCTTCGCAGGCCCGGGCGATTCGCTCGACCTGGTTACGCCCACGCTGATCGATAGCCGGGTTTTCCAGCAACAGTTCGCAGGAACTGGCCAGCACCATCAAAGGCGTGCGCAGTTCGTGGCTGACATCGCTGGTGAACAACTGCTCGCGGGACAACGCCTGGCGCAGGCGCCCCAGCGTGGCGTCGAAGGCCACCGCCAGCTCACCCACTTCGTCGGCCGCGTAGTCCGGTGCCAGGGGCGGCGCCAGGCCCAGCAACTGGTCGCGGTGCCGCACCTGGCGAGCCAGGCGCACCACCGGCGCCATCACTTTACGGGCCAGCACCCAGCCGAGGAATACCGCCAGCGCCAGGCTGAGCACGAAGCCCACCAGCACCACGGCAAACAGCACGCGCTCGCGCTCTTCGAAATCGCTTTGATCCTGCAGCAGCACATAGCGCCGACCGTCGACCACTTCTACCATGGCGTGGTACGACAACGCCTCACGAAACACCTCATGAAACCCTGGTTCCAGATGCCGCAGGTCCTTGGGCAATTCAAAATCCCCGGGGCCACCGCTGAAGTAAAATAGCTGGTCGGGCTCGGGCCGGTGCCGCCAGTCCTCGACGGTGTCCATCAGCAGCAGGCGCTGCAGGTCACCGCCCAAGCCTGCCGAGATCAACTTCTCTTCCACCAGGTGCACGGTGGCGACGATGCCCATGGCGAAGGCCCCCGCCACCAACGCACTCATCAAGGCAAAGGCGATGATGATCCGCTGGGCAAGGCTTTGCTTAAACTCCATCACGGCCCTCGGCCAAGCGGTAACCCACACCATGCACGGTTTGCAGCAACGGCTTGGCGAACGGCTTATCGATCACCTGGCGCAACTGGTGGACATGGCTGCGCAGGCTGTCGCTGTCCGGGCAGTCATCGCCCCACAGCGCCTCTTCCAGCACTTCCCGACGCAATACGTGGGGGCTTTTCTGCATCAAGACCGCGAGCAGCTTCAGGCCGACCGGGTTGAGCTTGAGCAGGCGCCCTTCGCGGGTCACTTCCAGGGTATCGAGGTCGTAATTCAGATCGGCCACTTGCAGGGCGCGGCGACCGCCACCTTGGGCACGGCGCAGCACCGCTTCGATGCGTGCGGCCAGTTCCGACAGGGCAAACGGTTTGAGCAAGTAATCGTCGGCACCGGACTTGAAGCCCTGCAGCCGGTCATCCAACTGGTCGCGGGCGGTGAGCATGATCACCGGCGTGTCGCGGCGGGCGTCTTCACGCAGGCGTTTGCACAGGGTGTAGCCATCGATGCCAGGCAGCATGATGTCGAGCACGATCAAGTCGTAATGCTCGGTGGCGGCCAGGTGCAGGCCCGACAAACCGTCCTGCGCACAGTCCACGGTGTAGCCTTTTAGCCCCAGGTAGTCGGCTAGGTTGGCCAGAATATCGCGGTTGTCTTCAACCAATAGAATTCGCATGGGCAGTGTCTCCGTACGCGGTAACGGCCGTGTTGGCTCGCGCAGCTTAAGGCCAAGTGTGGCTCAGGGATAGAGCGGAAAGGCGTGCCAATATAGGTTTTCAACCGATTCAGCCTACCAACGAGTTTTTCACTATAGCTTCACAAACTGACTACAGTGTCAGGCAGAAGATCGCCCCCCATTGATATAAGGAACATGGACATGGGGTTGCTCAAGACGGCGCCAATGCGCTATTTGCTGTTGGTAACCAGTGCCTGGCTGGTTATTTTCCTGCTCACTCGTGGCGTGCTGCTCATCACCCATTTGGATGAAGTCGGCGGCAACCTGTTGCCGGTGTTTGGCGTGGGCCTGCTGTACGACCTGGGTTTCCTGGCGTATGCGGCACTGCCGCTGGGTCTGTATTTGCTGCTGTGCCCGCCCGTGCTGTGGCGCCGTCGCGGTCACCGCTGGTTCCTGCAGGCCGTGCTCACCGTCAGCCTGTTCGCCATGCTGTTTACCTCGGTGGCCGAGTGGCTGTTCTGGGATGAATTCGGCGTGCGCTTCAACTTCATTGCCGTCGATTACCTGGTGTACTCCGACGAGGTGTTGAACAACCTGCTCGAGTCCTACCCGATCGGCAAACTGCTGAGCCTGCTCGCCATGCTGGCGATTGTCTTGAGCCTGGCCTTGCGCAAGCCGTTCAATGCGGCGATGAGCGCCCCACTGCCGCCGATGCGCGGTCGCCTGGTGAATGCCCTGGCCCTGTTGGTGATTGCTGGCCTCAGCCTGCAACTGGTCAGCCAGGACAGCCCGCGAGCCCAGGGCGGCAACGCCTACAAGAACGAACTGGCCAGCAATGGTCCGTATCAGTTTTTCGCCGCATTCCGTAACAACGAACTGGATTACCCACAGTTCTACAAAACCCTGCCGACTGAGGTTATCGCCACGCAACTGCGTACAGAGCTGAGCGAACCCAACGCACGCTTTATCGGCCAGGACTCGCTGGATATCCGCCGCGCCATCACCAATCCGGGCACGCCGCGCAAACCCAATGTCGTGCTGGTGACCATCGAAAGTTTCAGCGCCAAGTACATGGGCAGCAACGGCGACGAGCGCAACCTCACGCCTAACCTGGATGCGCTGCGTAAACAGAGCCTGTATTTCAATAATTTCTATGCCACCGGCACTCGCACCGACCGTGGCCTGGAGGCGATCACCCTGGCGATTCCACCCACGCCCGGGCGCTCGATCGTCAAGCGCATCGGTCGTGAAAGCGGCTTCGCCAGCCTGGGGCAACAGCTCACGGCCGTCGGTTACGACAGCGTGTTTGTGTACGGCGGGCGCGGGTACTTCGATAACATGAACGCGTTTTTCAGCGGCAACGGTTATCGCGTCGTGGACCAGAGCAGCGTGCCCGAGTCAGAAATCTCGTTCAAGAACGCCTGGGGCATGGCTGACGAGGACCTGTATAACCAAACCCTGAAACTGGCCGACATCGACTACGCCAAGCAGCAGCCCTTTTTGCTGCAACTGATGACCACTTCCAACCACCGCCCCTACACCTACCCGGATGGGCGTATCGACATCAAATCCGGGAATGGCCGCGACGGCGCGGTGAAATACACCGACCACGCCATCGGCCAATTCCTGGAAGCCGCCCGCCAAAAACCCTGGTTCGATAACACGATCTTCATCTTCGTCGCCGACCACACCGCCGGCAGCGCAGGCAAGGAAGACCTGCCCATCACCAACTACCAGATTCCGCTGTTCATCTATGCGCCCAAGCTGATCGACGCACGGGAAAGCGCACAACTGGCCAGCCAGATCGACCTGGCGCCCACGCTGCTGGGCCTGCTCAACCTGAGCTACGAATCCACCTTCTTTGGTCGCAACCTACTGCAAGACAACCCACTGCCACCTCGGGTGGTGCTCGGCAACTACCAGCACCTGGGCCTGTTCGACGGCAAGGACCTGGCCATTCTCAGCCCACGCCTGGGCCTGCGCCGCCACGACCAGGCCCTGGGTGAGAGCCAGGAGTTGCGGGTCGGCAGCGATGACCCGTTGATCCAGCGGGCGATCACCTACTACCAGGCCGCCAGCTATGACTTCAAACAACAGTTACTGAGCTGGAGAGCGCCCAAGGAAGAGGCCCCGGCACTGAGCACGCGCTAACCAAAACGCCCCGTACAGGTCAGTACGGGACGTTTTTCACCAGGGTCCACCATGGGAACCACCCCCGCCGTCCCCGTCTCCAAACCTCTCAACCTATGGCTCTGCCTGGGCATCCCCGGCGGCGCTGCGCTCCTATTGCTGCTGCTGGAGCTGACCTCGCTGGACATGAACCTCGCCAAGCTGTTCTACAACGGCGCGGAGGGCGGCTTCATCGGGCGTTACAGTTTCTTCCTCGAAGACATCCTGCATGACCGCGCCAAACAGTTGGTCATCCTGTTCTCGGTCTTGGCGATCCTGGGATTTGCCGGCACGTTTATCCTCCGGCGGCTCAAACCCTATCGGCGTGAACTGGGCTGCCTGGTGCTGTCCCTTGGGCTGGCGACCGCGTTTGTCTCTCCGCTGAAAACCATCACCGGCGTCCAGTGCCCGTGGAGCGCCCAGGAATTCGGCGGTCAGGAAACCTACAGCAAACTGCTGAGCCCTCGCCCGCCCACCGATAAACCGGGACGCTGCTGGCCAGGCGGTCATGCCGCCACCGGGTTCGCCTTGTTCGCCCTGTTTTTTGCACTGCGTGACCGGCAGCCGCGCCTGGCGCGCTACGCATTCATCTTCGCCGTCGGCTTGGGCAGCGTTTTTTCCGTCAGCCGTATGATGCAAGGCGCGCACTTCTTTTCCCATAACGTGTGGACGGCAATTTTCTGCTGGCTGATCTGCCTGGGGCTGTATTGCCTGTTGCTGTACCGGCCATCCAAGCGCGCGGCGCCCACCTGAGCCCAAGCCGCCGCCCACAAAAAAGCCCCGCCTGCATCACTGCAGGCGGGGCTTTTTCAGTACAGGGGTAAGACTGGCTTACATCATGCCGCCCATGCCACCCATGCCGCCCATGTCTGGCATACCGCCGCCAGCCGAGCCTTCAGCCTTTGGCTTGTCAGCGATTGCAGCTTCGGTGGTCAGGATCAGACCACCGATGGAGGCTGCGGCCTGCAGCGCGGAACGAGTCACCTTGGTAGGGTCCAAGATGCCCATTTCGATCATGTCGCCATAGACGCCAGTCGCAGCGTTGTAACCGTAGTTACCTTTGCCGTTCTTGACTTCGTTGACCACAACACTTGGCTCGTCGCCGGAGTTGGCAGCGATCTGACGCAGCGGTGCTTCAACCGCACGACGCAGCACAGCGATACCGACGTTCTGGTCAGCGTTGTCGCCGGCCAGGTTGGTCAAGGCTTCCAGGGCACGGATCAGCGCGACGCCACCGCCAGGTACCACGCCTTCTTCGACGGCTGCGCGGGTTGCGTGCAGGGCGTCTTCAACGCGGGCTTTCTTCTCTTTCATTTCAACTTCGGAACCCGCGCCAACCTTGATCACTGCAACGCCGCCGGACAGCTTGGCCAGGCGCTCTTGCAGTTTTTCACGGTCGTAGTCCGAAGACGTCTCGGCAACCTGGGCACGGATCTGAGTGATGCGCGATTGGATGTCGCCGTCAACGCCAGCACCGTCAACGATGATGGTGTTTTCCTTGGAGATGGTCACGCGCTTGGCGCTACCCAGGTTTTCCAGGGTGGCGCTTTCCAGGCTCAGGCCGATCTCTTCGGAGATAACGGTACCGCCGGTCAGGACGGCAATGTCCTGCAGCATGGCCTTGCGACGGTCGCCGAAGCCTGGAGCCTTGACGGCTGCGACTTTAACGATGCCACGCATGTTGTTCACAACCAGGGTCGCCAGGGCTTCGCCTTCAACGTCTTCGGAAACGATCAGCAGTGGGCGGCCGGCTTTGGCAACGGCTTCCAGCACTGGCAGCATTTCGCGGATGTTGGAAATCTTCTTGTCGACCAGCAGGATCAGCGGGCTGTCCAGCTCGGCAACCATGGTTTCCGGCTTGTTGACGAAGTACGGGGACAGGTAGCCACGGTCGAACTGCATGCCTTCGACAACCGACAGTTCGTTTTCCAGGCCAGTGCCTTCTTCAACGGTGATCACGCCTTCTTTACCGACTTTTTCCATGGCTTCGGCAATGATGTCGCCGATGGAGCTGTCGGAGTTGGCGGAGATGGTGCCTACCTGGGCGATAGCCTTGGTGTCGGCGCAAGGCTTGGACAGGTTTTTCAGCTCAGCGACGATGGCGATGGTGGCCTTGTCGATGCCGCGCTTGAGGTCCATCGGGTTCATGCCGGCAGCAACGGCCTTGTAGCCTTCGTTGACGATCGCCTGAGCCAGAACGGTGGCGGTGGTAGTACCGTCGCCTGCGTCATCGTTGGCACGGGAGGCAACGTCTTTGACCAGCTGCGCGCCCATGTTTTCGAAACGGTCTTCCAGTTCGATTTCTTTGGCGACGGAAACGCCGTCCTTGGTGATGGTCGGAGCGCCGAAGCTCTTCTCGATGATCACGTTACGGCCTTTCGGGCCCAGGGTCGCTTTTACTGCGTCAGCCAGGATGTTGACACCGGTGAGCATTTTCTTACGGGCGGAATCGCCGAATTTAACTTCTTTAGCAGCCATGATCGATATTCCTTAAATACTTTGTAGTAACGGGAAAATGAGCGGGGAAATCAGTCTTCCAGAACGGCGAGAATCTCGTTCTCAGCCATAACCAGCAGGTCTTCGCCGTCGACTTTCACAGTGTTGCTGCCGGAGTAAGGGCCAAATACAACCTTGTCACCGACTTTAACGGCCAGCGCACGTACGTCACCGTTTTCCAGAGTCTTGCCTGGGCCTGCAGCGACGATCACACCGTGGTTGGCTTTTTCGGCAGCCGAACCTGGCAGAACGATACCGCCAGCGGTTTTCTTTTCTTCTTCGCTGCGACGGATTACGACGCGGTCGTGCAGAGGACGAAGCTTGCTCATTGTCGATCTCTCCTAATTGTGTTTTTCATCGGCCGGTATCGATACCGGCGGGTTGTATTCCGGCAGTGCCGGTCGCGGTTCGCTGGGCGAAACACGGAAGTCTGTCCGGTGTCGCCACCAGAAACCTTGCGGTGACCGTTACATAAGGGCGCATAAGCTTATTACAAGGGGCCGGCGATGATTTTTTTTGCGTCTGCCAGCCTATAAAAGCAACACGGCACCCGAAGGTGCCGTGCCAGTGAAGCGGTTATTTGCTGTCGCGGTGTTCGAACTCGCCTTCGATCACGTCGCCTTCTCGCCCCAACGGTTGGCGCGGAGCCGGGCCGCCACGGGGTTGCAGGTCGTCGGCGAACGCACGTTGGCGAATAGCGGCCTCTTCGGCGCGCTGGCGCATCTTGCCCGCCAGCAATTTGCGGGTGAACGGCAGCAGCATCACCAGGCCCACTACGTCGCTGATAAAGCCCGGCAGGATCAACAGGCCGCCCGCCAACGCCATCATCAGGCCTTCGAGCATGGTCTGGGCCGGCAGTTCGCCGCGGTTCAGGCTCTCACGGGCACGCAGCGCCGTGGCCAGGCCGGCGACGCGCAGCACCAGGACGCCGAGCATCGAGCCGAGAATGATCAGCAACAGGGCCGGGAAAAACCCGATCGCACCGCTGACTTGAACGAATACGAACAGCTCCAACACCGGGAACAGCAGAAAGAGCAATAAAAAAGGGCGCATCAAAAGGTTCCTCAACGCAAGAATGCCTTGCCAGTCCACCTTAGATGACGTCGCCGTTTCGTGAATTCAAGCTTCAGCGGCGGCTTTTTTCGGCCAGCCCTCGGCGTGGGCCAATGAAACCAGGGCTTCGCGTACTTGTGTCGGCGTGTTGCAAGACGCCGCAAACGGCAGCCAGTGCAGGGCCTGGCCGATACGCAGGTGCAGGCCTTCGCTGTCGATGCCGGCCAATTGCGCAGGCTCGAACGTCGGCAAGCCGGCCAACTCGACGTAGTGGGCAATGGCCTTGGTGTGGTCGCTGTTCATGTGCTCGATCATGCTGCGCTCGGCCTTGCCCGCGAAGGGATTGGCCAGGGTCAATTGGTCGACCCAGTGAATCGCGCCAAACCCGCCGATATAACGGTGACGCACCGGCTTGAGCACCCAGAAATCGAAATCGTGGGCCTGGTGGTAGTTGGCCGAATCGGGGAAGTAGCGGTAATAGCGCTCGGCCGCTGCTTCGATGGCGACCGGGTCCTCGAGTTTCTCGGCTTCGGCCAGGTAGGTCAGGCGCCCCACGGCCTGCACATCATCCGCTTCACGCTCGCCGACCAGCAGCGAACACTTGGGATCTTTTTGCAGGTTATGGGTGTGCTGGGCGATACGGCTGATCAGAATTAGCGGGCGGCCCTGCTCGTCGAGGCAATACGGCACGACCGAGCCGAACGGAAAGCCGGGCATGGCCTTGGACAGTGTGGAGAGAGCCCCACGGTATTCCTTGAGCAACAGCTCTCGGGCGTTCTTGGCAACCTGCGTGCTCAACGTATGACTCCTCGGGTATTCGGCCGCCCATAGCGTATGGGAATGGATCTCAACACAAGGTAATCAATCTACGCGCCGGTTGCCAGCGGCTCGATTACCAGGCGACGCCGAAGCCTGCGGTATAGCGGGTCTTGCTCAGGCTGCTTTCCGAATCGCCGCTGATCACGTCGCGCTCGGCCTTGAGGTTGAGCGACGCCCACTCGGTGACTTTATAGCGCAGGCCCATTTCCGCATCCAGGGAGTACTCGGCCGGGCCGTCGATAGGCTTGCCCACCTCGCCATTGGTGAAGAACTCAACGGTCTTGCCCACCAGGTAGCGGTTGTAGTTCCACTTCATGGCCAAGGAATAGAAGTTGTCCTTGCCGCCATCGGCGTACTCGTAATCGGTGCGGTTGACCAGCGAGCCGAGGGAGAACGCCCCCAGTTCGTCGTCCCAGAACTGGTAGCCCGGGCCGGTACCGACGGTACGTTGGCGCGCCAGGTCTTCAACCTTGTCGCGCTTGTAGGTCAGGCGCCCCTGCCAGAACCAGTGCTCGGTGATGAAGCGGTCCAGGTCATACTCCAGCGCCCAGTTGTCGGTGGTGGTGACGTCGTCCTGGAACTCGCGGTTGTACTCGCCCTGCCCGGTATGGCGCCATTGGCCATGGCGCGCGGTGGTCTTGAAGTCGATGTCGTAGTCATTGGTGTCTTTTTCGGCGCGCTTGTAGTCCAGCGCCATGTCGACATTGCCCTTCCACACCAGGTCTTCGATCACCGGCTTGGGCTTGATGATCTGCTGGATACTTGCCAGCTCGACGGTCTTGGGCGCCTCGCCATTGGCCAGCACCACCTTGCCATCGTCCGCCGCCTGCAGGGACTTGGCCTTCTCGCCGGTGTAGGCGTCCTGCTTGACCAGCAACTCCTGGTCGCTCTCCAGGGTTTTCACCTGCTTCCAGTCCACCGGGATGGCGCCGGCGTAGTCGGTCTGGATCAGCAGCTTGCCACCGTCGAAGACCTTGATCTTGCCGGTCAGGCGATCACCGTTTTTTAACCAGACGGTATCGGCCAGCAGGGGCGTGGAGGCACTGAAGACAGCGAGGCACAGCAGGGTTCTGGACAACATAAGCGGATGGGGAGCTCAAGGTTGGCGAAAAGGGGCGATTATCGTGTTAGATAGCTAGGACTGACTCAAGGATTTGTGTTGAGTTCAATTCTCAACAGCATACTTACAGACGTTTCTTACAAAAGACCGAAGATCCCAACGGATATGCCCACAGTCAATCAGCCTGCCGATGCCCCACAAACCCCCGCCGAAATGCGCCGCACCGCGCTGTACCTGACCCTGGCGCAAGTCCCCGCCGGTTGCGTGGTGAGCTACGGCGAACTGGCGCAACTGGCCGGGCTGGGACGCGCCGCGCGCTGGGTGGGTCGTACCTTGAGCCAACTTCCCGAGGGCACCACATTGCCCTGGCATCGCGTGCTGGGTGCCGGTGGTCGGATAAGTCTGCCGGTGGGCAGCGCCTCAGGCGACGAGCAACGGGCGCGCTTGCGTGACGAGGGCGTCACGGTGCGCAACAATCGCGTGGATATTCAGCGCCATGGCTGGCGCCCGGTAGAGCACAGCGGTTAGAGTGCGCGCTTTGTTTCCGTGAATCTGAGGCAGACTCCAGCCCATGCCCCGTAAAACCTGGCGCGCCGCGCTCGCCGCCTATGCCAGCCCCTCGACGTTAGTGCTGTTGTTGCTCGGCTTTGCCGCCGGCTTGCCTTACATGTTGGTGTTCTCGACGCTTTCGGTGTGGCTGCGTGAGGCCGGTGTGGCCCGCGAGACCATCGGCTATGCGAGCCTGATCGGTTTGGCGTACGCCTTCAAATGGGTCTGGTCGCCGCTGCTCGACCAATGGCGCCTGCCACTGCTCGGTAAACTCGGACGTCGTCGCTCCTGGCTGGTGCTTGCACAGTCGCTGGTGATCCTCGGATTGATCGGCATGGGCTTCTGCGACCCGCAGAAACACCTGTCCTGGCTGATCGCCATTGCCGTCGTGGTGGCCTTCGCTTCCGCCACCCAGGACATCGCGGTCGACGCCTATCGCCTGGAAATCGCCGACGACAGCCGCCAGGCCGCCCTGGCCGCCAGCTATATGTCCGGCTACCGCATCGCCGCCCTGCTGGCCACGGCCGGTGCGCTGTTCTTTGCCGAAGGCTTCGGCTCCACCGGCTTCAACTATAAGCACTCGGCCTGGACCGGCACCTATGTGCTGTTCGGCGTGCTGATGATCCCGGCGCTGCTGACCACGCTGTTCATGCGCGAACCGAATGTACCGCTGCGCACCCAGTTGCAGGCCGGGCGCTACAGCTTCGTGCATCAGTTGGTGTCGGTGTTCGTGCTGATCGTGTTGCTGGTGTCCGTACCGGCGATGTTCACCCAGCTGTTCAACACCGACTTCGCCAGCGTGCTGTTCCAGGGCGTCAGCCTGTGGGACTTGCTGATGGACGACCGCGCGTTCCTGCGCGCCATTCTCTATATCATTCTCACCACACTGTGCCTGTCGGCCATGGGCCGACGGGGCCTGGCGCCGGTGCTCACGCCGGTCAACGACTTTATCCTGCGCTACCGCTGGCAGGCATTGCTGCTGCTGGGGCTGATCGCCACCTATCGCATGTCCGACACAGTGATGGGCGTGATGGCCAACGTGTTCTACATCGACCAGGGCTTTACCAAGGATCAGATCGCCGGGGTCAGCAAGATCTTCGGCCTGATCATGACCCTGCTCGGCGCCGGCATGGGCGGCCTGCTGATCGTGCGCTTCGGCATCCTGCCGATCCTGTTTATCGGCGGCGTGACGTCGGCGGGGACCAACCTGCTGTTCGTGATGCTCGCCGACATGGGCCCCGACCTGCAGATGCTGATCTTCACCATCTCCCTGGATAACTTCAGCTCGGGCCTGGCCACGTCGGCATTCGTGGCCTACCTGTCGAGCCTGACCAACCTCAAGTTTTCCGCCACCCAATATGCGCTGCTCAGCTCGATCATGCTGTTGTTGCCTCGCCTGATCGGCGGGTATTCGGGGGTGATGGTGGAGAAGTTCGGGTACCACAACTTCTTCCTGATCACCTGCATGCTGGGCGTGCCGACATTGCTGCTGATTGCGTTGCACTGGTATCAGGAGAATCGGCGGATTCGGTTGAATCCGCCGGTAGAGGACTGATTCTGGGGGCCCTTTAAAAGCCAGACCGCGGCGCCCCCATCGCGAGCAAGCTCTGCGCCTACAGACAGCCCTGCATTCTGATGCCTGTACGGCGGCAGTTTGCGCCCGTACAATCCCAAGTCATTTCAAGTCCAAGCAACCGACAACGGCCTACCATGCGTACCAGTCAATATTTGCTCGCCACACAGAAAGAAACGCCTTCCGATGCGGTCGTGATCAGCCACCAGCTGATGCTGCGCGCCGGCATGATCCGCAAACTGGCCTCGGGCCTGTACACCTGGCTGCCCATGGGCTTGAAGGTGATGCGCAAGGTCGAAGCCATCGTTCGCGAAGAAATGAACGCCGCCGGCTCTCTCGAAGTGTTGATGCCGAGCACCCAACCGGCCGAGCTGTGGCAGGAATCCGGGCGCTGGGAAGAGTACGGCCCTGAGTTGCTGCGCTTCAAGGACCGTCATGGCCGCGACTTCTGCGCCGGCCCGACCCATGAAGAAGTGATCACCGACCTGATGCGCAACGAGTTGAGCAGCTATAAACAGCTGCCTCTGAACCTGTATCAGATCCAGACCAAATTCCGCGATGAAATCCGTCCACGCTTCGGTTTGATGCGCGGCCGTGAATTCATCATGAAGGACGCCTATTCGTTCCACGCCGACCAGGCATCGCTGCAGGCCACCTACGACCGCATGCACCAGGCCTACTGCAATGTGTTCACGCGCCTGGGCCTGAAGTTCCGGGCGGTTGAAGCGGACAATGGCTCCATCGGCGGTGCCGGCTCCCACGAATTCCACGTGCTGGCCGAGTCCGGCGAAGACGATATCGCGTTCAGCAACGGTTCCGACTACGCGGCGAACATCGAGAAAGCCGAAGCCGTGCCACGGGAAACGTCCCGTCCAGCCCCGGCTGAAGAACTGCGCCTGGTGGATACGCCAGAGACCAAGACCATCGCGGCCCTGGTGGAGAAATTCAATCTGCCGATTGAAAAGACCATCAAGACCCTGATCGTGCACGCCGAAGAAGAAGGCAAGCTGATCGCCCTGGTGATCCGTGGCGACCACGAACTCAACGAAATCAAGGCCGCCCAGCAACCTGGCGTGGCCAGCCCGCTGGTCATGGCCAGCGATGCCGAACTGCGCGACGCCATCGGCGCCGGTGCCGGTTCCCTCGGCCCGCTGAACCTGCCGCTGCCGATCATCATCGACCGCTCGGTCGAGTTGATGAGCGACTTCGGTATCGGCGCGAACATCGACGACAAGCACTACTTCGGCGTGAACTGGGAGCGTGACCTGCCGGTGCCGACCGTGGCCGACCTGCGCAACGTGGTGGCCGGCGACCCAAGCCCGGACGGCAAGGGCACCCTGGAAATCAAGCGCGGCATCGAAGTCGGGCACATCTTCCAGCTGGGCAACAAGTACAGCAAGGCGATGAAGTGCGAAGTGCTGGGCGAGAACGGCAAGCCGATTACCCTCGACATGGGCTGCTACGGCATTGGCGTTTCCCGCGTGGTTGCCGCTGCCATCGAGCAGAACAACGACGAGAAAGGCATTATCTGGAGTGACGCCCTCGCGCCTTTCCAGGTGGCCCTGGTACCACTGCGTTACGAAACCGAGCAAGTACGCGAAGCCACCGACAAACTGTATGCCGAACTGACGGCCGCTGGTTTTGAAGTGCTGCTGGATGACCGCGACAAGAAAACCAGCCCGGGCATCAAGTTCGCCGACATGGAGCTGATTGGCATCCCGCACCGGATCGTGGTCAGTGACCGCGGCCTGGCCGATGGCAATCTGGAATACAAGAGCCGGACCGAATCCGAAGCCCAACCCTTGCCGGTGGCTGACGTGCTGTCTTTCCTCCAGGCGCGTATTCGTCGCTGAAAACCAGATCAAGAGACGTCATGTTCAAGCGAAACACCAGAGCCCTGGGGGGCGCCGCCTTGTGCGGCGCCCTGCTGGTCAGCGGCTGCGCCAATCAGATGTCGCAACGCAGTGAGCACGAGGAGCGGGTCGAGCGTAAGTTGCTCGACCACAGCCTGCAGATCGATGTAGGCGAACCCAAAGTGCTGGAACTGCCGCAACGCCGGGTTCGCATTCACGAGCAAAAGACCTTTGAGGTCACCGAATTCGAAGTTACCCGTCGTTACGATCGCTACACGCCTTACCAGCCCTGGCGCAAACTCTATGAGATGCCCCTGGGTGCACTGGCTTTGGTCGCGGGTGCGGGCGCCAACGTGGCGAACATCTTCGCCCTCGGTAACCTGCCGACCAGCATGACCCA
This sequence comes from Pseudomonas sp. Yb2C2, assembly GCF_052112325.1. Classification (NCBI taxonomy): domain Bacteria; kingdom Pseudomonadati; phylum Pseudomonadota; class Gammaproteobacteria; order Pseudomonadales; family Pseudomonadaceae; genus Pseudomonas; species Pseudomonas sp. Yb2C2. The sequence goes on along the minus strand of NZ_JAVAJK010000007.1, from coordinate 101,417 downwards.
CGACTGGCTGACCTACGGCGTGGACGGTCTCAACCCGTTCATGAACGTGCAATCCCATGGGCGCGCGCAACAGAACCTGGCGGGTATCGATGAAGTCCAGCGCGACAAACGCGTGGAGTATTCGAGCCTGCCCTGGAGCGAGCGCCCGGTCCAGGTCACCGCCGGCAAACAGACCCATGAGCTGACCACCGACCGCAACGGCGTGCTGCGCCTGAACCTGTTGGACAGCCCGTTTGCCGAGCAGGACCTGAACCGCGTCACGACCTTGAAGATCAGCGTGGAAGATGGCCAGGACGACGTGCACTCGGACTCGACCCTGGCGATCAGCAGCACCCTGCGCGGCAAGTTGCTGGAAGCCCACGGCCTGATCTACGACGACCTGGAAGACGATGAAGTCAGCCAGTGGGTGCACCGGGTCAAGCGCCTGTCGGAGCTGGGCCTGGAGGAAGAAGCCAGCGAACTGGAACAAAGCCTGATCGAACTGACCCGCAATGATCCCGAGTTGCAGCAGGAATTCCTGCAGGCGTTGACCAAGGATGCGGGGCGGTTGGTGGCGGATCCCGGAGCACGCTGAGGCTTCGAAAACGCTGCAGATCCAAATGTGGGGGCTTGCTTCCTCCCACATTTTTTCCCGGCTTCTACCAGAAGAACTCTAACTGTTCGTTCCCGCCACTCAGGTCCAGCAACCGCACCCCAATCCCCAACAACCGCACCGGTTTCCCACCGCGATTGAACGCCTGGGTCATCAACTGTTGATAACTCTCCAGATCCCGCGCCGCGCCCGCCTGCTCCAACGTTGTCTGGGTAAAGTCATGAAACTTCACCTTAACGAACGGCTTGCCCGCCTTGTAGCTGCTGTCGATACGCGCCATGCGCCCTGCCAGGGTCTCCATCAGTTCGGGCAGTTTCGCCAGGCAGCTTGAGAGATCCGGCAGGTCCACATCGTAGGTATTTTCCACACTGATGGACTGCCGCCGGCTGTCGTTCTGCACCACACGTTCATCTATCCCACGGGCCAGGCTCCACAAGCGCTCGCCAAAGCTGCCGAACTCACGTACCAGCGCCAGCTTGTTCCATTCGCGCAATTGCAGGCAGTCTTCGATGCCCAGGCGCGCCAGCTTGTCTGCCGTCACCTTGCCCACGCCGTGCAACTTGCTTACCCGCAGCTGGGAGACAAAGTCCTCGACCTGATCCGGGGTGATGACAAACAGGCCGTTGGGCTTTTTCCAATCGCTGGCGATCTTGGCCAAGAACTTGTTCGGCGCCACGCCGGCGGACACGGTGATGTGCAATTGGTTGGAGACCCGGCGCCGAATGTCCTGGGCGATGCGCGTGGCGCTGCCGCCAAAGTGCGGGCTATCGGAGACATCCAGGTAGGCCTCGTCCAGCGACAGGGGCTCGATCAAGTCGGTGTAGTCGCGAAAGATCGTCTGGATTTCCTTCGACGCCTCCTTATAGGCATCCATGCGCGGCTTGACGATGGTCAGGTCCGGGCAGAGCTTCAGGGCATGTCGCGACGACATGGCGGAACGCACCCCATACGCCCGCGCTTCGTAGTTGCATGTAGCGATCACACCCCTTCGATCTGCCGACCCACCTACTGCCAGGGGCTTTTGCGCCAGGCTCGGGTCATCGCGCATCTCAATGGCGGCGTAGAAGCAATCACAGTCAACGTGGATGATTTTGCGCTGCGTCATAAGTAGAAAGGCGGGTTTAATCCAACGGGTGGCCAGTATCGCATCCACCCCTGTATATAGCACCAGTAGTTTGAATCTTCCGATTGAGTGGTAGGAAATTTCCTAGATGAATTTATTTTCTCAATCGAAATTAGCCTTCCAATAGAGCTGAAACCCTTGGCCCTACTGGCCCGCACGCCTCAAATGGCCCCGCATGGAGACCTAACCGATTGAACCACAAGCGCTTTTCTTCGATTCACAGGTTGACACACTCGTGATCCTCTGTAGAATGCCGACACACAGACGCGGGATGGAGCAGTCTGGTAGCTCGTCGGGCTCATAACCCGAAGGTCGTCGGTTCAAATCCGGCTCCCGCAACCAAACATCAAAAAAGGCTACTCGAAAGAGTGGCCTTTTTTGTTGTGGCTGTCCCGTCCTGGGCTGCGAAGCAGCCCCACACAAGATAGTGTGCACTTCACCACGGACTGCTCCGCAGCCCGGCGCGGGGCAAGCCCGCTCACTACAAAAAGCGTTTTCAATCGCGAACTTAGGTTACATGTCAGCTATTTCACACTTATTTGACCCATCGGCTCATTAACGGTTGACACCTCGCCATCTGGCTGTAGAATGCCGCCCACAGACGCGGGATGGAGCAGTCTGGTAGCTCGTCGGGCTCATAACCCGAAGGTCGTCGGTTCAAATCCGGCTCCCGCAACCAAACATCAAAAAAGGCTACTCGAAAGAGTGGCCTTTTTTGTATCCGATGAAAAAGTTCTTCTGAAACAATGGCATGGCATCTTTCATGAAACCGTACACGGTTTGTAGAGTCCATCTCATTGCACGCTATGCTTACGCCTCTACGACCAATGGCCGCAGTCGCCGCCCCCGGTGATCCGCGTTAATATTTGTAATTATTTTGTCCATAGGGATTGGTAACTTGGCTGGATACCTCCATCCTGTCGCGCACAATCCACGAGGTGATTGATGCGCGCCAACTCGTCTGAACCACAAGACACCGTCACAGCAGAACAACCTATCGCCCCCACCCGCTTGCGCTGGCTGGATCTGTTGAGCAAATACCGGCAACCCATCGGGCTGGCCGTGACCTTGTTGCTGTTCGCAATCGCCCTGATCGCCTGTCGGCACCTGCTATTGGAGCTGGACCTCTACGCCCTCCACGACTCGATCCTGGAAGTCCCCAAACCCGCATTGCTCGGTGCGTTCGCCGCCGCCGTCGCCGGGTTTGTCATTCTGCTGGGCTATGAGTTTTCCGGCGCACGCTATGCCGGGGTGAACCTGCCGGCCAAGACCTTGGCCCTTGGCGGCTTTACTGCCTTTGCGATCGGCAATGCCATTGGCCTGTCGATGCTCTCGGGCGGCTCGGTACGCTACCGTTTATATGCACGCCATGGCATCGGGGCTTCGGAAGTCGCCCACATGACCGTGTTCGCCAGCCTGGCACTGGGCTGCGCCCTGCCCCCGCTGGCAGCATTGGCCACGCTGAGCAACTTGCCGGCAGCGTCGACCTACCTGCATTTGCCACAAACGGTGCTCGGCGGCGTTGCCGGCGCAGTGCTGTTGCTGTCGGCCATGTTGTGCATCGGCATCTATCGCCGCCGCCTGCCGGAACAACCCTACCCGGACAACCTGCTGGTAAAAGCCGGGCGTCGGACCCTGCGTCTGCCCGGTCGCCGCCTGACATTCCTGCAACTGATCATCACCGCACTGGACGTTGCCGCTGCCGCCACCGTCCTTTATATGCTGCTGCCGGAAGCACCGCCTTTCGGCCCGTTCCTGCTCGTGTACCTGCTGGCGCTGGCCGCTGGTGTGCTCAGCCATGTGCCAGGGGGCGTGGGCGTATTTGAAGCCATCCTGCTCGCCGCATTCGCCGACAAGCTCGGTGCCGCGCCATTGGCTGCCGCCCTGCTGCTGTACCGCATGATCTACGTGGTCCTGCCGCTGCTGATCGCCTGCGTATTCCTGCTGGTCAACGAAGCGCAGCGCCTGTTCCAGACTCAGCAAAGCCTGCGGGTAGCCTCGGGTTTGGCGGCGCCGGTGCTGGCCGTACTGGTTTTTTTGTCCGGCGTGGTCCTGCTGTTTTCCGGCGCCACGCCAGAAATCGACTCACGCCTGGAAAACATCGGCTTCCTGATCCCCCACCGCCTGATTGACGCCTCGCACTTCGGTGCCAGCCTGATCGGCGTGCTGTGCCTGTTGCTGGCCCAGGGCCTGCGTCGACGCCTGTCGGCTGCGTGGATGCTGACCATGGTGCTGCTGCTGGTGGGCGCCCTGCTCTCGCTGCTCAAGGGGTTCGATTGGGAAGAAGCCAGCCTGATGACCATGACGGCGATACTGCTGGCGATCTTCCGCCGCTCGTTCTATCGCGCCAGCCGCCTGACCGAGCTGCCTTTCTCACCGCTGTATCTGGTGGCCAGCGTCTGTGTGCTGGGGGCTTCTATCTGGCTGCTGCTGTTCGCGTATCAAGATGTACCGTACAGCCATCAACTGTGGTGGCAGTTCACCCTCGATGCCAATGCCCCGCGCGGCCTGCGCTCGCTGCTGGGCGCCGCCGTGCTGCTGGTCATCGTCTCGCTGACCTGGCTGCTGCGCACCGCACGCCCGGTGATCCACCTGCCGACACCCGAGGAACTGGAACGCGCCAGCAAGATCCTGATGGCATCGTCGCAACCCGACGGCGGCCTGGCGCTGACCGGCGACAAGGCGCTGCTGTTCCACCCGAATGACGAAGCGTTCCTGATGTATGCCCGTCGCGGCCGCAGCCTGGTGGCCTTGTATGACCCGATCGGTCCGACCCAGCCCCGTGCCGAAATGATCTGGCAGTTCCGCGACCTGTGCGACATCCATCATGCGCGCCCGGTGTTCTATCAGGTACGCGCCGAGAACCTGCCCTATTACATGGACATCGGCCTCACCGCGATCAAGCTGGGCGAGGAAGCCCGCGTCGACCTGAAACGCTTTGACCTGGAAGCCAAGGGCAAAGAGATGAAGGACCTGCGCTACACCTGGAACCGTGGCACCCGGGACGGCCTGTCCCTGGAGATCTTTGAACCCGGCACGGCACCGATGGATGAATTAAAAGTCATCTCGGACGCCTGGCTTACCGGTAAGAATGTGCGGGAAAAAGGCTTTTCCCTCGGACGCTTCAGCGACGACTACCTCAAGCACTTTCGTATCGCGATCATTCGCTTCGAAGGCCGCCCGGTGGCCTTCGCCAACCTGCTCGAGACCTACAACCACGACCTGGCCAGTCTCGACCTGATGCGCGCCCACCCGGATGCGCCCAAGTTGACCATGGAATTCATGATGGTCGGCCTGATTCAACACTATAAGAGTCACGGCTACGCCCGCTTCAGCCTCGGCATGGTGCCATTGTCGGGCCTGCAACCGCGACGCGGCGCGCCGCTGACCCAGCGCCTGGGCTCGATGGTGTTCCGTCGCGGCGAGCAACTGTATAACTTCCAAGGCTTGCGCCGCTTCAAAGACAAGTTCCAGCCTGACTGGGAACCCCGTTACATGGCCGTGCCCGCAGGACTTGACCCGCTGGTGGCACTGGCCGATACCGCCGCCCTGATCGCGGGCGGCTTGACTGGATTGGTGAAACGCTGATGATTCGACGCTCCTGGCGGTATGTATTGGCCTTTGTAGTGCTGCTCGCCCTGGTCCTGGGTGGCGGCTTTTGGTTCTGGAACCGCCCTGCCCCGCAGCCGACCCTGGAGCAACTGCCCCAGGCCGACGGCTCGGTGATGACCCGCGTGACCCCGGCCGGCACCCCGAAAGCCCGCGTCGCGGTGGCGGTGATGGCTGACGAAACACTGACCGATAGCCAGTTGATTACCCTGAGCCAGGGCGGCAAGGCGCAGATCGTCCAGGTGATCCTGCCAAAGGATGACTGCAAGCTCCAGGAACAAGCGCTGCAAAGCGCCCTGGGCCAGCTCAAGGGCCCCGCGACCCTGGTCAGCGGCATCGGCCCTGGCGCCGCCCTCGCCTGGCGCTGGCTGGCCACTCAGAGCGACGACAAGGCCAACGCCATCTCCGTCGGCTTCGCGTTGGTGCAGGAAGGGTGCAAGGACCCACTGCCGAAAACCGCCGCACACGGTAATTGGCTGGTGGCCTGGAACGACAACCCTGACGATGAAAGCGCCAGTTTCGTACGTGACACCCCGCGCGCCACTACCAGTATCAGCGACTACGACATTCACTATCCGCAAGTGCTGAACAACGAACTGCGCAAGCAACTGGTGGGTTCGGACAACGGCGGCCTGGCGATTCCCGTGGTGGAAGTGCCGGCTGGCCAGGCCAAGGACACCGTGACGTTGTTCCTTTCCGGTGATGGCGGCTGGCGTGACCTCGACCGCGACGTGGCCGGCGAAATGGCCAAGATCGGTTACCCGGTGGTCGGCATCGACACCCTGCGCTACTACTGGCAGCACAAGACCCCGGAACAAAGCGCCAAGGACCTCACCGAGCTGATGCAGCACTACCGGCAGAAGTGGGGCACCAAGCGCTTTGTACTGACCGGTTACTCGTTCGGTGCCGACGTACTGCCGGCGATCTACAACCGCCTGCCGGAAAACGAACAACAGCGTGTGGACGTCATCATCCTGCTGGCCTTCGCCCGCACCGGCAGCTTTGAAATCGAAGTGGAAGGCTGGCTGGGCAACGCCGGCAAAGAAGCCGCGACCGGCCCGGAAATGGCCAAGCTGCCGGCTGACAAGGTGGTGTGCATCTACGGTGCCGAAGAAGTCGACGAGAGTGGCTGCACCGACAAGACCGCCGTGGGCGAGGCGGTGAAACTGCCGGGCGGGCATCACTTCGATGAGAACTATCCGGCACTGGCCAAGCGGTTGGTGGATATCATCGTCAAGCACCAGGCCAAGGACAAAGCCAACTAATCTAAGGCTGTAGGCGATAAAAAATGTGGGAGGGGGCTTGCCCCCGATGACGGTGGGTCAGCTAGAGGTAAGCTGACTGAAACACCGCTATCGGGGCAAGCCCCCTCCCACAGTTGTTTGTGGTGTCAGTGAGATTTAACGCGGTTCGATATGCGCGATCATCAATTGCACGGTTTCATTGCCACGAAACTCGTTCACATCCAGCTTGTAGGCCAACTCCACCCAACGCACGGTCGGGTTCGGCCAGACTTCCCGGTCGACGCCGAAGGCAATGCCATCGAGCTTCACCGACCCGCATTCGCTCTTGAGCACCACTTTCAGGTGCCGCTCCCCTACTACCCGCTGCTCGACCAGTTGGAACACGCCATGGAACAACGGCTCGGGAAAGTGCTGCCCCCACGGCCCGGCGTGGCGCAATGCGCGCGCCAGTTCCAGGTGAAACTCTTCCACCGCCAGGGTGCCATCGGACAGCAGGCGCCCGGTGAGGTCTTCTTCGCGCAGCTGCCGACGCACTTCGGCGTCAAAGGCCTCGGCAAACAGTGGGAAGTTTTCCTCGGGCAAGGTCAACCCCGCCGCCATGGCGTGGCCGCCATATTTGCTGATCAGGTTGGGGTGCTGGCTCGCGACCACCGCCAGGGCATCGCGGATGTGGAAGCCTTGCACAGAGCGTCCTGAGCCCTTGAGCAGCCCATCGCCTGCATCGGCGAAGGCAATGGTGGGGCGGAAGTACCGCTCCTTCATGCGCGACGCAAGAATGCCGATCACACCTTGGTGCCAGTCCGGATCAAACAGGCACAAGCCGTAGGGCATTGAGTCCACCGGCAAGTCCTTGAGCTGAGCCAGGGCTTCGCGCTGCATGCCCTGCTCGATGGATTTGCGGTCCTGGTTCATGCCGTCCAGTTGTGCGGCCATTTCCCGTGCCGCGGCGAAATCCGTGGTGAGCAGGCATTCGATGCCCAGGCTCATATCGTCCAGGCGCCCGGCGGCGTTCAAGCGTGGCCCGAGGATAAAGCCGAGGTCGGTGGAGGTGATGCGCGCTGCATCCCGCTTGGCCACTTCGAGGATCGCCTTGATCCCCGGCCGTGCGCGACCGGCACGAATACGCTCCAGGCCCTGATGCACGAGGATGCGATTATTGGCGTCCAGGGGAACCACGTCGGCGACGCTGCCCAGGGCGACCAGGTCGAGCAGCTCGCCAATGTTGGGTTGAGGCTTGTTTTCATACCAGCCCAAACTGCGCAAACGCGCGCGCAGGGCCATCAGTACGTAGAAGATCACGCCCACGCCGGCCAGGGCCTTGCTCGGGAACTCACAGCCCGGCTGGTTCGGGTTGACGATGGCATCCGCCGCCGGCAGCTCATCACCAGGCAAGTGGTGATCGGTCACCAATACCTGCAACCCCGCCGCTTTCGCCGCCGCCACGCCTTCGACACTGGAGATGCCATTGTCCACGGTGATCAGCAACTGCGGCTCGCGCTGCAGGGCCACAGCGACGATTTCCGGGGTCAGCCCATAGCCGTATTCGAAGCGGTTGGGCACCAGGTAATCGACATGGGCCGCACCGAGCAAACGCAGGCCCAGGGTACCTACGGTGCTGGCGGTGGCACCATCGGCGTCGAAGTCACCGACGATGAGGATGCGCTGGCGCTGCTCTAATGCCGTCACCAGCAAGTCCACCGCCGCGTCGATGCCCTTGAGCTGCTGATAGGGAATCAATCGCGCCAGGCTCTTGTCCAGCTCGGCCTCGGACTGCACGCCACGAGCGGCGTAGAGACGGGTCAATAGCGGTGGCAATTCACCCAGGAAGGGCAAGACGGCGGGCAACGGGCGGGGATCGATGCGCATGGGACGTTGGGGAGTTCTCTGTAGGGGGATTTTAGCTGCAAGCTTCAAGCTTGTAGCTTGAGGCTTGCAGCTCCAATTCAACCGCGTTCGCCGACCAGCCATTGCAGTTGCACTTCGTGCTGGCCACGGTCGTCGGTGACGAAGATCGTGCCTTCACTGATCATCACGTCCCACTTGATCACGCGGGGCATATCCTTGGCCAGAACCTCCAGAATCTCCTGGGGCACTGCTGCGATGTGGACATTCTTCAGGGTGTTCGCCACCGGCACCACTTTGCCTTCCCAAACACGCAAGCTGCCGTATGCCAGCAGGCTGGTGCGCTCGGTGCGGCGCGAGCACCAGGTCAGGCGGTCGGCATCCGGCTGGCCGACTTCGATCCAATGCAAAACCCGATCATCCAGGCTTTTTTCCCACAGGGCTGGCTCGTCTACATCTGACAGGCCACGACCGAACGCCAACTGTTCGTTGTAAAAAAGGGCGTAGGCCAGCAGACGCACGGTCATGCGTTCTTCAGTTTCCGAGGGGTGGCGAGCGATGGTCTGCTTGACGCTCTCGTACACCGAACGGTCGAGGTCGGTGAGGTTGAGTTCGAATTTGTAGGTCGTGGACGGCTGGGCCATGAACGGGCTTCTAGAGACAGGGAAAGGCGGCCAGTCTAACCGATGGCGAGGCCATTCAACGAATCCTGCGCTGCATCATCCTTATCCCTGGCCTGCTCGCCTATGTTAAAAGGCTTCACATCACCGTTCTGCGCAGACAAGGATCCCCATGTCGTTTAATGCCAAACCGCTTGCCGGCCTGAAAGTCATCGAACTCGGCACCCTGATCGCCGGGCCCTTCGCCTCACGCATTTGTGCTGAATTCGGTGCCGAGGTGGTCAAGGTCGAATCCCCGGACGGCGGCGACCCGTTGCGCAAATGGCGCAAGCTGTATGAAGGCACCTCGTTATGGTGGTTTGTGCAGGCGCGCAACAAAAAGTCCCTGACGTTGAACCTCAAGCACCCGGACGGGCTGGCGATTCTCAAGCAACTGCTGGCAGACGCCGACATCCTGATCGAAAACTTCCGTCCCGGCGTACTGGAGAAGCTTGGCCTGAGCTGGGAAACCCTGCATGGGCTGAATCCGAAACTGGTGATGGTGCGCCTCTCGGGTTTTGGCCAGACCGGGCCGATGAAAGACCAGCCCGGGTTTGGCGCAGTGGGCGAGTCCATGGGCGGGCTGCGCTATATCACCGGTTTCGAAGATCGCCCGCCGGTGCGCACCGGAATCTCCATTGGTGACTCCATCGCCGCGCTGTGGGCGGTCATCGGCGCCTTGATGGCGCTGCGTCATCGCGAGGTTAACGGCGGTGTGGGCCAGGTGGTCGATGTGGCGCTGTATGAAGCCATCTTCGCCATGATGGAAAGCATGATCCCCGAGTTCGACGTATTCGGGTTTATTCGCGAACGTACCGGCAACATCATGCCCGGCATCACGCCGTCGTCGATCCACACCAGCGCGGACGGCAAGCACGTACAGATCGGTGCCAACGGCGATGCCATCTTCAAACGCTTCATGAGTGCCATCGGCCGGGAAGACCTGGCAAACGATCCACAACTGGCCAGCAATGACGGGCGCGATAGCCGTCGCGATGAACTCTATGGCGTGATTGATCGCTGGGTGAACTCGCTGCCGCTGGAGCAGGTGGTGGAGCAACTCAACAAGGCTGAAGTGCCCGCCAGCCGTATCTACAGCGCCGAGGACATGCTGGGCGACCCGCAATTCCTCGCGCGCGAGATGTTCCTCAAGGCCCGGCTTCCCGGCGGCAAGGACTTCAAGATGCCGGGCATCGTGCCCAAGCTGTCGGACACACCGGGCAGTTGCGAATGGGTGGGGCCGCAACTGGGTGAACACAACGGCGTGGTGTTGGGCGAGCTGGGATACGACGCCGCCGCCATTGTCCGCCTGCGTGAGCAAGGTGCAATCTGATGCCCCACGGCTGCAAACACTGGCTCATTGCGCTGTACCTGGCCGCCATGCTGGCCGGCGGCTGGCCCGTACCGGCGAGCGCAGAGGGCACGTTGATCTGGTTATTGCGCGACTTGCCGCCGCTGACCATCTTCGAAGGGCCAGGCAAAGGCCAGGGTGCCCTGGACCAGTTGCTGCCGATACTGATCGGACACTTGCCGGAATATCGCCACCAGGTAATGCACGTCAATCGCGCGCGCGGCATGCAGATGCTGCGCGAACCCACGCTCACCTGCGATCCATCCTTGCTGTGGACGGCCGAGCGGGCCAGGTACATCGTATTTTCCAGGCAGGCGTTTGTGGTCGCCAGTAATGGCATCACGATCCGACGCAGCCAGCAGGGCGCCCTGGCGGCGTTTATCGTAGACGGCCAATTTGACCTGCAGGCCTTCTTCGACGCCCCTAAGGCAAGGGTAGGCGCGATCGCGGAACGCAGCTACGGCGCCGTTATCGATGAGCGACTGAAACAGGCCGACACACACAAACTGGCACTGCACTACGGCAACGATGCCCTTGGCAGCTTGCTGCAGATGCAGCGCCTGGGCCGGCTGGAGGCAGTGCTGGGCTATTGGCCGGAAATCCGCTACCACGCGATGCAACAGGGGATCGCAGCCGACGACCTCAGCTTCTACCCCATCAAGGGCACAGCGCCTTACCAGCGCACGCATATCGGCTGCTCGGATACACCTGAGGGGCGCGAAGCCATGGAACGGATCAACCGGGTTCTGCCCAGCCTCCCGCTGGCACAAGTACAACAGTCCTATGCCGCCTGGCTGGACCCTGTCATGCGTGAACATTACCTGCGAGACAACCCGAGCTTTTTCCAGGACTCGCCGGCGCCGTGACAAATCCCAGGCAAAAAGAAACCCCGAAGAGTGGGGAGACACTTCGGGGTTAAACGTGGCCTACAAAGACCAGTACAACAAGGCACAAACACCGGAGCACAATGTTTGCTCTTGCTGTTACGAAATCTGACCGGCCATGACGTGGGAAGTTTCCATCTATAAACAATTCTTCATGCAACGGCAGCGCTGCGGGTCTGGGCGGCGTTGCGCAAGGCCGCGATGACCGAGGGTTCCAGGCGTCCTTCAGCGATCTTGAGATCACGCAGCAGGCAATCCACCACATCCACCAATAGGCGCTTATCGAGCAATTGCGCCCGGTCGACTTCACGCTCGACCATGATCGCACCGGCGGGGTTCTTCACGGTTACCAGGCACTCTTCCTGCACACCTGCGGTGGTCAACGTCACCTGATAAGGGCTCAGTGCCTCTTCGAGCAATAGGCTGATACTTTCCATCTCGATCACCACTCAATAGTTCGCAAACATTCTTGTAAACGGGAGCTGCATCTATCCTAAGTGACTGGTTGTGACGTAGGAAAGTTCGCTTTTTCGTTTATGCGGGGTTGTCGGGGGATGACGTTTCCAGCATGCGCTTGCAACATGACAGGCAAAAAACGGCGGCACATAAATGCTTACGCAATGGGCTGCTGTTTTGGGCTTCCCCTGCCGCGCAGGCCATGGGTGAATCCTATACTCGATGAGCGCTGATCACAGTGCCACGTGGGTAAAGCGTATGCCAAAGGCCCTTATTGCGAAGGAGGAATGCGATGGTGGAAAACGATGAGCGACTGGCGACGATGGAGAAAATGCATGCCGATGTAAGGCGCATTTACGCAGAAATATCACGCATGCAGGCTGAGCAAGACAAGCTCAGATCGGAATCCCTGAAAATAAACTGTGAAACTTTCTGGTACCCCATGGGCGTAGCAATGGCCGTGGTCGCAACGATTGCTTCGATTACTGGAGTAGCGATTAAGTTGCTCTTGTAAACGGCACGCTGTCGGGCCTGCCAGAAACAAAAAACGCCGCTGACCCAAGGAAGGGAAAGCGGCGTTTTTGTCTTGGTGACCTGCCTTACAAAGGCTTGCCACGATTGCCATGCTGGCTGACAAACGCCTGCATCGCCTTCAAGTCATTCGGCAGCACCGTGCAACGCTCTTCACGCTCGAACAGGTCGGTCAGGTGCACCGGCAGTTCCAGCGCCTTGCCGACACCCGCCTTCTCCACCGCTTCCGGGAATTTCACTGGATGGGCGGTGCCGAGGATCACCATCGGGATATCCAGGCTACGACGGCATTCGCGGGCGGCCTTCACCCCAATGGCGGTGTGCGGGTCGAGCAGCTCGCCGGTCTGGACGTAGACCTCGGCGATGGTTTCACAGGTCTGCGCGTCGTCCACGGCCAGGGAGTCGAACAGCTTGCGGGTTTCGGTCCAGCGCTCTTCATCAACGCTGAAACCGCCGCCGCTCTTGAAGGTGTCCATCAAGCCGGCAATGGCTGCGCCGTTGCGACCGTGCATGTCGAACAGCAGGCGTTCGAAGTTCGACGACACCATGATGTCCATGGACGGCGACAAGGTGGCGTGCAGGGTTTCCTTGACGTATTGGTTGCCGCTCATGAAGCGGTGCAGGATGTCGTTACGGTTGGTGGCGACGATCAACTGGTTGACCGGCAGGCCCATGTTACGGGCCAGGTAGCCGGCGAAGATGTCGCCGAAATTGCCGGTCGGCACCGAGAACGACACCGAGCGCGCCGGGCCACCCAACTGCAGCGAGGCGTGGAAGTAGTAGACGATCTGGGCCATGATCCGCGCCCAGTTGATCGAGTTCACCGCCACCAGGCGTGTGCCTTTGAGGAAGTCCTGGTCGGCGAAGCTGTTCTTGACCATTTCCTGGCAGTCGTCGAAGTTGCCTTCGATGGCGATGTTATGGATGTTCTCGCCGAAGATGGTGGTCATCTGGCGGCGCTGTACTTCCGAGACACGCTTGTGCGGGTGCAGGATGAAGATGTCGACGTTTTCGCAGTGCTTGCAGCCTTCGATGGCGGCCGAACCGGTATCACCCGAGGTGGCGCCGATGATCACCACGCGCTCGCCGCGCTTCTCCAGCACGTAGTCCAGCAGGCGACCCAGCAGTTGCAGGGCGAAGTCTTTGAACGCCAGGGTCGGGCCATGGAACAGCTCGAGCACCCATTCGTTGCTGTTGAGCTGGCGCAGAGGCGCGATGGCGCTGTGGGAAAACACGCCGTAGGTCTCTTCCAGAATCTTTTTGAAATCCACATCGGGGATGCTGCCGGTGACGAACGGGCGCATCACCCGGAACGCCAGCTCGTGGTACGGCAGGCCGGCCCACGAAGCGATTTCTTCCTGGGTAAAGCGTGGCAGGTTTTCCGGCACGTACAGGCCGCCGTCAGTGGCAAGGCCTGCCAGCAAGACGTCTTCGAAATTCAGGGCCGGTGCCTGGCCGCGGGTGCTGATGTAGCGCATAAAAGCAAACCTTTGGTTTGAGCTTCAAGCTTCAAGCTACAAGCGGCAAGTTAAAGCTGATCGGCTTTTACTTGCAGCTTGCAGCCAATAGCTTGCAGCTGGATTAATTCAAATGTTCGACGCGAATCCGTACTACCGGCCCAACCACACCCTGGAGAGCTTCCAGGGACTGGATGGCATCGTTGATGTGCTGCTCGAGCACCCGGTGGGTCAGCAGGATCATCGGCACCTGGCCGTTCTGCTCCTCGACTTCCTTCTGCATGATCGACTCGATGTTGATACCGCGCTCCGACAGGATGCTGGCCACCTGGGCCAACACGCCCGGGTGATCCTTGGCCTGGATGCGCAGGTAGTAGGCGCTTTCGCATGCCTCGATCGGCAGGATCGGGTGGGCCGACAGCGAATCCGGCTGGAAGGCCAGGTGCGGCACGCGGTTTTCCGGGTCGCTGGTCATGGCGCGAACCACGTCCACCAGGTCGGCGATCACCGACGAAGCGGTCGGTTCCATGCCGGCGCCGGCACCGTAGAACAGGGTGGAGCCGGCGGCATCACCGTTGACCATCACGGCGTTCATCACGCCATTGACGTTGGCGATCAGGCGGTCAGCCGGGATCAGCGTCGGGTGCACACGCAACTCGATTCCCGCCGGGGTGCTGCGCGCGACACCGAGGTGCTTGATGCGGTAGCCCAGGGCTTCGGCGTAGTTCACGTCGGCAGTGGTCAGCTTGGTGATGCCTTCGGTGTAGGCCTTGTCGAACTGCAGCGGGATACCAAAGGCGATGGACGCCAGGATGGTCAGCTTGTGCGCCGCGTCGATGCCTTCCACGTCGAATGTCGGGTCGGCTTCGGCATACCCCAGGGCCTGGGCTTCGGCCAGTACGTCTTCGAAGGTACGGCCCTTCTCGCGCATTTCGGTGAGGATGAAGTTACCGGTGCCGTTGATGATGCCGGCCACCCAGTTGATGCGGTTGGCGGACAGGCCTTCACGGATCGCCTTGATCACCGGGATACCGCCGGCAACCGCGGCTTCGAACGCCACGATCACGCCTTTCTCGCGGGCCTTGGCGAAGATCTCGTTGCCGTGTACGGCGATCAGCGCCTTGTTGGCGGTGACCACGTGCTTGCCGTTTTCGATCGCCTTGAGCACCAGCTCGCGAGCCACGGTGTAACCGCCCACCAGCTCGATGACGATATCGATTTCAGGGTTGGTGGCCACGGCGAAGACATCGTTGGTAATCGCAATACCGGTCGTTTGGAACTGAGGCTTTGGCGAACGCGTGGCAATTTGCGCCACTTCAATCCCACGCCCTGCACGGCGGGAAATTTCTTCAGCATTACGCTGAAGTACGTTGAAGGTGCCGCCACCGACGGTCCCTAACCCACAGATGCCTACTTTGACCGGTTTCACTGAAGAACTCCCCATGAAACGGCCGACGCTAGGTCGGCCGTGAAAAACAGCCGCACAACTGCGGCTTTCAATTAATGGCCCGCCGACTTATCCACGGGCCAGCATCGTCAAAGGTTCGACAATGCTGGTTTATTTGGCACTCAGCGCCAGTTTGGCAACTTGTGGTGCCGGCTGGTAGCCCGGAATCACCTGGCCGTCAGCTAAAACGATGGCCGGTGTGCCGTTTACGCCGATGGACTGGCCCAGGGCGAACTGCTTGGAAACCGGGTTGGCACATTTGGCCGCCTTGATTTCCTTGCCATCGACCATCTTGTCCATGGCCGCTTTCTTGTCGGCCGAGCACCATACGGCCTGCAACTGCTCGTCGCCTGGCGAACCCAGGCCCTGGCGCGGGAACGCTACGTAGCGGACTTCCACACCCAGCTTGTTCAGCGCAGGCACTTCGGCATGCAACTTGTGGCAGTACGGGCAGGTGGTGTCGGTGAACACGGTGATATGGGTCTTGGTCTCGCCGATGGCCGGGTAAACCACGGTTTCAGCCACCGGGATGCCGTTGATCAGCTTGGACACGCCCAGGCGCTCGGCTTTCTCGGTCAGGTTGACCGGCTTGCCGTCCTTGAGCTGGAACAGGTAGCCCTGGACGATGTACTGACCGTCTGCACTGGCGTACAGCACGCGGCTGCCCTTGAGCTTGACTTCATACAGGCCGGCCATGGGGCTGGCACTGATGCTTTCGATCGGGGTGTCGAGTTGCAGGTTGGCCAGGCTCTTGCGGATGGTCTGCTCGGCAGCGTCATCGGCGACGGCAAAGGTGGAAACCAACGCAATGGCTGCGGCGGCAATAATCTGGGTCAAGCGCATGGAAACTCCTGAAGGCAGATGCAGGGACGGGTGCAGGCGCGCCAATACGGAAACACGGGTGCGGGCGGTCCCCTTTGCTAACCGGCAAAGCCTACCACAGTTGGGCCGCAGGGCAGCCCGTGGAGGAATAAATTGGCGCTTTTCAGCCTCGCGGGTGGTGCTTGGCATGCATATCCTGCAAGCGCGCACGCGCCACATGGGTGTAGATCTGGGTGGTGGATAAGTCGCTGTGCCCGAGCAGCATTTGCACCACGCGCAAATCCGCACCGTGGTTGAGCAAATGGGTGGCGAATGCATGGCGCAAAGTGTGGGGCGACAGGCTCTTGCCGATCCCCGCGACCTTGGCCTGGTGTTTGATGCGATGCCAGAACGTCTGGCGGGTCATCTGTTCGCCGCGTTGGCTGGGAAACAGCACATCGCTGGGCCGCCCGCCAAGCAGCTCGCTACGGGCATCGCGCATGTAGCGCTCGACCCACACAATCGCTTCCTCCCCCATCGGCACCAGCCGCTCCTTGCTGCCCTTGCCCATTACCCGCAGCACCCCCTGGCGCAGATTGACTTGCTCCAGAGTCAGGCTGATCAGCTCCGTGACCCGCAGGCCACAGGCATACAACACTTCCAGCATGGCGCGGTCACGCTGGCCGATGGCTTCGCTGAGGTCGGGCGCAGCGAGCAAGGCATCGACGTCGGCTTCCGACAGGGATTTGGGCAAGGGCCTGCCCAGTTGCGGCATATCGATTTGCAGGGTCGGATCGAGGGTAATCAGTTTCTCCCTGAGCAAATAGCGATAAAAGCCACGCACACCGGAGAGAAATCGTGCAGTGGAACGGGGTTTGTAGTTCTGCTCCAGACGCCAGGCCAGGTGATCGAGGATCAGCTCGCGGCCGGCATTGATCAGTTCCAGGTGTTTCTCCTGCAGCCAGCCGTTGAACAGCGCCAGGTCGCTGCGGTAGGCCTGGCGGGTGTTATCTGACAGGCCTTTTTCCAGCCATAGGGCATCGAGGAAACGGTCGATCAGGGGGTGGTCGATGGCGGGCATAGGGACTCGAACAGAAAAATGGCGGAATCAGGTAGATCCTATCCCGGACCTCAAATCGCGGGCACAAAAAAGCAGCCCGTA
The DNA here is from genome assembly GCF_052112325.1 of Pseudomonas sp. Yb2C2. NCBI lineage: Bacteria > Pseudomonadati > Pseudomonadota > Gammaproteobacteria > Pseudomonadales > Pseudomonadaceae > Pseudomonas > Pseudomonas sp. Yb2C2. The sequence continues at coordinate 84,259 of NZ_JAVAJK010000007.1, read as the reverse complement.
GGCTGCTTTTTTCTGCATCGGGAAGCTGGACTTAAGCCAGTTTTTCCTTGATGCGAGCTGCTTTACCGGACAGGTCACGCAGGTAGTACAGCTTGGCTTTACGTACGTCACCGCGACGCTTGACGGCCATGCTGTCGATTTGCGGGCTGTAGGTCTGGAAAGTACGCTCTACGCCAACACCGTTGGAGATTTTACGAACAGTGAAAGCACTGTTCACACCACGGTTACGCTTGGCGATTACCACGCCTTCGAACGCTTGCAGACGCGAACGGTCGCCTTCCTTCACTTTCACCTGGACGACAATAGTGTCGCCCGGGGCAAAGGTAGGGATCTCTTTGGTCATCTGCTCTGCTTCGAGTGCAAGGATGATTTTGTTAGTCATGCTGTGCTCCTAAGGTAAGTCAATGGACCTACCATCGATACGTTGTTAACTATCGTCCCGCGCGAGGATGTATTCCTCGAGCAGCTTCTTCTCTTCTCCAGAAAGCGAGCGGCTTTCCAGAAGATCGGCGCGTCGTTCATAGGTCCGACCAAGGGACTGCTGTAAACGCCAACGCCGGATGTGTGCGTGATTGCCACTTAGCAATACGTCGGGAACACGCTGATCCGCATACACCTCCGGTCGGGTGTAGTGCGGGCAATCCAGCAAACCATCCGTGAAGGAATCTTCCTCCGCGGAGTCCGCATGCCCTAAAGCTCCAGGCAGCAGTCGTGTAACCGCATCTATCAGGACCATCGCCGGCAGCTCACCGCCAGACAGGACATAGTCCCCAATCGACCACTCTTCATCGACATGAGCCTCAATAAAGCGCTCGTCAATGCCTTCATAGCGACCGGCAATCAGGATCAGTGCTTCCTCATTCGCCAGTTCGCGGACCCCAGCCTGTTTCAGCTGGCGGCCTTGAGGGGACAGGTAAATAACCTTCGCCTTCTCCCCGGCGGCTGCCTTGGCCTGAGCCAACGCGTCTTCCAGGGGCTTGATCTTCATCACCATGCCCGGGCCACCGCCAAATGGGCGATCGTCCACAGTGTGATGTCGATCCGTCGTGTAGTCTCGCGGGTTCCAACAGGTGAGCTGCAACAGCCCCTGTTTCACCGCCCGACTGGTGATGCCGTACTCGCTGATGGCGGAGAACATCTCGGGAAACAAACTGATCACTTCAATGCGCAAATTAGCCACGCTTAGAAGTCCGCGTCCCATTCCACCTTCATCTCGCCTGCGGCCAGGTCGACAGCCAACACGCATTGCTCCGTATAGGGCAACAGGCGTTCGCGATCATCCAGGCTGCCAGCGCAAGGCTTGACCACCATTACATCATTGGCGCCGGTTTCCAGAAGATGATCGATTTTCCCGAACAATTGCCCGAGTTGATCGATGACCTTCAGACCTTCCAGCTGGTACCAGTAGTACTCGCCGTCGGTCAATTCAGGGAACAGGTTGCGCGGCACGCAGATCTCATAACCGGCCAGAAGACGAGCTTCTTCACGATCATCAAGACCCTTGAGCTTTGCGACCAGGAACTTATCGCTCCCGCGCCCACTGACCAGCTCGACCTGTTTCACACTACCTTCGCGCTTGAGCGTCCAGGTCTTGTACTGCAACAGGTTTTCAGTCGGATCAGTAAAGGAATACACCTTCACTTCGCCGCGAACGCCATGAACAGAATAAATCTTGCCGATAACGATCAAATCATCAGCAACAGCTGGCGTCGCGTTCATATTGCTCAGGCTGCGGCCTTAGCCGAGTCCTTCAACAACTTGGCAACACGCTCAGACGGTTGTGCACCAACGCTCAGCCAGTAGGCTACGCGCTCTTGGTTCACGGACAGGCGGACTTCTTGACCACGAGCGATCGGGTTGAAGAAGCCAACTTGTTCCTTGTGAGAGCCGTCACGTGGGTTACGGCTGTCAGTTACGGTCAAGTGGTAAAACGGGCGCTTTTTGGAGCCGCCAAGGGCAAGACGGATTGTTAGCATGTGAACATCGTTCCTGTAGTCGGTGCTGCAAATCTAAATGCACAGCGGGCATAGGTGCCCGAAAGGCCGCATATTCTAAGGAATATCCGGACTTTTGCAAATGTCTTTTTCTGGCGCCTATCAGCGGGCCATTCAGATCTGCTAGAGAGCCGTCGGTTAAAACGGCAGGTCAGCCCCCGCCAACGGCGGGTTTGCTGGAGATCCCACATCCCTGTGGGTCGGAGCAGGAGTGAACTCCCGCTCGAATACTTTACATTTTCGGCATGCCGCCGCCGGGCAACATACCGCCCATGCCGCGCATCATCTTGGCCATTCCGCCCTTGGCGGAGAATTTCTTCATCATCTTCTGCATCTGCTTGTGCTGCTTGATCAAGCGCCCGATGTCCTGCACCTGGGTGCCGGAACCCATGGCGATCCGACGCTTGCGCGAACCGCTGATCAGCTCAGGGTCGCGGCGCTCGGCCGGGGTCATGGAGTTGATGATGGCTTCCATCTGCTTGAACTGCTTCTCTGCCGCGCCCTGGGCATTGCCCATTTGCGCCAGGTTCACACCGCCGATGTTCGGCAGCTTGTCCATCAGGCCGCCAAGGCCGCCCATGCTCTTCATTTGTTGCAGTTGGTCGCGGAAGTCTTCGAGGTCGAAGCCCTTGCCCTTCTTCAACTTTTTAGCAAGCTTATCGGCTTTGTCCTTGTCGAGCGTCGCTTCAGCCTGTTCGATCAGGCTGAGCACGTCGCCCATGCCGAGGATACGCGAGGCGATACGCTCAGGGTGGAACGGTTCGAGCGCTTCGCTCTTCTCGCCCATACCGATGAACTTGATCGGCTTGCCGGTGATGGCACGCACCGACAGCGCGGCACCGCCACGGGCGTCGCCGTCGACCTTGGTGAGGATCACGCCGGTCAGCGGCAGCGCATCACCAAAGGCCTTGGCGGTATTGGCCGCATCCTGGCCGGTCATGGCGTCGACCACGAACAGCGTCTCGACCGGGTTGATCGCGGCATGCAGCGCCTTGATCTCGCCCATCATCTCTTCATCGATGTGCAGGCGACCGGCGGTATCGACGATGACCACGTCGATGAACTTGAGCCTTGCTTCTTTAATAGCGGCGTTGGCGATGTCGACCGGCTTCTGGCTCAGGTCGGACGGGAAGAAGGTCACGCCCACTTCGCCCGCGAGCATTTCCAGCTGCTTGATGGCCGCCGGACGGTACACGTCGGCCGATACCACCATCACGGACTTCTTCTTGCGCTCTTTAAGGAAGCGCGCCAGCTTGCCGGCGGTGGTGGTCTTGCCCGCACCTTGCAGGCCGGCCATCAACACGACGGCCGGTGGCACGGCACTGAGGTTCAAATCTTCGTTAGCCGCACCCATCAGGCTTTCGAGTTCGGCCTGGACGATCTTCACAAAGGCCTGGCCCGGCGTCAGGCTGCGGGACACTTCAGTGCCCACTGCGCGCTCTTTGACCGAGTTGACGAAGTCCTTCACCACTGGCAAGGCCACGTCGGCTTCCAGCAACGCCATGCGCACTTCGCGCAGGGTGTCTTTAATATTGTCCTCGGTCAGCTTGGCCTTGCCGGTTACATGGCGCAGCGTCTGCGAGAGACGGTCAGTCAAGTTTTCAAACATGCGCGATCCTTTCAGGCCCTAATCATCGAAATGCATTGGTAGACCGAGGTAATGGCAGCCCAGGCTGTGGTAAATCGCTATTAAACACAGCGCTCGGCGAGCCTGCGGCGTGGGCAGATCGCGGATTATAGCGAAGACTGCGTCCATGCACACCCGCTGTCTGGTCCGGGAGTCTTTCGTGGAACGCAGGTGTATGCCAAACTCAGCGCCTTTCGGGCTTGTCTATCAGGATTTATGGTCCCCTTGTCACCCAGTTTGCTACCCAGCCTCGCCGCCGCACTCCTTTATGCCGCTGCGACCCTCTATCAGGGCACTCGTCTTGCCCAAGGCACCAAGGCGGACAAACGCCTGCTGGTCGGCCTGGGCGTCCTCGCCCTGCTGGCCCACGCCGCGAGCCTGTTCACCCACCTGATGACCCCGGTGGGCCTGGGCCTGGACTTTTTCAGCGCCGCCAGCCTGATCGCTGCAGCAGTCATCGCGCTGACATTGCTGGCCTGCTACCGGATCCCCGTCGAGAACCTGCTGGTCCTGCTCTTTCCCCTGGGCGTGCTGACGGTGCTGCTGGCGCAGTTCGCCCCCACCGGCACCGTACAGGTGATTGACGAAGAGCCCGGCATCCTCGCGCATATCCTGTTGTCGATCCTGGCCTATGGCATGTTCACCATCGCGGTGTTCCAGGCCCTGCTCCTGCTGTTGCAGGACCACCAACTCAAGCACAAGCACCCTTCCGGCCTGATCAAGAACTTCCCACCGCTGCAAACCATGGAAAGCCTGCTGTTCGGTTTCCTGTGGGCCGGCTGGACCCTGCTTTCGCTGTCGCTGATCTCCGGCTGGCTGTTCGTCGAAAACCTGTTTGCCCAGCACCTGGTGCACAAGACCCTGCTGGCCTGCCTGGCCTGGATCGTGTTCAGCGTGCTGCTGTGGGGCCGCAACCGCCTCGGCTGGCGTGGGCATAAAGCGATCCGCTGGACCCTGGCCGGTTTCTGCCTGCTGATGCTGGCCTATTTCGGCAGCAAGCTGGTTCGCGAATACATCCTGCATATCTGACGGGCAGCAATCATGGACAACTTGCCCCTGGGGCCGATGCTCGCGGTAATCGCCTTGCTGGTGTTATGGGCCGGGCTGTTTACCGCCATCGAAGCCGCACAACAGCACCTGCTGGCCCTGCGCCCCGGCACTCGCCAGGGAGACAAAGCGGCCGCCCGCCTGAATTTCCCGCGTCACAGCCTGATCCTGTGCAACAGCCTGTGTCGCGCCGCCGTGGTGATTCTCTGCACCCTGCTGGCGATCTATGCTTGGGCACAGAACGGCCCTTGGCTCGGCTGGCTGATGTCCTGTGCACTCCTGCTGGTGCTGGCCGACTACCTGCCGCGCGCCCTGGCCACCCGTTATCCGCAAGCGATCCTGGGCTTTGGCAATACGCTGCTGGGCGTACCGCTGAAAATCCTCTATCCCCTGGCCTGGCTGCTCAACGGCATCAGCCTGCTGTTATTGCGCCCGTTTGCGCGCAAATCCGGGGTGGTTAAAAAGAGCGATGAACCGCTACCCGACCACGATGACGAACCCGAGCCTGATGCCGACGCCGACCGCACCCCCGGCATGCCTGGCATCCACGCGCTGGACAACATCACGGTCAATGACATCCTGGTGCCACGCAGTGAAGTGGACGGCATCAACCTCGACGACTCGATTGAAGACATCATCGAACAACTGCGCACGTCCCCGCGCACCCGCCTGCCGGTGTTCCACAGTGATATCAACCAGGTCCAGGCCGTGCTCAATACCCGCCAGGTCCAGCACCTGCTGCCCGATGCCAGCCTGACCAAGGACGCATTGCTCGCCGCCTGCCACGAACCCTACTTCGTCCCGGAAAGCACCCCACTGCAACTGCAACTGCTGAACTTCCACAAACAGCAGCGGCGCCTGGGCATGGTCGTGGATGAGTACGGCGAAGTGCTGGGCATCGTCACCCTGGAAGACATCCTCGAAGAAATCGTCGGTGAATTCGAAAGTGAGCAAAGCACCGACAACCCGCACATCGAAGCCCAGACCGACGGCCGCTACATCATTGATGGCGCCGCCTCGATCCGCGAACTGAACAAGAGCCTGGGCTGGCACCTGCCCAGCGACGGCCCAAAGACCCTCAACGGCCTGGTGACCGAAGCGCTGGAAACCATTCCGGATTGCGCGGTGTGCCTTAAGATCGGGCGCTATCGCCTGGAAATCCTCGAGACCGAAGACAACCGCGTAGCGAAAGTGCTGATCTGGCACACCAGCCGAGTGCCTGTCGCCGCGTAGCTCTCCTGACAAACCAAAATCCAATGTGGGAGGGGGCTTGCTCCCGATAGCGGTGTGCCATTCACTGCATTCGGGGACTGACCCACTGCCATCGGGAGCAAGCCCCCTCCCACATTTGGATTTGCAGCGTGTCAGCCCCTTGTTGGATCCACACACCCCTTCCTATAATCCCTGCGGCTTACCCAAGCCCCGCCCGACCGCGTGCTACCCGCACTCCGCGCGTCCAGGCTCCGCTGCATCGTGTCTGACCGGTGTTCGCTCCCATCCCGAGCCGCCCCGCGCACTACCCTGATCCAAGGGGGTTCGACCCAATAATAATCCGCGTCCAAACGCGCAACGACTGTCAGGGATAACTCAATGAGCACCACCTATAACGAGGCTGCGACCGCCGCCCCGACCAACTCGACTGCACGAGTCGCCACCGCGAGCATCGTCGGCACCGCCATCGAGTTCTACGACTTCTATATTTACGCCACCGCCGCAGCCCTGGTGATCGGCCCGGTGTTCTTCCCGCAGACCTCCGGCACTGCGCAGATGCTGGCGTCATTCCTGACCTTTGGCATCGCCTTTATCGCGCGTCCGCTGGGCTCGGCGTTGTTCGGCCACTTTGGCGACCGTATCGGCCGAAAATCCACGCTGGTGGCCTCGTTGCTGCTGATGGGCGTGTGCACCACGCTGATCGGTTTGCTGCCCGGCTATGACAGCATCGGGGCCTGGGCGCCGATCCTGTTGTGCGTGCTGCGTTTCGGCCAGGGCCTTGGGTTGGGCGGGGAATGGGGCGGCGCCGCCTTGCTGGCCACCGAGAACGCGCCCAAAGGCAAACGCGCCTGGTTCGGCATGTTTCCGCAACTGGGCCCCTCCATCGGGTTCCTGGCCGCCAACGGCCTGTTCCTGATCCTGGCCATGAGCCTCAACGACGAGCAGTTCCGCAGTTGGGGCTGGCGTATTCCGTTCATCCTCAGCGCGGCGCTGGTGATGGTCGGCCTGTATGCACGCTTGAAACTGCACGAAACTCCGGTGTTCGCCAACGCCGTGGCCAAGGAAAAGCCGGTGAAAGTGCCGCTGGTGGAGTTATTCAGCCAGCATTGGCTGCCGGTGCTGCTGGGCGCCGCGTCGATGGTGGTGTGTTACGCGCTGTTTTACATCACCACTGCGTTTTCCCTGAGCTACGGCGTGTCGACCTTGGGCTACAGCCGCGAGACATTCCTTGGGCTGCTGTGCTTTGCCGTATTGTTCATGGGCCTTGCCACGCCTTTGGCCGCCTTGGCCAGTGATCGCTACGGACGCAGGCCGGTGCTGATCGTCGGCGCAATCCTGGCGATCCTGTCCGGCTTCACCATGGAGCCCCTGCTGACCCACGGTTCGACCTGGGCCGTGGCATTGTTCCTGGCGCTGGAGCTGTTCCTGATGGGCGTAACCTTCGCGCCGATGGGCGCCATGCTGCCGGAACTGTTCCCGACCCGCGTGCGTTATACCGGTGCTTCGGCAGCGTATAACCTGGGTGGGATTGTGGGCGCTTCGGCTGCACCGTTCTTCGCGACCAAGCTGGTGGCGATGGGTGGGCTGAGTTATGTCGGTGGGTATGTGTCGGCGGCAGCGTTGCTCAGCTTGATTGCTGTGCTGTGCCTGAAAGAGACGCGGGATAACGATTTGAACAAGGTCGTCTGATAAACAGCTATCGGGAGCAAGCCCCCTCCCACATTTTGACCGCATTTCTACTGGAACAATGCGATCAAAATGTGGAAGGGGGCTTGCTCCCGATGCTTTAAAGCTCTACCACAACCGCCTGGGAAGCACGGGTCGCCTTGGCCCGAGCCGCTTCAATCGATTCATCCCGCGCCAACGCCACGCCCATGCGGCGCTGGCCATTCACTTCTGGCTTACCAAACAGACGCAACGCCGTGTCCGGCTCGCTCAGTGCAGCGCCGAGGTTGGCAAACGCGGTCTGGGTCGACTGCCCTTCCACCAGAATCACCGCCGACGCCGAAGGCCCGAACTGACGGATCAACGGGATTGGCAAGCCCAGGATGGCACGCGCATGCAGGGCAAACTGCGACAGGTCCTGGGAAATCAACGTCACCAAACCCGTGTCGTGCGGGCGTGGCGACACTTCGCTGAACCACACCTGATCACCCTTGATGAACAGTTCCACGCCAAACAGACCACGGCCACCCAAGGCTTCGGTCACGGCTTTGGCGACGCGCTCGGACTCTGCCAGCGCAACCGGGCTCATGGCCTGTGGCTGCCAGGATTCCTGATAGTCGCCTTTCTCCTGACGGTGGCCGACCGGCGCGCAGAAGGTGGTGCCGCCGATGTGGCGCACGGTCAGCAGGGTGATTTCGTAGTCGAAGTCGATAAAACCTTCGATGATCACTCGGCCCTTGCCTGCACGTCCGCCTTCCTGGGCGTAATCCCAGGCTTTGCGCACGTCGTCAGCGCTGCGCAGCAGGCTCTGGCCCTTGCCCGACGAACTCATCACCGGCTTGACCACGCAGGGGAAACCCAGGTCCTGGACGGCCTTGCTGTAGTCCTCGAAGGTGTCGGCGAAATGGTACGGCGAGGTCGGCAGGTCCAGTTCTTCGGCGGCCAGGCGACGGATGCCTTCACGGTTCATGGTCAGCGACGTGGCGCGCGCAGTCGGGATCACGGTGAAGCCTTCGGCTTCCAGCTCAACCAGCGTCGCGGTGGCGATGGCTTCGATTTCCGGCACGATGAAGTGCGGTTTTTCCGCTTCGATCACCGCACGCAGGGCGGCGCCGTCGAGCATGTTGATCACATGGCTGCGATGGGCAACCTGCATGGCCGGCGCATTGGCGTAGCGATCCACGGCAATCACTTCAACGCCCAGGCGTTGCAGTTCAATCACCACTTCCTTGCCCAGCTCACCGCAGCCACACAGCAAAACGCGGGTCGCGGTTGGCGACAATGGAGTTCCGATTCGGGTCATCTCAGGTCCTCAGGGGAGCGGATCATGGGGAGAAAGGCCGGCATTTTACATGAACTGTAAAAATTGGCCTCAGTTGGCGACGGCCCGCTTGCGGATGCGCCAGGCCATGATCAGCCACACCGCCGTGACCCCGGCGAACTTCGACGCCAAGGCGGTGCCCACCACGGCAGGGGTGAGCGCACCGATCAGGCCGAAGAAGATAAAGGTATCAAGGGGAATGCTGAGCGCCGAACTTATCCACAGGCGGTCGTGGAGCGGGCGCTTGGTGATGCTGAACACCAGCCAGTCAATGCATTCCGACACCGCGAATGCCGTGGCGCTGGCCAGGGCGATGGACGGGTCCGAAGTGATATACGACAACACCAGCGCCGCCAGCATGGCGATGATCGCCCCATGGCCGAAGCGGGTTTGCACCATGTCGCGCAGAATAAACACCAGGCCGCCCCAGGCCGACCAGATGACGTCCAGGTGCGGGGCAGTGGAGAAGGCGAAGTTGATCAGCACGACGCTGCTTATGTAGGCGATCAGGAAGAGCATGGGGCGAGGGACCTGTGAACAAGGGGCACAGGGTACTTCACATTTTGAAATATGTCGTCTGGGAGGGCCTCATCGGGGGCAAGCCCCCTCCCACATGTTGACCGCATTCTTACAGATCAAACGCGGTCAAGTGTGGGAGGGGGCTTGCCCCGATGGCGGTCTATCAGGCACCGGATTTCCCAGAAACCATAAACACCAACCCACTCGCCACCGCCCGCTCATGGCACAACCCCAACACCACCCGGCGCTCGGCGTTGTCCATGCGGCTCCAACGCGTAATCTCATCCACGGTGCGCTGGCAGCCGGTGCAGATATCGTCATCGTCCAGCGCACAAATGCTCACGCACGGCGAGGCGACGGGGCGTTCAATCGGGTTCATTCTTCCTGCTCAACCAGGTCCCGCGCGTAACGCTGGGCGTTATGCACATAGTGCGCGGCGCTGGCTTCCAGCATCCGCTTCTGTGCGTCGGTCAACTCACGCACGACTTTGCCCGGCGAGCCCATCACCAGGGAGCCATCGGGAATTTCCTTGCCTTCGCCGATCAACGCGTTGGCGCCGATGATGCAGTGCTTGCCGATCTTGGCGCCGTTGAGGATCACCGCGTTGATACCGATCAGGCTGTAATCGTCGACCGTGCAGCCATGCAGCATGGCGTTATGGCCGATGGTCACGCCGGTGCCCAGGGTCAGCGGGTAGCCCATATCGGTGTGCATCACGCTGCCGTCCTGGACGTTGCTGTTCTTGCCGATCAGGATCAGCTCGTTGTCGCCACGCAGCACCGCGTTGAACCAGACGTTGGCGCCCTCCTCCAGCTTGACCTTGCCCACCAGCGTGGCATTCGGCGCCACCCAGCTGTGTGGATGGGTCTCGACGCGGGCATCGCCCAGGCGGTATTTCATGCTGTTCCCTCACGGCTGGCCGTTCAAACGACGGCTTAGGTATTGATGAAGCTCTTGGGCGGCTGGTGCAGGCTTATCTGGGCGTCGTCATAAAGCAGATTGATCAACTCGACGATCATGATTGCCGTCAGGCCCCAGATCTTGTATTCGCCGAAGCGATAACTGGGCACGTACCAACTGCGACCCTGGTAATCGATTCGGTGGGTATGTTCGCGTGGATCCTGTCGGAAAAAGTCCAGGGGAACGCTGAAGACGGCAGCGATTTCAGCATCGTTGGCCAGGTACTCGACGTAGTCGGGGATCACCCCCACATAGGGCGTGACCCGGATGCCGTGCAGGGAGATCAGCGGGCTCAGCGGGCCGATGACTTCCACCAGGCCGGGGGGCAGGCCGATTTCTTCTTCGGCTTCACGCAGGGCGGTGAAGATCAGGTCCGGGTCTTCGGGGTCGCGGCGCCCGCCGGGAAAGGCCACTTCGCCACCATGGGTCGACAGGCCGCTGGCGCGCAGGGTCAGGATCAGCTCAGGTTCGTAACTGCGGGTAATCGGCACCAGCACCGCGGCCTCGGGGAAACGCCCGTCGGTTTCCAGCGTGTGGGGGGTGTGATTGCTTACCCGGCGAAGTAGCTCGTCCAGCATGAGTCATCTCGGTCTGTTGGCTACCTTGCATCATGCACCAAAGCGTGCGGGTGCCCAACCCCAAAACCCGGCAGGTGTCGCTAAACGACAACTTGCAGGCCCCCGCCCGCCACGCCAAGATAGGCGCACTTTCCAGGAACCCCAGCATGAATTTCTGTAGCCAGTGCGGTAAACCGGTGACCCAACGCATTCCCGAAGGCGACGGGCGCCTGCGTTTTGTGTGTGATCACTGCTCCACCATCCACTATCAGAACCCCAATATCGTCGCCGGTACCGTGCCAGTGTGGGGCGATAAAGTGCTGCTGTGCCGTCGTGCCATCGAGCCGCGCCTGGGTTACTGGACCCTGCCCGCCGGTTTTATGGAAAACGGCGAGACCGTCGAACAGGCCGCCACGCGCGAAACCCTGGAGGAAGCCTGCGCCCGCGTGCGCAACCTGGCGATCTATACGCTGATCGACGTGCCGCATATCAGCCAGGTGCATATCTTCTACCGCGCCGAACTGGTCGACCTGGACTTCGCCGCCGGCCCCGAAAGCCTCGAAGTGCAGCTGTTCGACGAGGCGGACATCCCTTGGTCCGAGCTGGCTTTCCGCACGGTCGGGCGTACCCTAGAATACTTTTTCGCCGACCGCCGCCAGCAGTCCTTCCCGGTGCGCAGCGAAGCCGTGCCACCTCTTTCTTCAAAGCCCGCCCAATAACCATTCGGCAGCTCGTCGCCACAGGGATACCGTTTTAATGCGTTGGTTGCTTGCTCTGATCTGCCTGTCGTTCGCCACGCTTTCGCCGGCCTCTACCGTGGAAACCCTGGGCGGCAAGACGGTCGAAAAAGTCCTGGTGCTCAAGTCCGCCCACCAATTGCAGTTGATCAACGACGGCAAGCCCCTCAAGACCTATCGGATTTCCCTGGGCAAAAACCCCAAGGGCCACAAGCTGATCGAGGGCGACCGCCGCACCCCGGAAGGCCTGTACTGGATCGACTGGCGCAAGACCAGCGACCGCTACTACCTGTCCATGCACATCTCCTACCCGAATATCAGCGATGCCGCCCGCGCCCGCCGCGAAGGGGTGAAGCCCGGCAGCATGATCATGATCCACGGCACGCCCGACACCGAAGAGTACCCGGAGCAGTGGTTCCACACCCTGGACTGGACAGACGGCTGCATCGGTATGCGCAACGTCGACATGCGCGAAGTCTGGAACCTGGTCAAGGACGGCACGCTGATCGAGATCCGCCCGTAAATCTTCGACCGTTCGTAATTTAATTAAAAATATTTCCCTCCCCCTCCCACGCCTGCCGGTGAATACCAGTTCACCGCGCGGGCTGCGCACTTCTGCGCGCGATAAAGACCTCTCTAATACCACTTGATACCGGGCACCATTAAGGCGCCCTGAAACCGGTACTCGCACCGTTTTGGCAGCATTGACATGGTATTTAAGTGGTATTAGCTTCCGGCCAATACCGGGCGACAACACTCCAATAACCGCATCGGAAACCTCATAGATGAACCCCATCCTGACGCTGCGTCCCGACGACAAACAATCCACGCCGCTGTACCTGCAATTGGCCCGCAACCTGGAAGCGGCGATCCATGCCGGCCAGTGGAAATCCGAACAGGCCCTGCCCTCGGAGCGCGCCCTCAGCGAACAGCTGAGCATTTCGCGGGTGACCGCCCGTAAAGCGCTGGAAGTGTTGTTCGCCCAAGGCCTGATCCGCCGCAGCCAGGGTTCCGGCACCTTTATCACGCCACGCCTGGAACAGCCGCTGTCGCGCTTGTCGGGGTTCAGCGAGATGTTGCGCCTCAAAGGCTTCGTGCCCAGCTCCCAATGGCTGGAGCGCGACATCACGCCGCCGACCCACGAAGAGCTGATACGCCTGTGCCTGTCGCCCACCGACAAAGTGGCGCGCCTCAAACGCCTGCGCAAAGCCGATGACACAGTGATGGCCATCGAGATGACCGCCATGCCCGCCTCGGTGCTGCCGCAGCCGCAAGCCATCGGCAATTCGTTGTACGAATACCTCGAAAGCATCGGCAAGCCCATCGTGCGCGCCCTGCAACACATCCAGGCGATCAATGCTTCGGACGAGTTCGCCAGACTGGTGGGCATCGCCCCCGGCACCGCCATGCTGTTGATGACTCGCGTGGGCTACACCGCCGACAACACGCCGATCGAAATCACCGACACCTACTGCCGCAACGACTACTACGACTTCGTCGCAGAACTGCGCCGCTACGACTTTGCCGCCGAGTTGCGGCCTTAGAGAACTGCCCATGTCCGAAGACAATATCCTCACGCCCCACGGCTGGATGCGCGGCCGCCTGGTGCACCAGCACGGCAAGGTCATCGCCATCGAGGGCGAACCTTGCGACCCGGCTGAAAACGACTTGCCCTACCTGCTGCCGGGTTTTATCGACCTGCACGTCCACGGCGGCGGCGGTAAAGACATCATGGAAGGCGCCGACGCTTTCGAGACCATCACCCGCACCCATGTGCGTTTTGGTACGACGTCGCTGTTGGCCACCACCATGACCGCGCCGGTGGATGAAATCTCCAGCGTGCTCGGCCAACTCGGCGGCTTTTGCGAGCAACGTCCTAGCGGCAGCGCCCGCGTACTCGGCGTGCACTTGGAAGGCCCTTACATCAACCCAGGCAAACTCGGCGCCCAACCCAACTTCGCCCACACCGCGCTGATGGCGGAAGTGGAAACCTACCTGCGCCTGGCGCCGATCCGCGTGATCACCATCGCGCCGGAAATCGCCGGCCACGATGCGTTGATCCGCACCCTCAGCGAACGCGGCGTGCGCATGCAGATCGGCCACACCCTGGGCAGCTATGAAGAAGGCGTCGCCGCCCTCGCCGCCGGCGCCACCAGCTTTACCCATTTGTACAACGCCATGAGCCCGTTGCATCACCGTGAGCCGGGCATCGTCGGCGCCGCGCTGGCCCACGCCAAGTACGCAGAATTGATTCCGGACCTGCTGCATGTGCACCCCGGTGCCATGCGCGTAGCCCTGCGGGCGATCCCGTGCCTGTATTGCGTCACCGATTCCACCGCCGCCGCCGGCATGCCCGATGGCGAATACAAGCTGGGCAGCCACACCGTGACCAAATGCCTGGGCGGTGTACGCCTGGCCGACGGCACCCTGGCCGGCAGTACGCTGACCATGGACCAGGCGCTGCGCAACCTGGTGAAGATCGGCCTGCCGATCAGCGAAGCCTCACAACGCCTGTCGCAATTTCCTGCGGATTACCTGGGCCTGGAAGAACGCGGCCGCCTGCAACCGGGCAGCTTTGCCGACTGCGTACGCCTGGACCGCTCCCTGCACCTCACCGACGTCATGGTCGAAGGAGAAACCATTGTCTTCAAAAATGCTTGAAGAGGCCTTGGCCTCCGCTGACGCCGTCGCGGCACAACTGCAACGCCTGGGCCCACTGCTGGAAGAAGTCGCCGGCCGCCTGCGCCGCCAGCCGCCGCAGGTGGCGATGACCATTGCGCGGGGCAGCTCGGACCACGCCGCCAGCTACTTCGCCTACCTGGCCATGCAGCATGTCGGCATCCCGGTGGCGTCGTTGCCGATGTCGGTGGTGACCTTGTTGCAAGCACCCATGAAAGTCAGCGGCCAGGTAGCGTTCGGTTTCTCCCAGTCGGGGCAAAGCCCGGACCTGGTCAACAGCTTGCGCCTGCTGCGCAAGCGTGGCGCCTTGAGCATCTCGCTGGTCAACGCCGAAGACTCGCCGCTGGAAGCCGCCTGCGAATTCCATGTACCCCTGTGCGCCGGGCCGGAACTCAGCGTGGCCGCGACCAAGAGCTTTATCGCCACCCTCAGCGCCAGCGCGCTGTTGATCGGCCACTGGAACCAGGAGCCCGACTTGCTGCAAGCCTGCCAGGCCCTGCCCGAAGACCTGCGTGAAGCCGCCGGGCAGGACTGGACGCCCGCCATCGAGGCGCTGCGCGGCTGCCAGCAACTGATGGTGATCGGCCGTGGCGCCGGGTTTGCCATCGCCCAGGAAGCCGCGCTCAAGCTCAAGGAAACCTCGGCGATCCAGGCCGAAGCCTTCAGCAGCGCTGAGGTGCGCCACGGGCCGATGGCCTTGATCGGCGCGGACTACCCGCTGCTGGTCTTCGCACCACGGGGTGCCGAGCAAGCCGGCTTGTTGAGCCTGGCCGCCGATATGCGCCAACGCGGTGCCCGCGTGCTGCTCGCAGCACCGGACGATATCGCCGAACGCGACCTGACCCTGAGCCGCGCCGACCACCCGAGCCTGGACCCGATCCTGGCGATCATGAGTTTCTACGTAATGGCCGCCGGCCTGGCGGTTGCCCGCGGCATGGACCCGGACCAGCCGCGCCACCTGAGCAAAGTTACCCGCACTCACTGAGTCGCGCTTTCCTGATGAGTACCGTGCCCATGCCCAACAACAATAATGAACTGACCCTCAACGCCCCCCTCAGCGGGCCGTTACTGGCCCTGGGCAACGTGCCTGACGACGTGTTCGCCAGCGGCGCCCTGGGCGACGGCATGGCGATCGACCCGCTCAACGATTGCCTGCATGCGCCGTGCGATGGCGTGGTCATCCACGTCGCCCGCACCGGCCACGCCTTGACGATACGCGCCGACAACGGCGCCGAAGTGTTGCTGCACATCGGCGTCGACACGGTCGAATTGAACGGCGAAGGGTTTGCCCTGCTGGTCAAGGAAGGCGCCCGGGTCAGCAATGGCCAGGCGCTGGTGCGCTTTGACCTGGACCGTATCGCCCGCCAGTGCAAAAGCCTGGTCAGCCTGATCATCCTCACCAATGGCGAACATTTTGAACTGCGCCCGCTGGCCGCGAAAACCGTCAAGCAGGGCGACCCCTTGGTGCAGGTTGTGCCGCGTGCGAACGCAGCGCAGCAAACGGCTGTGGATTACGCCGTCGCCGAAGCCAGCGCCAGCGTGCACGTGACGCACCGTGGCGGCCTGCACGCACGACCGGCGGCGTTGATTCGCAAGACCGCCCAGGGTTTCAGCAGCCAGGCGCAGGTGCACTTCGGCGCCAGGTCGGCCGCCTGCGACAGCCTGATCGGTCTGATGGGGCTGGGCATTGGCGAAGGCGACGAGGTGCGCGTGACCTGTCGCGGCAAGGACGCCGAAGCCGCGCTGCAGGCGCTGGTCGCGGCCTTGTCCGCCGCCGTCAAGGCTGAACCCCACGCACCGGTCGTCGCCATGCCGCGCCGGACAACCACGGAAGTTGATGTGTTGCAGGGCGTGTGCGCGGCACCGGGACTGGTCTGCGGGCCGTTGTTTCGGCTGGCGGGTATCGAGTTGCCGTCGGACCCCGGCCATCACGTCACTGACGAACAACTGCAACGCCTGGACGCAGCCCTGGAGCAGGTGCGCGGTGAAATCCGCAGCACCCTGGACCAGGCTCGCCAACGCAAGGCCGTCGAAGAAGAAGAGATCTTCGCCGCCCACCTGGCCCTGCTCGAAGACCCCGCCCTGCTGGACGCCGCCACCGAAGCTATCGAACACGGCAGCGCCGCCACCCATGCCTGGCGTGATGCGATCCAGGCGCAGTGCGCGGTATTGCTGGCCCTGGGCAAGCCGCTGTTCGCCGAACGCGCCAACGACCTGCGCGACCTGCAACAACGGGTCCTGCGCGCACTGTTGGGTGAAGCCTGGCATTTCGAATTGCCTGCGGGAGCGATTGTCAGCGCCCATGAACTGACCCCTTCGGATTTGCTGCAACTGAGCGCGCAACAGGCTGCCGGGATCTGCATGGCCGAAGGTGGCGCCACGTCCCATGTCGCCATCCTGGCGCGGGGCAAAGGCTTGCCATGTGTCGTCGCGTTGGGCACTGAGGTGCTCGATGTGCCGCACGGCCAGCGCGTGGTGCTCGACGCCGGCAACGGCCGCCTGGAACTGGCCCCCAGCGAGGCGCGTCATGCCGAAGTCCACCGGATCCGCGACGCGCAGATACTGCGTCGCCGGCAGCAACAGGCCCAGGCCCAACAACCGGCGCAAACCCGCGATGGCGTGAACATCGAAGTGGCCGCCAATGTCGCCTCCAGCGCCGAGGCCCAGGTGGCCTTTGAAAATGGCGCTGACGGTGTCGGCCTGCTGCGCACCGAATTCCTCTTCGTCGACCGCCGCACGGCGCCGGATGAACAGGAGCAGCGCCAAGCCTATCAAGCTGTGATGGATGCTATGGGCGACAAGTCGGTGATCATCCGCACCATCGATGTGGGCGGCGACAAACAACTCGACTACCTGCCGCTGCCCGTCGAGGCCAACCCGGTCTTGGGCCTGCGCGGTATTCGCCTGGCGCAGGTACGCCCGCAGCTGCTGGATCAGCAACTGCGTGCGCTGCTGCAAGTGTGCCCCTTGGAGCGCTGCCGCATCCTGCTGCCGATGGTCAGCGAAGTCGACGAACTGCTGCACATTCGCCAACGCCTGGATCAATTGTGCGCCGAGCTGGAACTGACCCAGCGCCCGGAGCTGGGGGTGATGATCGAAGTGCCCGCCGCCGCGCTGATGGCCGAGCAGTTGGCCGAGCACGCGGACTTCTTATCCATCGGCACCAATGACCTGTCCCAGTACACCCTGGCCATGGACCGCGACCACGCCGGCCTGGCTGCGCGGGTCGATGCGCTGCATCCGGCATTGCTGCGGCTGATCGCCCAGACCTGCGCCGGCGCGGCCAGGCATGGCCGCTGGGTCGGTGTCTGCGGGGCCTTGGCCAGCGACCCGCTGGCCACGCCGGTACTGGTCGGCCTGGGGGTCAGCGAGCTGTCGGTCAGCCCGCCGCAGATCGGCGAAATCAAGGACCGCGTCCGCCACCTGGACGCGGCGCAATGCCGGCAACTGAGCCTCGGCCTGCTCGACCTGAGCAGCGCCAGGGCGGTTCGCCAAGCCTGTCAACACCACTGGCCGCTGAGCTGACAACAACAAGAAAAAAGGAGACACGCCATGTACCAACACTTTATTGAAGGCCTGCAACGCCTGGGCCGTGCGCTGATGCTGCCGATCGCGATCTTGCCGATCGCCGGTCTCTTGCTGCGCCTGGGCGACACCGACTTGCTCAACATCGCGGTGATGCACGATGCCGGGCAGGCGATCTTCGCCAACCTGGCGCTGATCTTCGCCATCGGTATTGCCGTGGGTTTTGCCCGTGACAATAACGGCACCGCTGGCCTGGCCGGGGCAATTGGTTACCTGGTGATGATCTCCACGCTCAAGGTGATGGACACTACCATCAACATGGGCATGCTCGCCGGTATCGCCAGCGGCTTGATGGCCGGTGCGCTGTATAACCGCTTCAAGGACATCAAGCTGCCGGAGTACCTGGCGTTCTTCGGCGGGCGGCGGTTTGTGCCGATTGTCACCGGGTTTTCAGCGGTGGCGCTGGGGGTGATTTTTGGCTTGATCTGGCCGCCTATCCAGCACGGGATCAACAGCTTCGGCGTATTGCTGATGGAAAGCGGCAGCCTCGGCGCGTTCGTGTTTGGCGTGTTCAACCGCCTGCTGATCGTCACCGGCCTGCACCATATCCTCAACAACATGGCGTGGTTTGTGTTCGGCAGTTTCACCGACCCGCTGACCGGTGCGGTGGTCACTGGCGACCTGACCCGCTACTTCGCCGGCGACCCCAAGGGCGGCCAGTTCATGACGGGGATGTTCCCGGTGATGCTGTTCGGCCTGCCCGCTGCCTGCCTGGCGATGTACCGCAACGCCCTGCCGGAGCGGCGCAAAGTCATGGGCGGGATCTTCCTGTCGATGGCGCTGACCTCCTTCCTGACCGGCGTGACCGAACCCATCGAATTCGCGTTCATGTTCCTCGCGCCGTTCCTTTACCTGCTGCACGCGCTGCTCACAGGCCTGTCGATGGCCGTCACCAATTTGCTGAACATCCACCTGGGCTTTACCTTCTCCGGTGGGTTTATCGACATGGTGCTGGGCTGGGGCAAGTCCACCAATGGCTGGCTGATGGTGCCGGTGGGCCTGGCCTATGCCGTGATCTACTACAGCGTGTTCAGCTACTGCATCCGTCGCTTCAACCTCAAGACACCGGGCCGGGAAGATATCCAGGCCGCCCCGACCGAAGTCATGACCGACCATCAACGGGCCAGCGCCTACATCCGTGCGCTGGGCGGCGCTGACAACCTGCTGAGTGTCGGCGCGTGCACCACACGCCTGCGCCTGGACATGGTCGATCGCAACAAGGCCGTGGATGCAGAGCTCAAAGCCCTGGGCGCGATGGCCGTGGTGCGCCCCGGTAACGGCGGCAGCTTGCAGGTGGTGGTGGGCCCACTGGCGGACAGCATTGCCGACGAGATTCGCTTGGCCATGCCCACGTCCGGCCAGCCATCGTCGCCCTCGGCCCCCGCTCAACCCGAGGCCGGCGCTGTCACCCCGCCACACGCCGAACACTGGCTGAATGCACTGGGCGGTGCGCGTAATGTGTTGCAGTTGGAGTGCGTGGCCATGAGCCGCATTCGCTTGAAGCTGGCTGATGACCACGCGCTGTCCGAGCAGCAGCTCACAGCCCTGGGTTGCCAGGGAATCCGCCAGCTCGACGACGGCATCTGGCACTTGCTGGTGGGTGAATCGGCCCAGGGCTTGAGCAGCGCACTCAAGGCCCTGGCCAACCGTGATCCGGTGCACACCAGCGCCTGACATCGCGACTTATCTACCGCCTTGCCAACGGTGCAGCGCTCCATGCTGAGGTTCCTATCATCAGCATGGAGAGCGCGCCTGTGAACACACCATCCCAGGCCTTTGAAGGCATCGAAAGCAACCTCAATCAGATCGGTCATCACCTGCTCAATGTCGAAGCACCGCTGTTGCCAGAACACAAATCCTCAGCCGAACAGGCCTATCTGGAAAAAACCAACGCAATCCTGGCGAGCTACCGGCAGCAGTTCCTGCACAAGAGCCGAACGCTTTACCAATCGCTGAAACAGCGTGACCTGCCCCAACAACTGGTCACGCTCAAGGCCACACTCAACACCCATCTGGAACACCTCGACCGCTACGAGCAGATCGACGGAAAACCGCGTAAATCCTTCATGACCTTTGAAGCCGGTTTCACTGCCCTTGCCAACGAAACCGCCCTGAGCGCCCAGGACCGTCTGCTGCACCCGCAACAACAGGCCATGCTGGAGCGTGTGCCGCTGGGCAGCACACTGCGGCCTGGTTTCTATGCGTTGACCCTGGACTATCAAGCACAAACCATCGAACTGGCCGGGGCCTTTGTCCTGACCGAACGCACCAGCCCGGTCGTCACCGACCTTTCCTCCATGCCGGCCGTGGGCGAAGTGATGCTGTTCACCCCCACGCGCGGGATTGAAACCTTTGGCTCCCTGCCTCAACTGAACGCGCATTTGCAGCGCGGCATGGATGACGCCGCGCAACGCCGCGACTTCATGCACCTGCTGCCGGTGCGCTACCACCACATCAGCCCCGGCGCGATCTGGCCGCTGGCACTGACGCCCATCAATGACCGGCCGCTGTTCGAACACACCTACAACGCCCTGATCGATAAGCGCAACGCAGACATTGACCATGCCCTGAGCCTGGTGAACAACCCCGAGCAGGCCGTGGACACGCTGATCAGCGCACTGGACCACGCCATCGTCGCGTCCCTGCCCGACCTGGCCGCACGCCTGGCGTGGCGTGCCCAGCGCGTGCTGGAGCGCTACCTGCGCCAGAGCGCCCCGGACTGGTACCGGAGCGCCAGCGAAACCCGCCGGGCCGAATTGGCCAGGCACCTGGCAGACTACAACACCGCCCGCCAACACCTGCTTGAACTGCTGGGCCCGGTCACCACGCCTGCAACACTGGCCCGCTATCAACTGCTGGAGCGGCTGAGCGAAGACCTGGATATCCACGACCTGGAACCGGAACGCCTGGTGATCAATACCCGTCGCTACGTCTCCCCCATCGGCGAGTACGAACACGACCGCAACCTGATCGACCTGACCCTGCGCGGACTGCACGAAGGTGACGAGCAGACGGGCTCGGACTTCCTGAAAAAAACCACGCTCACCTATCAAGAGGCGCCACTGCCAGAGGCATACAAGGACCTCACCGTGACCTGGCTGGTACAGACGCTTAGCACCCTGCAACCGCGCCTCGACTTCGCCGCTGCGCAACAACAGATGCATGCAAAACCCGAAACCAGCCTCGCGATCGAACAGATGCTCGACCAAAGGATCAACGCGCTGGCCTATACCGCCGTGCTCGAGGGCCATCTCAGTGAAGACGACTTCCAATTGGTGCAGACCCTGCGCCAAGGCACCGACGCCCGCCTGAGCGCCGCAACCCTGTCTCTGCATGAGGCCCAGTTGCAGGATATGTGGGTGCTGCGCCAGAGCGACGGCAACGGCAAGGTCATACGCCTGCTGCTGTGTACCCCTGAGGCACCTGGGCGGCAGCAATTCCAGGCATTCGACGATGAGGTTGCCTGCCAGCAGCACATCCTTGGCTGGAGCCTGGACAACGGTTCGAAACAACCGCCCGGCACCCTCACCGATTACCTGATCACGCGGGTCGCCTTGCGCTTTCGTGCAGCGATGAAGCAGGTCTTGACTGGCCTGAGTTTCAAGCCTCATGCCGAGGAATACAAAGAGGTCCGCTTTGGCAACATCGGCAACCATGCTCATTGCCTCAAGGCCATGTCGGCCCATGTGCTGGCGACACGGGTCGACGACTATGCCTTCAGCACACCGGACTGGTACCGCTCCACCAGTAACGCCAACCGCCAGAAGCTTTTGAAACTGGCTGACGACGCCGAGGGTGCACTGCATGCCTACAACGCCTTTGCGCTGTCCGATGCGCACTTCCCCAGCTTCCCCAGCTTTGTGCATAAGCAGGCAAAAAAGCGCCTGAACGAGCTGCTGGGACGTCACCAGAACGATGTCGACCCCGATACCGTCTGGGCCTTCTCGCCGCCGGCACTGCTCGGCGCCTGGACGCCGAAACCGCTGACCTACACCCAGCTGTACCGTGACGGCTACGCGGACGGCGTGGGTTTTCTCGATGAAAAGTTTTCGCGGGCGGCCCGCTTCAAAGGTCCCAACGGCATTGACCTGAGCCCGCTGACCGCAGAAAAGGTCGCCCGCTCGGTCACCGGTGTGTGGATCGGCCAGCGCTACATCAACGAGGTCAGGGCCCGCCTATTGAATGTCGGCAGCGCGGATTACGAGTTGCGGCGCAATGCAACCCTGAGCATCACCCAACGCCAGATGCAGAACGCTGCCTTGGAGTGCCGCCTGCAAGGGCATATCGCCGGGGTCGATTGGGAGTGGCTTGAACGCAGTATCGCCAGCATGAGCAGTACCGCCACCGACCAGCGCGGCACCTATGCCATCCATCGACTGCTGGTCGACGGGGAGTGGGTCATCGACACCTTCCTGTTCAGCCACAGCGGCTTCCCGACGTTGCTCTACACCCCCAACGCACCGGATGGCATCAGCTTTCGCGAGGCCCGGCAGTTCAATTACCTGCTGAAAAAAATTCCCGGCATGGTCGGCTATTTGACCCTGCGGGTAGGGGCCCAGTCGCAGACACGAGTACGGACTTTCCTGGAAAACGCCAAGGCGCAGTTACCCGAGGACCTGAACAAGACCTCCGTCAGCCTTGCGCGCTACGACGCCACCCGCGTGCCCCTGCCGGACCTGCGCCAAGCGCTTTACAACATGAAGCTGCAGCGCAAGATCGACGATGTTGAAGGCACCACGGTCAATCGACTCAAGATGATCACCGGTATTCTGTGGACCTGCGTGGAGTGGGTCACTGCGATTGCCACCGCGCCCTTCCCCGTCCTCAGCCTGAGCCTGAGCCTGAGCCTGGGCATGCTGCTGGCGTTCAAGGACGGCATGCTGGCCTTGCACGCTTACCAGCAGGGCGATACCGGCGCCGCACTGGAGCACTTGATCGGCTACATGCTCAACAGTGCCGGCGCCGCATTCACCGATCTGCGCCCGGCCCTAGTGTCCCTCAGGCAGCTTGCCCGACCCGCCGTGAGCCCGATCGCCAGGCGCACTGCCGTCCCCAGCGAAGCCTTGAAACTTGTCCAGCCTCTGCAACCCAAGCCCTTGGCCCTGGAAGACATGCAAGCGGTACTCTTCGATGGCCAAGCGCTGTGGGCGAAGAAAACCCCGGACCCCATCGGCCGCTACCTGCTCTACCGACTGGACCCGGCCAGTGGCAAACTGGTCTCCACCACACGCGTGGCAGCCCCGGATGCGCAAGGCGTCTGGAGCCGCACCGGGATCACCGGCGGCGCACCTAAATATGAAAAACTGCCCGACACACCGGAGCCGCTCAAGCCCTATGAAATACCGGTGAAGTACGCGAGCAAACTGGAACTGGCGATCAATCCGGATGTGCGGGCCAGCATCGTGCAGCGGACTGAATGGGAGTTCGGCTCGCGGGAGGGCGCGCTGGGGCACGTCGCCAGCGAGTTGCACTCCCTGCGCACCACTTATTTGCAACAGGCCGAACGCTTGACGAGTGACGCCGAAGAGTTCTTCAAACACCTTGATCCGTTGCCGGCCCGCGCCGACGTCCCGGCCATCGACGCCGACGCCTCATTTACGCAACTACTGGCCAGCGATGCCTTGGCCGCAAACCGGCACTTGGTCATCGGCGCGGCACCAGGCTCCATCGCCAGTAAAGAACTCCTGATAACGCAAATGGACAGCTTGCTGAGCAAAGGCTTCAAGTACCTGT
Organism: Pseudomonas sp. Yb2C2; assembly: GCF_052112325.1. Classification (NCBI taxonomy): domain Bacteria; kingdom Pseudomonadati; phylum Pseudomonadota; class Gammaproteobacteria; order Pseudomonadales; family Pseudomonadaceae; genus Pseudomonas; species Pseudomonas sp. Yb2C2. The sequence continues at coordinate 60,623 of NZ_JAVAJK010000007.1, read as the reverse complement.
ACATCGAGCACCTGCCTGCCGATTTATTCCGCACAAAACTGCAGAAGCTCAACACCGGTAAATCCTGGCAGCACATCGAACGCCACCTGAAGACGATTGACCAGGCGTTTGGCTTCGCCGAAGACGCCGAGTATTCGTTTGTCGCCCTGGTGCGCCAGGCGCAAAAAAAGGGCTTGAAACTCAGAGCCCTCGACGCCTCGACCTCGTATCAACTGGAGGATGCCCTGCAAATGGGCGACACACCGGCGACGACGCCGCGGGATAACGCGGCCAGGAACTTCTATTCCCACAAGACCATCGAGACCGACGCCATCGACGAGCCCGACGCTCGCTGGATCGCGTTAGTGGATTCCTCGCGCCTGCGTACCTTCGATAAAACGCCGGGCCTGGCCGACTTGCACGACGCGGTGGCCTTGCGGGTGGACGATGTCGGCCCAGGCCAGCCGGTGGGCATCTGGATCGACGAGCCGGGCGCCATCGTCGGCGATCCACTGGCCCACGCTGACTACCGGCTGACCCTTCACACAGCCTATGCGGCGCCCGAGCCGGTAACGCCATCCGGTGCTGCGTCAGTCGCTGTCGCCAACCACTTCAGCGACTACGACATCGCGCCGCCGTTGCGCGCCAGCATCGCTCAACAGGCTACTACGCGATATGGGCTCAATACACGTTACTACTCGACGGCCCCCGATCATCGCGAAGCACTCCAGGCGTTCCAGAACACCAGGGAACGCCTGAGCACCGAGGCACAAACCTATATGGCCAGCCACGTGCCGCCCACCAGGCCCGACCCTTCGGTTCTGGGCTCGCCGAAAACCCCAGAGGCGCTGCTGGAAAGCATCCGTCACAGCGAGTTCACCGGACTGGTGATCGGTGAAGGGCACCGGGCGGAGTCCAGCAAACGGTTGTTGCGCGAGCACATGGGGCACCTCAAGGCGCAGGGGTTCAAGTCCCTGTACGTAGAACACCTGATGACCGATTTGCATCAGGCAGAGCTGGATGCCTTCCTGCGCACCCAACACCTGCCGGACACCCTCAAGCGTTACCTGAACTATCTGGACCAGGGGCAAATGCGCGGCTACAAAGGCCGCGATACGTACACGGAAGTCATCCAGGCAGCCGGCAAGCATGGCTTGCGCGTCCGCGCCCTGGACTGCGCCGCCAGTTATCACCTCAAAGGGCTGGGTGGGGACATGTCTGTAACGCGCAACCAAATATTCAGCTACTTCGCCTCAAATGTGATCAAGGCCGACCAGGCGGCGCATGGGCCACACAAGTGGGTCGCGTTCATCGGCAGCACTCACACCAACAACAACCTGGGGGTGCCCGGACTGGCGGAACTGCAAGGTGCCGTCAGCCTGCATGTCAGGGACACGCCCCCCGCGTTGGCGCGAAACATTCGCCCCGGCACCTGGGAGACATTTTCCGAAGGCATAGACCTTGATGCCAGGGCCTTGCGTAGCGACTTAGTTCTGGAGGCCGGTGTGGAAGGCTTAACGGCGCCAGCGCCGTTCGTTCCGGTCGACCGGTCTCGGCTGAAAAGACCCGGCCATTTCCTGATCGAACGCCCAACACCGGCGCAGAACAATGTGCTGCACCGTTCGCGCACCGGGGAAATTGTGTCGACGCCCATCAAGGTCAATGCTGACGGCCTGTATTACGTCGACCGCTGGGAACCGATGCAGGGCAAGCGCTTCAGCTACGAAAGCACCTTGATCAGTGCACTGCGGGTGGAAGTCGGGCTGACCCCCGCGCCCTGAGTCGTTGAAGGCCTGGCCCTGATTGCATGACAGCCAACAAAAAACCCGCTGGCCAAACTGGCCCAGCGGGTTTCTTGTTTTAACAGCCAGCCGATCAGAAATCTGCCAACTGCCACACTTCATACGCCGGTGTCTCGTAGGGGTGGCTGAGCTTCAAGGCCGCGACAACCGCCTTGACCCACTCATCGGCCACCACCAACTCGACCTTCCACTCTTCAACCACTTCAACCTGGCCAACCTGCCCGATAAACGGCTGGCTGCCGTCCAACGCGCGAAACTGGCCCTGGCCCAGCACTTGCCAGGCGCAGCGGTCGTAGTCGCCGATGCGTCCGCCGCCAGCAGCGAAGACGGCGGTTTTCACCGTCTCCACATGGCTGTCGGGCACGAAGAAGGCGAGCTTGTACACGGTCTTAGTTCACCCACACGCGGGCGTTGCGGAACATGCGCATCCAGGCACCGTCTTCGTTCCATTCTTCCGGGCGCCAGGAGTTCTGCACGGCGCGGAACACGCGCTCCGGGTGCGGCATCATGATGGTCACGCGACCGTCGCGGCTGGTGAGGCCGGTGATCCCGCGCGGCGAGCCGTTCGGGTTGGCCGGGTAGCTTTCGGTGACCTTGCCGTGGTTGTCGACGAAACGCATGGCCACGCAGCCGGACAGATCGGCCTCGAGCAACGCCTCTTCGCTTTCGAACTCGGCATGGCCTTCACCGTGGGCGATGGCGATTGGCATGCGCGAACCGGCCATGCCCTGCAGGAAGATCGAGTTGGATTCCTGCACCTGCACCATGGCGACGCGGGCTTCGAACTGCTCGGAACGGTTACGCACGAAGTGCGGCCAGAACTCGCTGCCCGGGATCAGCTCGTGGAGGTTGGACATCATCTGGCAACCGTTGCACACACCCAGGGTGAAGCTGTCGTTGCGCTCGAAGAAACCTTGGAACGCGTCGCGGGCACGGCTGTTGAACAGCGCCGACTTGGCCCAGCCTTCACCGGCACCCAGTACGTCGCCGTAGGAGAAACCACCGCAGGCCACCAGGCCCTTGAACTCATTGAGGTCAACGCGACCGGCGAGGATGTCGCTCATGTGCACGTCGATCGCATTGAAGCCGGCGCGGTCGAATGCAGCCGCCATTTCCACCTGGCCGTTGACGCCCTGCTCACGCAGCACGGCAACCTGTGGGCGGATGCCTTTCTTGATGTACGGCGCGGCGATGTCCTGGTTGACGTCGAAGCTGAGCTTGGTGCTCAGGCCCGGGTTGTCTTCTTCCAGGATCACGTCGAATTCCTGCTCGGCGCAGTCGGCGTTGTCACGCAGGCGTTGGATCTGGTAGCTGGTCTCGGCCCACTGGCGTTGCAGCAAGCGGCGCTGGCCGGCAAACACGGTGTCGCCGTTGAACGAGATGTTGATTTCACCGTTGTTGATCGGCTGGCCGATCACCGCCACGCAGTCGTCCAGGCCAGCGGCGCTGAATTGTGCGAGGACGTCCGGCGTGGCGTCCTGGCGCACCTGGATCACCGCGCCCAACTCTTCGTTGAAGAGGATGCCGTTGATTTCAGAGGCGTCCTCGGCAACGCTGTCGAGCACGATGTTCAGGCCGCAGTGACCGGCGAAGGCCATCTCGACCACGCTGGTCAGCAGACCACCGTCGGAACGGTCGTGGTAGGCCAGCAGGTGGCCGTCGGCGTTGAGGCCCTGGATCACGGCGAAGAAGGCTTTCAGGTCTTCGGCGTCATCCACGTCCGGCGCCTGTTTGCCGAGCTTGCCGTGGGTTTGCGCGAGGATCGAGGCGCCCATGCGGTTCTGGCCACGGCCCAGGTCGATCAGGATCAGGTCGGTGGTGCCCTTGTCCATGCGCAGTTGCGGGGTCAGGGTCTGGCGGATGTCGGTGACCGGCGCAAAGCCGGTGACGATCAGCGACAGCGGCGAGGTGACGCTCTTGTCCACGCCTTCATCGTTCCAACGGGTGGCCATGGACATGGAGTCCTTGCCCACCGGAATGGTGATGCCCAGCTCCGGGCACAGCTCCATGCCGACCGCTTTCACGGTGTCGTACAGACGCGCGTCTTCACCTGGGTGACCGGCAGCGGACATCCAGTTGGCCGACAATTTGATGTCGGACAGCTTGCCGATGCGCGACGCGGCGATGTTGGTGAGGGTTTCACCAATGGCCATGCGGCCCGACGCCGGGGCGTCCAGCAGGGCCAGCGGCGTACGCTCGCCCATGGCCATGGCTTCACCGGTGTAGACGTCGAAGCTGGTAGCGGTGACGGCAACGTCGGCCACCGGCACCTGCCATGGGCCGACCATCTGGTCACGGGCCACCAGGCCGGTGATGGTGCGGTCGCCGATGGTGATCAGGAAGCTTTTGCTCGCCACGGCCGGGTGGTGCAGCACGCGTTCGATGCTGTCGGCCAGGTCCAGGGCGCTTGGGTCGAAATCATCGCCCAGCTCGGCTTCACGCACCGCCGAACGGTGCATGCGCGGGGCTTTGCCCAGCAGCACTTCGAGGGGCATGTCCACTGGGTTGTTGCCGAAGTGGCTGTCGGTCACCGTCAACTGCGGCTCGGCAGTGGCTTCGCCGACCACCGCAAACGGGCAACGCTCGCGTTCGCAGATGGCCTGGAAGCGCGCGAAGTCTTCAGGGCCGACCGCCAGCACGTAGCGTTCCTGGGATTCGTTGCTCCAGATTTCGTGCGGGGCCATGCCCGGCTCGTCGTTTGGAATATTGCGCAGTTCGAAACGGCCACCACGGTCACCATCGTTGACCAGTTCCGGGAAGGCGTTGGACAAACCGCCGGCGCCGACGTCGTGGATAAAGCTGATCGGGTTCTTGTCACCCAACTGCCAGCAACGGTCGATGACTTCCTGGCAGCGACGTTCCATCTCTGGGTTTTCGCGCTGTACGGAAGCGAAGTCCAGGTCGGCCGAGCTGGTGCCGGTGGCCATCGAAGAAGCCGCGCCGCCGCCCAGGCCGATCAACATCGCCGGGCCGCCGAGCACGATCAGCTTGGAGCCGACCAGGATCTCGCCTTTCTTGACGTGTTCTTCACGGATGTTGCCCATGCCGCCGGCCAACATGATCGGCTTGTGGTAACCGCGCACTTCATCACCATGAGGGGTGGTGATGGACTGTTCGAAGGTACGGAAGTAGCCGGTCAGCGCCGGGCGCCCGAATTCGTTGTTGAACGCGGCGCCGCCCAGCGGGCCTTCGATCATGATGTCGAGTGCGGTGACGATGCGCTCAGGCTTGCCGTACGGCACTTCCCACGGCTGCTCGAAGCCTGGGATCTGCAGGTTGGACACGGTGAAACCGGTGAGGCCGGCCTTTGGCTTGGCGCCACGGCCGGTGGCACCTTCGTCGCGGATCTCGCCGCCGGAACCAGTGGCCGCGCCCGGGAACGGGGCAATCGCGGTCGGGTGGTTGTGGGTCTCGACCTTCATCAGGATGTGCACCGGCTCCTGCACCGCGCCGTACTGGCGGGTTTCAGGGTCCGGGAAGAAGCGGCCGGCAACCGAGCCGACGATGACCGAGGCGTTGTCCTTATAAGCCGACAGAACGCCTTCGCTGTGCATCACGTAGGTGTTCTTGATCATGCCGAACAGGCTTTTTTCCTGGCTTTCGCCGTCGATGTCCCAACTGGCGTTGAAGATCTTGTGACGGCAGTGCTCGGAGTTGGCCTGGGCGAACATCATCAGTTCGATGTCGTGGGGGTTGCGCTTGAGACCGGTGAAGGCGTTGACCAGGTAGTCGATCTCGTCTTCGGCCAGGGCCAGGCCCAGCTCGGTGTTGGCCTTCTCCAGCGCAGCGCGGCCACCGCCCAGCACGTCAATCGCGGTCAGCGGCTTGGGCTCGGCGTGGCTGAACAGGCCGGCAGCCTGTTCCAGCTGGCTGACGATGATCTGGGTCATGCGGTCGTGCAGGCTGCTGGCGATCAGCTCGGCCTCGGCGTCGCTGAACCCACCTTCGACGTAGAACGCGATACCACGCTCCAGGCGCTGGATCTTCTCCAGGCCGCAGTTGCGGGCGATATCGCTGGCCTTGCTCGACCAGGGCGAGATGGTGCCGAACCGTGGTAGAACCAGGAACAAGCGGCCGGTCGGCTCTTGAACGGGAACGCTTGGGCCGTACTTCAGAAGGCGTGCGAGCACTTGCTGTTCGTCGGCGGTCAAGACGCCGGTAACGTCGGCGAAGTGAGCAAATTCAGCATACAGGCCTGTAACCGCTGGAACCTTCTGGCTCAGTTGTTCAAGGAGTTTGCTGTGGCGAAAGGCAGAAAGGGCAGGAGCGCCGCGCAGGATCAACATCTTCGGGACAGCCTCGGGAAGGGGTGTGCTTTGAGGCCGTGCATTCTAGCGTAAACCATCGCCAACGGCACCCGAAACGGCACCGCTGGCGGCTGCCGAACGTCAGTTGGCACGGTTTGCACGCTATCGGGGCGTTATCCAAGGCATTCCGCGCAGTTATTTTAACCGTCACAATCGGGCGCCAAGCCACGTTTCTGCGGGTTGCAGCACAGTTTTGGCGGCGCTAGCAGACAAGTCCGCCGCTGTCGAGATATGGCGCCGTGGGCCGTTTGCGTATACTGCGCAGATGTTCTCCCCAACTGCTTTGCGCCCGCGATGCGCCAGATGGCTCATCGTCACCGGACTCTTCCTGATGCTCAGCGCCTGTGTTGATAAACCCAGCACGCTCGAGCGAATCAAGGAGGATGGCGTATTGCGGGTGATTACCCGAAACAGCCCGGCGACTTACTTCCAGGACCGCAACGGTGAAACCGGTTTCGAATACGAACTGGTCAAGCGTTTTGCCGATGACCTGGGCGTGAAGCTGGAAATCGAGACCGCCGACAACCTCGATGACCTGTTCGGCCAGTTGGGCAAACCCAACGGCCCGGTGCTCGCCGCCGCCGGCCTGGTCAGCAGCGAGCAGCGCCAGCAACAGGTGCGTTTCTCCCATCCTTACCTGGAAGTCACCCCGCAGATCATCTACCGCAACGGCCAGTCACGCCCGACGAACGCGGCGGACCTGGTGGGCAAGAAGATCATGGTGCTCAAGGGCAGCACCCACGCCGAACAACTGGCGGCGCTTAAAAAGCAGAACCCGGCCATCGAATACGAAGAATCCGATGCTGTCGAGGTGGTCGACCTGCTGCGCATGGTGGACGAGGGGCAAATCGACCTGACCCTGGTGGACTCCAACGAAGTGGCGATGAACCAAGTGTACTTCCCCAACGTACGGGTGGCGTTCGACCTCGGCAATGCCAGCAACCAGAGCTGGGCCGTGGCGGCCGGCGACGACAACAGCCTGCTCAACGAGATCAACAGCTACCTGGACAAGGTGGAAAAGAACGGCACCCTGCAACGCCTTAAAGACCGCTATTACGGGCACGTCGATGTACTCGGCTATGTCGGCGCCTACACCTTCGCCCAGCATTTGCAGCAGCGGCTGCCCAAATACGAGAAACACTTTCGCGCCTACGCCAAGGAAGAAAAAGTCGATTGGCGCCTGCTTGCGGCTATCGGTTATCAGGAATCGCTGTGGCAACCGGCGGTCACCTCAAAGACCGGCGTGCGCGGCCTGATGATGCTGACCCAGAACACCGCCCAGGCCATGGGCGTGTCCAACCGCCTGGATGCCAGGCAAAGCATCATGGGCGGCGCCAAGTACCTGGCCAAGATCAAGGACGAGCTGGACGACAAGATCGCCGAGCCCGACCGCACCTGGTTCGCCCTCGCTGCTTATAACGTCGGCACCGGCCATCTGGACGACGCGCGCATCCTGGCGAAGAAGGAAGGCCTGAACCCGAACAAGTGGCTGGATGTGAAGAAGATGCTGCCGCGCCTGTCGCAGAAGCAGTGGTACAGCAAGACCCGCTACGGCTACGCCCGAGGCGGCGAGCCGGTGCACTTCGTGGCGAACATCCGGCGCTACTACGACATCCTGACCTGGGTGACCCAGCCCCAGCTGGAGGGTAACCAGGTGGTGGAAGGTAATCTGCATGTGCCGGGTGTGGATAAAACCAAGCCGCCGGAAGACACCCCGCAGCTATAAGAACACTGAAAAAACTAAAATGTGGGAGGGGGCTTGCTCCCGATGGCACAGTGTCAGCCACTGCATAGGCTGACTGATACACCGCCATCGGGAGCAAGCCCCCTCCCACATTTGGATCTCCACCGGTTTCAGAGGCCGGTGATCAGGTGTACCACTCCTCCCGCCAACACCATCACACCCGGCACACCTGCCGCTTTCAAAGCCGCCTCATCCAGCCGCCCCGCATCCTGCAATTGCACCCTCACCCGCGTCAGCGCCACCCGCCGCTGCGACTTGAGATTATCCGCCCCACCCAACGCGCTCAGCACCTCAGCCGACAACAAACCCGGCGCCGCTACGGTCTCGGCAATCAAGTCCGGCGTCAGAGCCTTCCAGAACGCCTGCTTCAATTTATCCAACATGCTCATTTCTCCAGCACAGGTGAAGTTTCAACGGTAGCCGCGTGATATTCGCGCAAGGCCTCGCGTACCTGGACAGCTTCTTCCAGGCCCAGTACCTGACGGGCGATGGTCTGGCAGTTGGCCAGGTCCAGTTCGCGCACGGTGGCCTTGATGGTGGGGATCAGCGGCACACTGACCGACAACTCATCCACGCCCAGCCCGATCAACACCGGCACCGCCAGCGCTTCGGAGGCCAGTGCACCGCATACACCCACCCACTTGCCATGGGCGTGGGCGGCCTTGACGGTGGTGGCGATCAGGCGCAGCACCGCCGGGTGAAAGCTGTCGGCCTGGCTGGCCAGGCGCGGGTGATCACGGTCCATGGCCAGGGTGTATTGGGTCAGGTCGTTGGTACCGATGGAGAAGAAATCCACATGGGGCGCAAACACATCGGCCATCAGGGCCGCCGACGGCACCTCGATCATGATGCCCAGTTTGGGCAACGCGTTGAGCCCAAGGACCCAGGCTTCTTCTTCCAGAATCTGGCGGGCCAGGTGCAGCTCCGACAGCAGACTGACCATCGGCAACATGATATGCAGGCGTGCCAGCCCGGCACTCGCAAGGATCGCGCGCAACTGTTCACGCAACAGCTCCGGGCGCTCCAGGCACAGGCGTATGCCGCGCAGGCCCAGGAACGGGTTGGTTTCACTGTCCATCGGCACATACGCCAGGGGTTTATCGCCGCCGACGTCCAGGGTGCGCACCACCAGATTGCGCTCGGTACCCAGGGCTCGGGCGATGGCGCTGTAGGTGGCGGCCTGCTCATCCACGCTTGGGGCGCGATTGCGATCCAGGTACAAAAACTCCGAGCGCAGCAGGCCGACGCCTTCGCCCCCGAGGGCCAGGGCTTGCTCCACCTCCTGCAACGAAGCGACGTTGGCAGTCACCTCGACGTGATGGCCGTCGCGGGTAATCGCAGGCACTGACGCCTGCGCCACGTCACGCTGGCGTCGCAGCACGTGCTGCTTACGCGCAGCTTCCAGCTGTTCGATCTCGACCAGGTTGGGGGCCAGGTGCAACTCGCCTTTGTCGGCATCGAGCAGGACCTGTTTGCCATTGGCCAGCGCCAGCACTTCAAGCCCGACCCCGCATATGGCAGGCAGGCCCAGGGCCCGCGCCAGGATCGCGACATGGCTGGTCGCCCCGCCGCCGACGGTGACAAACCCCAGCACCTTTTGGGGATCGAGGCTGGCGGTTTGCGAAGGCGTCAGTTGCTCGGCGACCAGGATCGCGCGGTCGGGCAGGTCCCAGGCGCGGTCTTGAATTCCGAGGATCAGCCTCAGCACACGCTGGCCGACATCCGCGAGGTCCGCCGCACGTTCGGCCAACAGGGCATTGCCCAGGTTCTGGAACAGCTGGGCAGTGGCGACCGTGGCGCTGTTCCAGGCAAATGCGGCGCTCTTGCCTTCGGCCAGCAGGCCGTGGGCTTGTTCCAGCAGCGTCGGGTCTTCGAGCAATTCCTGATGGGCGCGGAAAATCTCCGCCTGGGCACTGCCTGCCGCCTGGGTTTGCAGGGCTTGCAGCGCTTCGGTTGCAGCCAGCAAGCCACGGTCCAAAGCGCCGCGCTCGAACGCCTCGCCAGCGCCCTGTTCAGTCACCTTCAGCTCGGGTTCAGCAACCTGGACCACCTGGCCAAACGCCGATCCCGGCGATGCGCAAACGCCTCGCAGCAGCGTCGCCGACGATACCGGCACGGGCGCTTCAAGCTGTGCAGCCGGCGCCGCAATGGCCTCGCCGCAGCCTTCAAGCAACAGCGCGACCAGAGCTTGGATCGCCGCCTCGGCATCGTCACCGGCCGCACTCACTTGCAAGGTATCGCCCTGCACGGTTTGCAGCGCCATGATCGCCACCAGCGACTTGGCGTTGGCACTCTGGGTTTGCTTGTGCAGGTAAATGCTCGCGTTAAAACCTTTCGCGGCTTGTGCAAACACGGCGGCCGGGCGCGCGTGTAAACCGTTGGCGTTGGGTAAGGTCAACGGCTTTGAGAAGCGTGCATCGCCCTCCTCCTCATCGGCCTCCTCTACCCGGTTGCCGGGCGCTACCTGCAACACCGGCTGGCCCCGTTCCACCAGGCCGCTTGCCAACGGCGTGAACGGCTCGCCGCTGACCACCAGCATCAAGGTCAGCAAACTGCGTGCGTGGAGTGCCACATAGTCGGCATCGAATTCGATCAAGGCTTGCCCGGCTTCTACCCGCTGGCCTTCCTCGACCAGGCGGGTGAAGCCCTTGCCGGCCAGGCTCACGGTGTCCAGGCCGATATGCATCAGCACCTGCACGCCGTTGTCGTCGGTGACGCTGACCGCATGCCCACTGTCCTGGATATTGCTGATCACCCCGGCCAGGGGGGCGCACAGGGTCTGCGAGGTGGGATCGATGCACAGGCCGTCGCCGATCATGCGGCTGGCGAACACCGGGTCAGGCACCTTGTCCAGTGCCAGCAGCACGCCGGACAAGGGCGCCAGCAGTTCCAGGGGTTGAGTTGCGGTCATGACGTCACCTGCTGTTTTGTTCTGTAAAGATCCTTGGGTGGATGCCTATCCCATGGATGACTTATTTCCACCAGTATTCAACCTGCACGCCAACGTTCGACCCATGCCGCGCGGTGCCATAGGCGCCGGTGTCGGACAACGCCGAGCCCGCCGCCAGTTCATTCGCTGCACGCTTGGCCGCTTCGTTCCAGGTCGCATAGGTGTAGTACAAACGCACTTCCGGCCGCGCCCAGAAATCCGGGCCGTTGGGCGACCAGGTCGGGGCAAAGGTAAATTTGCTCAGCTTGCGCGTGCCGCCGGTGGCATCGACCTGATCATGCCCAAGCTCGGTGACCAACTTGAATTGTTCGCTGATCGCATACGCAGGGCGCACGCCGATGGACATCCAGGTCTGGTCCTGGCTGCCGGGGCGAATATCCTTCTGGTACACCGCCTCGATCTGCCCACCAAAACGCGGGGTCACCTGCCAGTCGAAGAACTCCACGGCGCGATAACTTTTGCTGCTGTTATCCAGGAAGGTATTGCCGGTGTAGCCCAGGCCGGTGCCGGGGCCTTCGCCGTACTGCAAAGCGAATTTGTTCTTGCCGCCCAGGAAGTTTTTTTGCACATGCTGCGCGGTGAGCGCCCAGCCGCTGTGGGTGTCGCGCCCGCCGGCCTTTTCGATATGGCTCAAGCCCAGCTCCAGCTCGCCGCCGGGGTTGGTCTTGAAGCCCGCGACGTTGAAGTCGTGACGGGTGGCGTATTCCTTCTGGTACAGGTTGTCCTTGCGCGAAATGGCGTAGCTGTACTTGAGGTCGCCGATCAGCACGTCCTCGATACCGCCGCCGGTGGCGCTCTGGTTCCAGTAGTAGAAGTCGGAAATATGGATGTCATTGCGTTTGTAGTAACGCCGACCGGCCCACAGCGAACCGCCATTGAGGGCAGGCAGGTTCGACCACTGCGCATACATCTGCGGCATGCGCGCCGAGCCGTTGTCTTCGCCCTGGAATTTAAGGGCGCGGTCGTATTGGTTGTACAGCGACGCCATGGCGTCGACGCTGAGCACCGAGCCATCGTCGAGGGTCAGCAGGTCCTGACGCAGTTCCAGTTCGGCGTACTGCTCGCATTCGTTGCCCAGTCGGTATTTGGTTTGCGCCCCCGGCAACTGGAAACATTGCTGCTTGCCACTGCCTGTCGACGTCCCCGCGCCGCTGCGCAAGTAACCGGCAAATTCCAGGGCCTGCGCGCCGAATGGCAGGCTCAGGCAGGATGCAACGAGGCCCAGCTTTATTGTTGTTTTCATGAATGCTCCTTCTATTTTTATTGTTTTATTACTGTCCTTGCACGACACGATTCCCTGTAGGAGCGAGCTTGCTCGCGAAGAACGCCAACGATTACGCAGCGATACTGGTTTAACGCGGCGCTCTCAGGTTTTTCGCGAGCAAGCTCGCTCCTACAGGGGGCGTATCAATCAATCAGGTGCAGCACGAACGATTCGTAGGGACGCAAGACGACCGTGGCCGAGCGTCGCGGGCAGTCGGGGTAGTTGCTGATCAGCAGGCGTTGCTCGGTCGCGGCGTCGATCACGTCGCCAGGCAGCTGGACCTCACAGGGCTGGCCATAGAAGTTGTTCAGCACCAGCAGGCGCTCGCCGTGGCCTTCGCGCAGGTACGCCCAGACCTGCAAATGGTCTTGCAGCAGTTGGCGGTAAACCCCCTCTTGAATCAGCGGTTCGTGACGGCGCAGGGCGATCAGTGCGCGGTAGTGATGCAGCACGGAGTCGGGATCGTCGCGCTGGTGTTCAACGTTGATCTGCGCGGCATTCGCCGGGAGGCCGATCCAGGGCTCGCCGCTACTGAAACCCGCATTCGGCTGCGCGTTCCACTGCATCGGCGTACGGCCGTTGTCGCGGGACTTCTGCATGATCGCCGCCATGCTCGCCGCTTCGGATTCACCGGCATCGCGCTTGAGGCGGAAGATGTTCAGGGTCTCCACATCGCGGTACTGATCGATGCTGTCGAAGCCCGGATTGGTCATGCCCAGTTCTTCGCCCTGGTACACGAACGGCGTGCCCTGGAGGAAGTGCAGCGCGGTGGCGAGCATCTTGGCCGAGACCACGCGATGCTCACCGTCGTCACCAAACCGCGAGACCACCCGGGGTTGATCGTGGTTACACCAGAACAGCGCGTTCCAGCCGCCACCGGCCTGCATGCCCAGTTGCCAGTCGGAGAGGATCTGCTTGAGTTGCAGGAAGTCGAAGTCAGCCTTCACCCACTTCTGCAGGTTCGGGTAATCGACTTTCAGGTGATGAAAGTTGAAGGTCATCGACAGCTCTTTCGACTCTGGCCGCGAGTAGCGAATGCAATGCTCAAGGCTGGTGGACGACATCTCGCCGACGTTGATCAGGTCATGGCCTTCAAAGACTTCGCGGTGCATCTCCTGCAGATATTCATGCACGTTCGGGCCGTCGGTGTAGAAGCGGCGGCCGTCGCTGTTGTCTTCGGGGAAGTCGGCGGGCTTGGAGATCAGGTTGATCACGTCCAGGCGGAAACCGCCCACGCCCTTGTCGCGCCAGAAGCGCATCAACTTGAACACCTCGGCACGCACCTGGGGGTTGTCCCAATTGAGGTCGGCCTGGGTGTGGTCGAACAGGTGCAGGAAGTACTGGCCGGTTTGCGCCTCGTATTCCCAGGCCGAACCGCCGAACTTGGACTCCCAGTTGTTCGGCTGGTCCCGCCAGATGTAGAAGTCGCGGTAGGGGTTGTCGAGGCTGCTGCGCGCCTGCTGGAACCACTCATGCTCGATGGAGGTGTGGTTGACCACAATGTCGAGCATCAGCTTGATGCCACGCTTGGCCGCTTCGCTGATCAGCAGGTCGCAGTCGGCCATGGTCCCGTAGCTGGGGTCGATGGCGTAGTAGTCGCTGATGTCGTAGCCGTTGTCCCGTTGCGGCGAGCGCAGGAACGGGGTGATCCACAGGCAATCCACGCCCAGCCATTTGAGGTAGTCGAGTTTGTCCACGATGCCCAGCAGGTCACCGGTGGCGTTACCCGCGTGGCTGTGGAAGCTCTTGGGGTAGATCTGGTAGATCACCGAGTGTTGCCAGTCTTGCATGGTGGGTTCCTTCAGTAGAGTTTTGTGCTGGCCTCTCGGGCCTCGATGGCGATTGATCAGGCGACGCGATAACCCGGCCGAACAATCTTCATGCTCAACGCACAGGTCAGTACAAACGGCACGACCATCGCGATGACCATCCCGATCACAAACATCGCGATGGATTGCGGCACGATCGAGATAAACCCAGGTAAACCACCGACGCCGATGGCCGAGGCCTGCACCTTGTTCAGCGACAGGAAAATGCTGCCCAGCGCCGAGCCCACCAGGGCCGCGTAAAACGGAAACTTGAAGCGCAGGTTCACCCCGAACATCGCCGGTTCCGTGATGCCGAAGTACGCGGAAATCGCTGAGGTCGAGGCCATGCTTTTATCCCGCGCATTGCGGGTGGTGTAGAACACCGCGAGCGCGGCGCTGCCCTGGGCCAGGTTGGACATCACGATCATCGGCCAGATAAACGTGCCGCCCTGGGTGGAGATCAGTTGCAGGTCCACGGCGAGGAACATGTGGTGCATGCCGGTGATCACCAGCGGCGCGTACAGCAGCCCGAAAATCGCTCCGCCAACCATCGGCGCCAGGTCAAACAGGGTGACCACGCCTTCGGTGATCAGGATGCCGAGGTGACGGGTCACCGGGCCGATGATCGCCAACGCGAGCACGCCGGTGACGACGATGGTGGTGATTGGCACGACCAGCAATTGAATGGCGTTGGGCACGCGAGCGCGCAGCCATTTCTCGATGACGCTCATGACATACGCCGCCATCAGGATCGGCAGGATCTGCCCCTGGTAGCCGACTTTCTCGATCTTGAACCAACCGAAAATATCGAAGTACGGCAGGCTCTGGCCGTCGAGCCCGGCGACCGCCTTGCCGTAGTTCCAGGCATTGAGCAGATCGGGATGCACCAGCATCAGGCCGAGCACGATGCCGAGGATTTCACTGCCGCCAAAGCGCTTGGCCGCCGACCAACCCACCAACGCCGGCAGGAACACGAACGAGGTGTTGGCCATCAGGTTGATCAGGCTCCACAGGCCATCCAGGTTCGGATACGCCTCCAGCAGCGTCTGGCCCTCGATGAACATGCCCTTGGCGCCCATCAGGTTGTTCACGCCCATCAGCAGGCCGGCGATGATCAACGCGGGCAGGATCGGCATGAACACATCGGAGAACACCCGTACCAGGCGCTGCATGGCGTTGGTCTTGTCGGCGCCCTTCTTCTTCACATCGGCGATGGTGGCGGCGGCGAGGCCGGTCTGTTCGCGCAGGGCGGCGTAGACCTTTTCCACTTCGCCGGGGCCGATCACCACCTGGAACAAACCGCCGGTGAAGAACGAGCCCTTGACCAGATCGACCTGGTTCAACGCGCTGTTGTTGACCAGGCTCGGATCCTTGAGCGCCAGGCGCAGGCGGGTCACGCAGTGGGCAGCTTGCTCAAGGTTGTCGCTGCCCCCGAGGTGCTCGAGGATCTCGCGGGCAATGTTGGAATAGTCGTGGCTCATGCTTGGTTTCCACTTTGATTTTTTTTATTGGGGGCAGTCATTGGCAGCACGCCGAAGGCAAAAGTACTCGTACAGACGAGTTAAAGCAACAACTCGTCTGTACGAGTTTGATTTTGTTTATTCCCTGCAGGACACCGCTGCGCTGCAAGCCGCAGAAATCCATGGGTCTAATGGACAAACTCCCGCTCTGCCTCTAAGGTTCCTGCCTTGAACGCCAACGCGGCACAGAGCCCTATCCATGAGCAAATACAACCAGATCTATACCGATCTGCTTGCCAGCATCACCACCGAACGCCTGCAACGCGGCACGCGCCTGCCCTCCGAAACCGAATTGATGGACAGCTACCAGGCCAGCCGAGGCACCGTGCGTCGCGCCATCGAGCAACTGCAGGAACGTGGGTTTGCGCAAAAGATCCACGGCAAGGGCACCTTCGTGCTCTCGCCCAACCCGATTGAGTTCCAACTCGGCGGCATCGTCAGCTTCCACGAAACCCACGCCGACCTGGGCGATGACGTACGCACCGAAGTGGTCGAATTCACCCAGCTCCCCCTGGAAGGCCCATTGTTGCAACACATCGAGGCCGAACCCGGCAGCCTCATCACACGCATCAAACGGGTACGGCGCATCGGCGGCAAACGGGTGATCCTCGACATCAACCACTTCGTCGCCGACCTGATCCCAGGCCTGGACCAGGCGATCGCCGAACAGTCGATCTACGCCTTCATCGAGCAGACCTTGCAACTGCAGATCAGCTACGCCCAGCGCACCATCGAAGCCCTGCCCCGCAGCAAGGACGACCAGACGCACCTGGACCTCGAAGGGCAAAGCCATGTGATCGTGGTGAGCAACCAGACGTTTTTGCAGGACGGGCGACAGTTCGAGTACACCGAGTCGCGGCATACGTTGGATAAGTTTTACTTCTCCGATATCGCCAGGCGCTAACTATCTACCCATCGCCCGTCTAAACGGCTTGGCATGCTCGGCTCTTCCCCCTTAAGGAGAGCAGCATGCCGCTTGCCGACACCTCCCCCGCCGCTCAGCAACAACTCAGGGCCCTGGCGCCCATCGTGCTGGATGCGTGCCCGAACATGCAGAGGATGGCCATCGAGGCCGCCCGCGAGATTCTCGCAAAACACGGTCTGGCGACCCTGGATCCCGATCACGTGCACTGGCACCGCTTCACCGGCGGTGTCGGTGACCCGGCGACGTTTACGGGCTGGAGCCACAACGAAAAACCCCAGGCGTCGATGACGCTGACGCAGCTGGTCATTCACCGCTTCGAGGTACATGACCAGGACAATGCCGACCTGCTCGACGGTGATGGTGGCTTTTATCGCGAGGGTGCCGAGGCGCGGTTATTCGATCAGCATAACGAAGTGCGGCTGTCCGCCAGCGCGGTGCTCAAGGACTTCTGGGCGATCAATTTCAGCGATCGCTACACCACGCGCATGGATGCATTCTGGAGCGCTCACTTCGATGATTTTCGCACCCTGGCCAAGGTCAACTGCCTGGCCGAGGCCCTGCAAGCACGACAGGCCGGGGATCTCACCACGTCGCAGTTGCAGACGGTGATTCGGGCCCTGGCCAGCAATCTGTGCTGGCCCCCAACCCTGTCCAACCTGCAGGCCAAGGCCACTTCAGCCGGCGGGCTGCGTGTGGCGGCGCTGGATATCGGTGGACATACCGCCACGGATATCCTGCGCATCGTCGACGGCGATGGGCGGCAAATCCTTTATGTACCGGGCGAGTCACAGGCCTTCCACTGTTTCGAGACCCCTGCCGACCTGCATTTCTGGCTGCTGAACCAGACCAGCCACCCGGATAACCGCGCCCGCTTCATGGCCCATTTCCCGCTGTCGGCGCAGATCCAGCAGGACGACACCGCTGCCGTGACGTGGAAACAGATGCTGCTCACCCCCGTGCTGATCTATCGCACCGCCCAGGCCCTGGCGGGTACCCTGCCGCCGGACTGGGTGGACAAGGGCCTGTCCCACCAACTCGACCAGTTGTTTGTCGACTGGGGCACCTGGGACCACCGCCTGATCAATCAAGCCGACCAGGCCATCGAGGACGATGCCTTTACCTGGCTGGCGCAATCGAGTCAGACGCGCATGCGCAATGACGCGGATTTTTCCCTGCGCAGCAATGGCGACCTGCGCAAGAAACTCTGGATCGGCTACCTGAACGCCTTTGGCAAAACCTTTGGCCCGATGGCCGTGGTCGGCTGGCCGGTGGCGTTGGTGGTCGTGGGGGCCAGTGCGGCAAATCTTGGCCTGAACATCGACCAGGCCATCAACGGCAAGACCCCGGCCGAACGCCACGCCGGGGAGCTGGGCGCGGTATTCAGTGCCATCGATACGCTGTTTAACCTGGCACTGTTGAAAGCCGACGGGGTCATGCCCGATATCGCCGAAGCGGCCGACACCCTCGCAGTGGAGCCCATTGAGTTGACGCCGCCCACAGCGCCCGCCAGCGCACCGCCGGTGCCTGAGCCTGCGGTACCTGCCACCTACCAGGCCAACCTGATACTGGAAGGAGAACACCTGGATACCGCCCCCGGAAAATTCCAGCAGGTCTATAGCCTGCGGACCTCCGACGGCATGCCTCAGCAAGCCATCCTGATGAACGATCAAGCCTATTACGTGCGCTACGAAGCCGACCCCAACGGTCGTGGGCATTGGGCGATTGTCGACCCGAACAACCCCCATGGCTTTTCCGGCGCGCTGCCGGTGCGCCTGAACGAACTCAACGAATGGGAACCTGTGCCCCACAGCAACGGCTTGAAAGGCGGCGGGGGAAACTCCAGCAAAAGCGCCCGGGGGCCGGCCCCCTCGCGGGTCCCGCCACCGCCACAAGCGATGACCACGCCACCCCACTCGCTGCGCAGGGTGACCAGCCCCTTCGATACCCCGCCATCCACCCGCCCGGAAGTGAAACGCTGGGCAATGGGCCTCACTGAAACCCATGTTCACAGCCGCTTCGGCCGTATTGACCGCTTCACCTACTACTTCGGCGAAACGCACCGCAAACTGCTGCAATCGGCGCAAGACTTCTACAAGGAACTGTCCTGGACCCGCCTGCCACCTCGTCCGGACATCCCCGCCTTTGAACCGACAACGGCCTTCGAAGAAGTCCTCGAACGCCTGCCCGAAGACCTACCGGGCTACGTCATCGGCGAAACCCTGGACCGTATCAGCAGCACCCGCCTGCTGATCAACAACATGCCGCTCTTCGCGCGCAAGGGCGTGAAAACCCTGTATATGCGGCGCCTGCTCAACGACTTCGCCCAGGATGATCTGAACCACTACTTCCAGACCGGCAAGATGCCGGAGGACCTGGAAAGCTACCTTGGCAAGCTGGGCACCGATCCATCCGGGCAGTTCAATGAACTGGAACTGGTCAAGACCGCCAGGGCCAATGGCATACGCGTGCAGGCTATCGATTGCGCAGCCCATTACAAATACCCCACCCCTATCGCCGATCTTTCAGAGCAGGTGATGAGCAATTACCTCGCCCACCTCCTTATCCAAGCCGACATAGCGCTGAACGGCGGCGGTAAATGGCTGGTACTGACCGGGGCCAGAAACATCAATACCTTTAATGGATTCGCCGGTCTCAGTGAACTGGAAGGAGGTATCGGGCTGCGTATAGAAGAGGTCTTTCCGGGGCAAGGCAACGAGGTGCGTATCGACCCCGGCATCGCCATTGATCGCGACAACGCCCCCAGTCATGAAAGCGTCGGCGACAGCTTCGACACCTTGAATGCCGACCTACGCGTACAAGTGGAAGCCCCGCCGGTGCACAGGACGCTGGAGCAACAGCAGCGACTGCTGTTTCGCAAGGGCATGTACCTGATCGACAAAAACCAGGGCAACTACACCCTGCGGCACCACAGCAGAGACAGGGGCATCGTTGCGACCCCCATCAATCGACTGGCCGACGGCAGCTTTTACATCGACCGCCCGGCCTGGGCAGGCGTGCATGACATACGGTTCCCCACGCTGGAACAGCTGTCCAGCGCCCTTACCAATATGGGCATGAGCCTGCAAAGTCGGCTTCCTGCCTGACAGGCAATAAAAAACCTGGCCGAGGCCAGGTTTTTACTCACTCAACGCAGGCCATTCAGGCTCGCCTTGCTTATTCCCACTCAATCGTCGCCGGCGGCTTGCTCGACACGTCATAAGTAACGCGCGAAATACCTTCGATCTCATTGATGATACGGCCGCTGACGGTTTCCAGCAGTTCGTACGGCAGGTGTGCCCAACGGGCGGTCATGAAGTCGATGGTTTCCACGGCACGCAGGGCCACGACCCAGGCGTAACGACGGCCATCGCCTACAACGCCTACGGACTTAACCGGCTGGAACACCACGAACGCCTGGCTGACCTTGTGGTACCAGTCGGCCTTGCGCAGTTCTTCGATGAAGATGTGGTCGGCACGGCGCAGCAGGTCGGCGTATTCCTTTTTCACTTCACCGAGGATGCGCACGCCCAGGCCCGGGCCGGGGAATGGATGGCGGTAGACCATATCGTACGGCAGGCCGAGTTCCAGGCCCAGACGGCGGACTTCGTCCTTGAACAGTTCGCGCAGCGGTTCTACCAGCTTGAGGTTCATTTCCTCAGGCAGGCCACCCACGTTGTGGTGGGACTTGATCACGTGGGCCTTGCCGCTCTTGGCACCGGCCGACTCGATCACGTCGGGGTAGATGGTGCCTTGGGCGAGGTACTTGATGTTATCCAGTTTGTTGGACTGGGCATCGAATACGTCGATGAAGGTACGACCGATGATCTTGCGCTTCTTCTCCGGGTCGGATTCGCCGGCCAGGTTGTTCAAGAACTGCTCTTCGGCGTTGGCGCGGATCACCTTGACGCCCATGTTCTCGGCGAACATGGCCATTACCTGCTCGCCTTCGTGCAGGCGCAGCAGGCCGTTGTCGACGAACACGCAGGTCAGTTGGTCGCCGATGGCCTTGTGCAGCAGCGCAGCGACCACGGAGGAGTCAACGCCGCCGGACAGGCCGAGCAGCACGTTGTCGGTGCCGACCTGGGCGCGTACGTTGGCGATCGCGTCTTCAGCGATTTTCGACGGGGTCCACAGGGCTTCACACTCGCAGATGTCGAGGATGAAGCGCGACAGGATGCGCCCGCCTTGCTTGGTGTGGGTCACTTCCGGGTGGAACTGCACGCCGTAGTAACGACGCTCGTCGCTGAACATGCCAGCGATCGGGCAGCTCGGGGTGCTGGCCAGGATGTGGAAGTCTTCCGGCATCCTGGTGACCTTGTCACCGTGGCTCATCCATACGTCGAGGCCGAACAGGCCATCGGCGTCGATGTGGTCTTCGATGCCGTCCAGCAGGCGGCTCTTGCCGACCACGTCGACACGGGCATAACCGAATTCACGCAGCTCGGAACCTTCAACCTTGCCGCCCAGTTGCTCGGCCATGGTCTGCATGCCGTAGCAGATACCAAAGACAGGAACGCCCAGGTCGAACACGGCTTGCGGGCAACGCGGGCTGTTGGCTTCGTGCACGGACTCGGGGCCACCGGCGAGGATGACGCCTTTCGGTGCGAATTCGCGAATCGCTTCGTCATCCATGTCGAACGGGTGCAGTTCGCAGTACACGCCGATTTCACGCACGCGGCGGGCGATCAGTTGGGTGTACTGGGAACCGAAGTCGAGGATCAGGATGCGGTGGGCGTGAATGTCGAGGGCCATGAAGTCAGTCTCGTCTAATGAATCAGAAACAACTCGGGGCTGAAGAACAGCCCCGGTTACTTAACATTTTGCTGGAAGCCTCAACCTACGCGGTAGTTTGGCGCTTCCTTGGTGATCTGCACGTCGTGGACATGGGATTCAGCCATGCCTGCGCCGGTGATCCGTACGAACTCTGGCTTGGTGCGCATTTCTTCGATGTCGGCGCTGCCGGTGTAGCCCATCGAGGAACGCAGGCCGCCCATCAGTTGATGGATGATGGCGCTCAGGGTGCCCTTGTACGGCACACGGCCTTCGATGCCTTCCGGCACGAGCTTCTCGGCGCCTGCCGAGGAGTCCTGGAAGTAACGGTCGGAAGAGCCTTGCGCCTGGGACATGGCGCCCAGCGAACCCATGCCGCGGTAAGCCTTGTAGGAACGGCCCTGGAACAGTTCGATCTCGCCCGGCGCTTCTTCGGTACCGGCGAACATCGAGCCCATCATTACGCAGGAAGCACCGGCAACGATGGCCTTGGACAGGTCACCGGAGAAACGGATGCCGCCGTCGGCGATCAACGGTACGCCAGTGCCTTCAAGGGCCGCGGCGACGTTGGCGATGGCGCTGATTTGCGGCACGCCCACACCGGCAACGATACGCGTGGTGCAGATCGAGCCAGGGCCGATACCGACCTTGACCGCATCGGCACCGGCTTCGGCCAGGGCCTTGGCGGCCGCGCCGGTGGCAATATTGCCGCCGATCACCTGCACCTCAGGGAAGTTCTGCTTGACCCAGCGAACGCGGTCGATCACGCCTTTGGAGTGACCGTGGGCAGTGTCGACCACTACCACGTCAACGCCGGCAGCCACCAGGGCCGCCACGCGGTCGCCAGTGTCTTTGCCGGTACCGACCGCAGCGCCGACGCGCAGACGACCTTGGTCATCCTTGCTGGCCAGCGGGTAAGCTTTGGCTTTTTCGATGTCATTGACGGTCATCATCCCTTTGAGGGCGAATTTGTCGTCGACGATCAGCACGCGCTCGATGCGGTGCTTGTGCAGCAGTTCGCGCACGTCGTTCTTGTCGGCGCCTTCCTTGACAGTCACGAGGCGCTCTTTAGGCGTCATCACTTCGCGGACGGTGACTTCAAGACGGTTCTCGAAACGCACGTCACGGGAAGTGACGATGCCGACCAGGTCGCCATCGTGCAGTACCGGAACGCCGGAGATGTTGTGCAGGCGAGTCAGGTCGAACAGGTCACGCACGGTAGCGTCGGCTTCGATGGTGATCGGATCCTTCACCACACCGGCTTCGTAACGCTTGACCTTGCGCACTTCGGCAGCTTGCTGCTCGATGGTCATGTTCTTGTGGATGATGCCGATGCCGCCTTCCTGGGCCATGGCAATGGCCAGACGGGCTTCGGTGACGGTGTCCATGGCAGCGGAAACCAGGGGAATATTCAGCTCGATGCCACGGGTTAGGCGGGTCTTGAGACTGACTTCGTTAGGAAGCACCTCGGAATAACCGGGCACTAGGAGAATGTCGTCGAATGTCAGAGCTTCTTGGCTGATACGCAGCATCGCGGGGGCTCCCGAGCGGGAAAATGGAAGCGCGCCATTATACTCAGACACCCCCCAGGTCTCAATGTAAAACTCTGACATATTTGGGAATAGTGATAGAAGGACTACAGCTCGACTTTGACCCAGCTGATCTTCTGGTCCAGCCAATCGGCGAATTCGTCGATAAAGCTCTGCTTGAACCCCGCCTCCGCCCAGTTGTTGAAGATGAACCCCAGGTTGGAAAACCCGCACGCCTGCAGGAACAGAAAACCGTTGATGTCATCTTCATGCCCACACAGCGGGCAGGTGAAGTTGTCGGTGTGGCCGGGCATCCAGTCTTCCAGGCTTTCGAACAGCGCCTCGCCGACTTCCTTGAGGCATTCCGGGCAGCCGGCTTCTTCGAGAAAGCCCTTGGCCGGGGTATAGATGCAGCGCTTGTAGATGATCTCCAGGCCGTTGACCGGCTCGTTGAACGGCAGCGCCTCGGGGTGCAGCACCACGGCGCGGGCGCCGTCGGCCAGGGCATAGGCCATGCGGTTGCCGGTGCGGCCACAGGTGGTCAGTTCTTCCTTGATGATGTTCTTGCGCACCAGCCACCGCACGATCGCCCGGGCGCGGGGTTCGTGGACGGGCAAGGTGGAGATTTTCGGGACAAGGATGCTTTGGGAATTCATGGGAGACCTGCGGCGTGGCTTCTGGCCTCATCGCGGACAAGCCCGCGATGAGGCCCGGGAGGACGGCAGCTTAATCCCTGAAGAAATCAGGTCAAGTGCTCAAGTACCGCCCAATCAACGCAATGCCACTGGCCAGCACCAACCACGTCACCAGCCGGACGAAGGCCTCACGGGACATGCGCATGGTCAGCCTGCGCCCACACCACAGCCCCAGGGCCATCGCCGGCAGCAGGCACAGCGCCAACATCAACAGCGGCCAGTCAGCATACACCCCGGCGATCAGGAACAGGCTCAGGCGCACCACCGTGCTGCAACTGATCAGCGCGCTTTGGGTGGCGCGCGCCGCGTCCTTGGGCAAGCGGCTGTTGAGGTAGATTGCATATAAAAAGCCACCACTGCCGAACAACGCACCGAACAACCCACCTACGGTGCCCATGGGGATCGACCAGCCAGCGGCCAGCTGCGTTGGCCGGGTTTTCACCGCCAGGCTGTAGATCGCATAGGCGCTGATAAACAGCCCCATCAGCAGCAGCAACAGGTCCGAATGCAGGTTGAGCAGAAACACCACGCCCAGGGTGCAGCCAATCGCCATGCACGGCAGCAATCGCAGCAGCTCCGGCTTGTTCACGTCCCGGCGCGTTTGCAGCAGGCCGCCGAAGGCCGCGACGAAATCCAGCAGCACCAGCAGCGGGATGATCTTCGACAGCGGCATAAACACAATCAGGATCGGCCCCGCCACCAGCGCCGTGCCAAAACCGGCGATGCCGAACACGATATAGGCCACCACCACGCCCAGGCCGATCACCAGCCAATCCATACCACCAAACGACCACTGACTCATCAGCTCAACCGGGCTCATGGGTAATTCCTTATTGGAGATGACCATCACTTTAGCCATCGGTAAGGGATGCGACTAATATCTTCAAGGCCCTCCACCTATCTCGAAAAGGCATGACGTGTGATCTCCACCCGCCAACTGCGTTACTTCGTCGAAATCGCCGACAGCGGCAGCTTCAGTGCCGCCGCCGAACGTTTGTTCGTGGCGCAATCGGCCCTGAGCCGGCAGATCAAGGAGCTGGAAAACCAACTGCGAACCCCGCTGTTCGAACGCACCGCGCGCCAGCCGCGGCTGACTGCCGCCGGTGAAGCCTTCTATCCACGGGCGCGCAACCTGCTGGGCGAATTGCTCAAGGCCAGCCAGATGGCGACCCAAGTGGGCAACGGCGAATTGGGCACACTGCGCCTCAGCCATTCGAGCACCGTGCCGATGAGCGGGCCTTTACTGCAAGGCATCGGCACCTGGCTGGAGCGCTGCCCTGGGGTGTCGATGGATATCGGCAAACTGTCCTCCGAAGCGCAGCTGGAAGAAATCGCCGACGGTCGCCTGGAAGTCGGGGTGCTGCGTTTACCCGTGCTGCGCCAGCGCGAAGGTGTACGGGTCATGCCTTTATACAGCGAACCCCTGCTGCTGGCCGTGCCTGCGAGTCATGCGCTGGCACGCAGCCAGGCGCCCATCGAACTGGAGCAACTGAAAGACCAGGCGTTTATCTCGATCCCCCATCCCCAGCGTGGCGGCCTGAGTTATCTGTCGGCCGAACTGTGCATGCGTGCGGGATTTTTCCCCAAGGCCGCGCGAGTGATGTCACGCAAAACCACCCAGTTGCAGTTGATCCAGGCCGGTTTCGGTATAGCCTTGCTGCCAAAGTCCATGCAGGACATTGCCCCCGCCAACGTGCACTTTTTGCCCCTGGCCGACCCGGACTGCCTGAACACCGTCGCCCTGGCCTGCCAGCAGTCACCGAGCGCGTTGGTGGAGCAGTTCTGTCAAACCCTGCACGAATGCCTATAAACTGCCGCCCATGATTAAAGATCCCTTTGCCCGCTTGGGCCTGGACCGCGAAGTCCTGACTGTCAGCCAGCTCAACGGCCGCGCGCGGGTGTTGCTGGAAGACGTGTTCACCAATATCTGGGTCGAAGGCGAGATCTCCAACCTCGCCCGCCCGGCCTCCGGCCATGTGTACTTCACCCTCAAGGACAGTGGCGCCCAGGTGCGTTGTGCGCTGTTTCGCAATAACGCCGCGCGGGTCCGCCAGGCGTTGAAGGATGGCCTGGCGGTGAAGGTACGCGGCAAGGTCTCGCTGTTCGAGGGCCGTGGCGACTACCAGTTGATCCTCGATACCGTCGAACCCGCCGGGGATGGCGCGCTGCGCCTGGCCTTCGATGCCCTGAAGGAAAAACTCAGCGCCGAGGGCCTGTTCAGTGCCGAACGCAAGGTGCCGCTGCCCGCGCACCCGCGCCGCATCGGCATTATCAGTTCGCCCACCGGTGCGGTGATCCGCGACATCATCAGCGTGTTCCGTCGTCGCGCGCCCCAGGTGCAATTGACGTTGATCCCCACCGCCGTACAAGGCCGCGAAGCGATCCCGCAGATTGTGCGCGCGCTGAAGCTGGCGGATGCCCGTGGCTTTGACGCGCTGATCCTGGCCCGTGGCGGCGGTTCGCTGGAAGACCTCTGGTGCTTCAACGAAGAAGCCGTGGCGCGGGCAGTGGATGCTTGCGTGACGCCAATCGTCAGTGCCGTCGGCCATGAAACCGATGTGTCCATCAGCGATTTCGTTGCCGACGTACGCGCGCCCACACCTTCGGCGGCCGCTGAGTTGCTGGCCCCCGACGCCGGCAACCTGGTGCGCCAGGTCGAAAGCCTGCACCGCCGCTTGGTGATGCTGATGCGCAATCGCCTGACCCACGACCGCCTGCGCCTGGAAGGCATGGCCCGGCGCCTGCGGCACCCCGGCGAACGTCTGCGCCAGCAGGCCCAGCGCCTGGATGACCTGGATATGCGCCTGCGCCGCGCCTTCGAGCGCAGCCTCAATACCCGCCGCGAACGCCTGATCCGCCTGGAAACCCGTCTCGCCGGCCAGCATCCGGGGCGCCAGTTGGCCCTGCTGCGCCAGCGCCTGGACAGCCTTGCCGAACGCCTGCCCCGCGCCATGCGCGAAGGCCTCAAGGCGCGTCGCCTGCAACTGCAAAGCCAGGTGCAGACGTTGCACGTAGTCAGCCCGCTGGCAACCTTGGGCCGTGGCTACAGCATTTTGCTCGACGAGCGTGGCCAGGCCATCCGCAACGCCGCACAGACCCACACCGGCCAGCGCCTCACCGCGCGCCTCGGTGAAGGCCAATTGCAGGTGCGGGTGGAAGATAACCACCTGACCCCCGTCACCCTTTCGTTATTGGATTGATTGATGCCACGTTTCTTTAGTGTGTTGCTGCTGCTATGCCTCGCCGTTAACGCTCATGCCGACAGCTATATCAGCCGTACCTTGAACAAGCCGGTGCCCGGCGGCGTTGCGGTGGTTGAACTGGGCCCTTCGGCTACCGCGCCGAAAGCCACGTACCAGGGCAAACCCGTGCTGGTGGTGAAGGAGCAGGACAACTGGCTGGCGATTGTCGGCATCCCGCTGACGGTCAAGCCGGGCAACGAGCGCATCAGCAGCGGCGGGCGCAGCCTGCCGTTTATCGTCGGCTACAAGAAATACCCGGAACAGCGCATCACCCTGAAGAACAAAAGCCAGGTCAACCCCGACCCGGCGCAGCTCAAGCGCATCGAGGGCGAGTTGGCCGTGCAGCTCAAGGCCTATCGCAGTTTCAGCCCGAACCTGCCGAGCAACCTGGTGCTGGACAAACCGGTGAACGGGCCGCTGTCGAGCAAGTTTGGCGTACGCCGTTTCTTCAACGATGAAGAGCGCAATCCTCATTCGGGCCTGGACTTTGCCGTGCCGGCCGGTACACCGATCAAGACGCCGGCGAACGGTAAGGTGATTCTGACCGGCAACTACTTCTTCAATGGCAATACCGTGTTTGTCGACCACGGCCAAGGCTTTATCAGCATGTTCTGCCATATGTCGAAGATCGATGTAAAAGTCGGCGATCAACTGGTGCGCGGTACGGTGGTGGGCAAGGTCGGCTCGACGGGCCGTGCGACCGGGCCGCATATGCATTGGAATATCAGCCTCAATGACGCACGGGTCGATCCTGCGATATTTATCGGCGCCTTCCAGCCCTGATACGCGGCAGCGCATTCAGCCCGGTCTGGACGTTCAAACCCCACGTATAGACCGGTCACTGACGACCGCCCTCTTTCAACAACCATGGCGCCGATTTCGACACAGTGCGTCGCCATTCCCGCCTATTTTCGAAGGAACCGTCATCGCTTGACTTGCCACCCACACATCGAATCCCAGGGAGGACAATTCGCTCACAAGGACACATAAAGCAAGTCTTGTGGAGTTTCCTTAATGCATATCTCTGACTTCAGGCCCGCGCAACCCCAAACCGTTATTCCCCCTTCTCGCCCTGCATCATCTACGCCAACAGCCCAGAACGACAGCCCAGGCCCACAACCCGCCCCCGCCAGGTCTCGTTCGTCCGTACGGGGACTCGCCAGCCTCTCCGCCCCTTACTCATCGGGCATAAACCCCGCCACTGCCATCCGCAGCCCTCTCTCGAATCACTTCAAGATCGGCGATCTGCAGCTACTGAATGAACAGTACTCCAGCCTCATGGACGAGATGGCCTCACAGCAACGCCAGCGTCCTGATTTCAAAAACTTTTTGCAGACACGGCTGGCACAGGCGTTTCCTCAACTGAATCCCCTCGACCCGGACAAGGTTTCGTTCAATAGCTATACGTCAAACAACGGCGTAGAACAGTTGAAATCCTCCGAGCCGATAATGACTGCCTTGAGCCGTGCGATTCGGGAAATCTATGCCAACCCGAGCAAACAGCTATTCGAGACACCGGGGGTCAGGACCGAATTTGTGACCCGGCCAGCGCCCGATGAGGCAGTCAATGTCCTCCAGCCCACCGGCTCGCTGCACACCATCGCCAGGAGCATTGCCACCGAGTACGCTCAGACGCTTCGGGAATACTGGACTACGCCCCAGCTCTCAGCGAACTCGCCCTCGCCACAGGACCAACTGCTATGGGTCCACAAACATCAACTGTCGACCCTGGCAGCCATCCGCAAGATGGACGGCACGCTGAGCCCGGCCAGTAAAGAGTTGATCGACAACGCGCTGCGCTACCCGTCTCTAGAGGAACGGGAAAGTAAACTGCCTGACGGATCAAGGCCCGGTGTGTACCCCATCACCATTGATGACGGCACAGTACAGGGTGCAGCCTTCGCCGGTGCGTTCATGATCACCAGCAAGGATGGCTCTTCAGCGTCCACCCCGACCTGGCCTGCCACCGGTCGGGAGATTAAGCTCAACGACCAGAATGGCCCCGTGGTGCTCTATACCCCCAGCGAAGGTTTCGAGGAATTCGCAACCCCGGCACTGTTACGCGAAGCATTGGCGCAACGGCTCGACAGCGGCGGGCCGGCCGCCGAGCTGTTGAGGCAAAGCCTGCCGCTTTCGCTGCAAAACCGCGCGTCGCCGCCTACGGGGGATGACTTGATGCTAGGCGTGGCCCCCCTGGCCGGGGATGTGCAGGCAGAGGGGATAAATTTGCTGCTCCAGCGCCAGGGCGCGGAAGTCGATGCGTTGATGGCCAGGACATTCACCCCGC
The DNA here is from genome assembly GCF_052112325.1 of Pseudomonas sp. Yb2C2. Classification (NCBI taxonomy): domain Bacteria; kingdom Pseudomonadati; phylum Pseudomonadota; class Gammaproteobacteria; order Pseudomonadales; family Pseudomonadaceae; genus Pseudomonas; species Pseudomonas sp. Yb2C2. The sequence continues at coordinate 31,801 of NZ_JAVAJK010000007.1, read as the reverse complement.
AGCGGCCATCAAGCCCCACATCAACGCTGGGGCCGACGCTCATGACGGCCCTGGATGATGCCGCTGACTGGTCGGCACAAGTCGACGGCAGCAACGCCATGCTTGCGCGTAACGAGAAATTGGCCGAGAAAGGCCAGCCGGGCTGGTTGAAAAACCTCAGCCCCGCTCAAGAATTGCTCTACAGCCACTTGGAAGGGAAAGCGACAAAGAGCGCTGAACAACTCGCCCCCCTGCTGGAAAACATTCCGTCCTTATCCAGCTTTGCCACGTCGCAAATGAATGAGGCGCTGAAACAGGCTTACCCCCAGGCCAATGTGGACGCCGATCAACTGATGGTTAAAGTAGTCACCAAGACGCGTTTCCACCTCGGTCGCTCCGGCATTCCACAACCCCCCTCCACTACCATCACCTATCTGTCACTGTCCGACCTGGCCCTGAAAAACCCAAGCCACTGGGAAATGGGCGAAAGCCACAAGCACACCGAAACCACCATGACCCTGGCGCTGCAAGACACCAAGGGCTCACCGGTTCCAGATGATCAGAGGCGGCCGATCACCCTCGATACACAACAACTCAAGCACCTGGTCTACACCGCAGATGTGGGTGGCGAATACACCAAGCTGCTGGAGACGCGCATGGCGCCGGATGCCGCATCGGGGCCGGCTGCTGATTTACACAAGGCGTGGAAAGCCAGCAATGCCGACTTGATGGTGAAAGAAGCCTTCCTGGCACAACTCAACCCCGGTGGGTTCCAAGCCGATGCCAGCACCGACAAGACCTTGAAGCGGGGCCTACAGTGGATCAACGCGGTTCTGGATCATCCGGATCCGGCCCAGCGTGCGAAGGTGGATGGACAAACGATTGTTGCCAACACCCTGCTCCAGCTGGGCCTACCGGTTCGCGGCGTGATGGTCATCGGCAATCAAACCGACGCTTCTGTGGTGCTCTACAGCCCCGGAGCCCCCGACGGACTGGCGTTCAGGGAACTGCCCAACCTGGACGCATTGACGACGCTGCTGGAGAAGAAAGAATGGCAGGCCTATACCCAGAGCAGAAAATCGCCAACGGAAAAGGACGATTTTCAGCAATCCGTGGACGCTGCGCGCCGAGTCGTCACCAGTGGGGGCACCGACCTTCTTGCAGCCGCCGAGGTTCTTGACAAAGGAAGAAAAAGCCTCGCTGGTTCCATAACCCTAAAGCCGATGGAAACAGACATCCACGATGAATTGTTCACTCAACAGACGCGCTTGCTAATCGATAAAGCCGACTTCCAGTCAACCAGCAGCGCAGAAGTGAACGCCGAATCGACGCGTAACAAGATCATGTTTGGCGTGGAGGTGGGCAGCCTGTTTCTGGACTTCATACCAGTCATCGGCAAGGGCATTTCTACCGGGGTAAAGGTGGGCAGTCGGCTCGGCCGAGCGGCACTGAAAACCATCCAGGGCAATGCCCGGCACTTGCCAGGTGGACTGCTCACACGCGGCGGCCGGGTCAACCTTTTCGCCGACTTCACCGCGCTTGCATCAGGCCTGCCCCATGTGCCGAGCACGCCTTTGCGTCCGGTGTTTCGCGCGGCGGGAACGCCCGTCCCCGCCGCTCCCGTCGCAAGGTCGCTGCTCACCCAGGGAACGCCCCCGCCCGGCGCGCCTGTCCCGCCTGCCGTCCCTTCGACCAGCGCGGGCATCAGGGCGTCCCAGGCAATCCCCAGCCCCGTCGCGCAATCCGTTACGCCACCGCGAGACCTGAGCGCCTATTCCGTCCCTGAAGACACGCTTAGAGGCGTCAGACCAGACGCCAATGGCATTTATCAAGTGGGAGAAAACTGTTACATCCGCTATACCGACAGCACCGGAATCAACCGCCCCTACCAGATTTATTCTGTGTTCAACGCCAGGCATGGGCGGGTCAGTATTATCGATCCCAAAGTGCCGTCGGATGCCCCCAGCATCTACAAGAATGTGGCGTTCATGGAATCAACCGGGACAGGGGAATGGCGCCTGAGTGAGTTGCCCGGCGCCAAGAGGCACAGAGGACGAACTTCACCACCGGGCGACGAATATATGGATCGCGTGCTCAGTGGCAAAGCGGCCAGAGACTTCGACGGGAACGCGGCCACCACCGGGCAACTGAGGCGTTGGTTCAGGCGTGACGTGCAGGACTTCTTTGCCCGCATGAGTGCGGGGCAACTGCCGGCACGGCCTGCCATTCCAGCCATCCCTGACAATGCGACGTCGGCCCAGCTGATTAAATCGACCTTGGCGCCAGCCGATGTAAATGGCCTGGTCATAGGCGAACTTCACGACGAGCCAGGGGGCTACAAGTTCATCATTGAAAACATGGCGAACTTAAAAGCAAACGGAGTCACAACGATTTATCTCGAAAATGCCCCGTACTTCGAGGGCTCTCCAGTGTTCGGCGCCGGCGCCTATCAACCTCAGGATGCGAGATATGCCTATCCCCGCCCTTACGATTACTCAACCTATGCACCAAACAGTCCGACCCCGTATGACCTCATTCAGGAAGCCGACAAACACGGCATTAAGGTCATAGGGCTCGAGCATCCTTACCTCACAGCCCATAGCGATAACTTCGCGGCCAGGGCTGGTAACCAAGGCTACGTCCAAGAGCGCTTGTCAGACTTCAATTACTACGCGACAAAAATCATTGGGAAGACACCACCGGGGGAGAAATGGGTGGCGTTGGTTGGCAACGCGCACATGAATACGGCCGCCGGTGTTCCAGGGGTTGCCGAGTTGAACAAAGGGGTCGGAATCTCGATTATCGAGGCTCCCCAGGGCGCAAAAAGCTTGGCGATCCCCCGAGCCGCGAAAGACACTACCTCCCCAAGTTTCGCCGATTTACAACCGGATATTGAATTCAAGCAAAACGTTGATGATCTACGACTACCGTAGCAGGCAACCCAGGATGCCGTACCGGCGCTAACGTCGCCGTACGGCAACCACCCATTGCGCACCCACGAAGATGAGCAAAATAAAAACCAAAAAAAACCACAAAATAAACAATAAAAAACTACAAAAATGCGAAACCGTAGATTTTCTATCAATTTTTCTTGAGCGCTTGCCATCTCCTATCCCCCGCAGGTAGGGTTAAATCCATGAAAACCTCTCACACCCTCATCCAGCTTCGCCAGCACCGCAGCCTGTGCCTCGTCAGCGCACGACTGCCAGGCTGAATCGATCTGCCTCGTCTTTACGTTTTATCCCTAAAAACAGTTCTACGGCAGGCCGCCTTTTCTCGGCCCCTACAACAAAGGATTTCCCGATGAGCATGCTCAAAGACCCGTCTTCGAAGTACCGCGCGTTTCCGACCATCGATATCCCGGACCGCACCTGGCCTTCCAAAACCATCACCACCGCGCCGATCTGGTGCAGTTCCGACCTGCGTGATGGCAACCAGTCGCTGATCGAGCCGATGGACGCGGTGAAAAAGCTGCGCTTCTGGAAGACCCTGGTCGCGGTCGGCGTGAAGGAAATCGAGGCGTCGTTCCCTGCCGCATCGCAAACCGACTTCGACTTCGTGCGTACCCTGATCGAAGACAACCACATCCCCGAGGACACCACCATCCAGGTGCTGACCCAGGGCCGTGAAGACTTGATCGCACGCACCTTCGAATCCCTGCGCGGCGCCAAAAAGGCCATCGTGCACCTGTACAACGCCACATCGCCGTCGTTCCGCCGCATCGTGTTCAACCAGGACAAGGACGGCATCAAGGCCATCGCGGTCAACGCGGCCAAGCTGTTCGTCAAGTACGCCGCCCAGCAGCCGGAAACCCAGTGGACCTTCGAGTACTCGCCGGAGACTTTCAGCGCTACCGAACTGGAGTTCGCCAAGGAAGTCTGCGATGCCGTGATCGAGGTCTGGAACCCGACGCCTGAGCACAAGATGATCCTCAACCTGCCAGCCACCGTCGAGTGCGCGACGCCGAACATCTATGCCGACCAGATCGAGTGGTTCGGTCGCCATATCAACCGTCGCGACAGCGTGATCATCAGCCTGCACACCCACAACGACCGCGGCACCGGCGTAGCCGCCACCGAGCTGGGCCTGATGGCCGGCGCGGACCGTGTCGAGGGTTGCCTGTTCGGTAACGGCGAGCGTACCGGTAACGTCGACCTCGTCACCGTGGCCTTGAACATGTACACCCAGGGCCTCGACCCGCAGCTGGACTTCTCCGACATCGACGGCGTGCGTAAAGTCGTCGAGGAGTGCAACCAGATCCAGGTACACCCACGTCATCCGTACGTCGGCGATCTGGTGCACACCGCCTTCTCCGGTTCTCACCAGGACGCGATCCGCAAAGGCTTCTCCCAGCAGAAAGAGGATGCGCTGTGGGAAGTGCCGTACTTGCCGATCGATCCGGCCGATATCGGTCGCAGCTACGAGGCGGTGATTCGGGTGAACAGCCAGTCGGGCAAAGGCGGCATCGCCTACCTGCTGGAGCAGGAATACGACATCAGCTTGCCGCGCCGCATGCAGATCGAATTCAGCCAGGTGGTCCAGGCCGAAACCGACCGTGTGGGCCTGGAGATGACCGCACCGCAGATCTACGCGTTGCTGCAGCGTGAATACCTGCAAGCCAACACTCCGTACGCGCTGGTCAGCCATCGCCTGCAGGAAGAAAACGGCAACAGCTTTGTCGAAGTGGAAGTCTCGGGCAAGGGCCAGGGCGAAACCAACCTGCACTGGAAAGGCAAAGGCAACGGCGCACTGGAAGCCCTGGTAGCCGGCCTGCCGATTGGGGTGGAGATCATGGACTACAACGAACATGCCATCGGCGCGGGCACCAACGCCAAGGCCGCGGCCTATATCGAGCTGCGTGTGAACGGTGAACGCCCGGTGCATGGCGTGGGTATTGATGAAAACATCACCACGGCGAGCTTCAAGGCACTGTTCAGTGCGCTGAACCGCTCGTTGAGCCAGCAGGAAGCGAAAGCGGCGTAACCTTCGCCGTCATACAGAAGGCCCCTGGGTGAGAACCCAGGGGCCTTTTTTATTGAGTTTCAGATTTGGGTTGCCCCCGATAACGGCCTGTCAGACAAACTGAAAGCTATCGGCATCCAGGTTCGCCGGAAACCTGGTGCGGTACGCCGCCAGTTCAGCCGCGTCCAGGCACACCTGGAACACCCCGTTCGCCTCCCCCGCACTCAGCAGGCTCTCACCCTGGAAATCCAGCACCTGGCTATCACCGGTGTAGGCAAAGCCCTTGCCGTCGGTGCCCACTCGATTCACCGCCGCTACGTAGCACAGGTTCTCGATAGCCCGCGCCGGCAACAAGCGGTTCCAATGCTGGCGCCGCGCCCCCGGCCAATTGGCGGTGTACAGCAGCAAGTCAGTGTCCTGGGCATCCCGACTCCACACCGGGAAGCGCAGGTCGTAGCAAATCAGCGGCCGAACACGCCAGCCTTTTAATTCGAACTGCACCTGGCGCTCGCCGGGGGTGTAGTGATTGTGTTCACCGGCCATACGAAACAGATGACGCTTGTCGTAGTGCAACACCTCGCCATCCGGCCGCGCCCACAACAGGCGGTTGCGGTGGCTGCCATCAGCGGCCTGGATGATCACGCTGCCGGTGATCACGGCGTTGTACTTCGCAGCCTGGGCCTGGAGCCACTGATGGGTCGGGCCGTTTTCCGGCTCAGCGAGGGTTTGCGACGCCATGGAGAAACCGGTGGTGAACATTTCCGGCAGCACGATCAGGTCGGCGCCGCGGGCCTGCTCCAGCAGCCCCTCGAAATGCTCGAGGTTGGCCTGGCGGTCGTGCCAGGCCAGGGTGGTCTGGACCAGGGCGATATTCAAGTCAGGCAATGCCGTCAGATCACGCATAGTTTTTCAGCCGCTTGTCGCAGCGTCTCCTCGCGCTTGGCAAAACACAGGCGCACCAGGCGCTGGCCTTGCGGTGGGCTCTGGTAGAACACCGAGACCGGGATGGTCGCCACGCCATGCTCGCGGGTCATCCACAGGGACATGGCGACGTCATCCAGGTCCGGGCGTATTTGTGAGTAATCGACCAACTGGAAGTAGGTACCGGCCACCCGGCTAAAGCTGAAACGCGACGGTGCCAGCAGGTCGCAGAACAGGTCGCGCTTGGCCTGGTAGAACCCCGGCAGTTCATCGACGTGCTCCGGGTGTTCGGCCATGAAATCGGCCAACGCGAACTGCAACGGGGTCACGCCACAGAAATTGACGTATTGATGCACCTTGCGCAGTTCGGCCGTCAGGGCCGGTGGCGCGACCACGTAGCCGGTTTTCCAGCCGGTGACGTGGTAGGTCTTGCCGAAGGAACTGACCACGAACGCTCGCGGGTACAGCTCTTCATGGGCCAGCACGCTGATGTGGGGCACGCCGTCGAATACCAGGTGTTCGTAGACCTCGTCGCTGACCAGGTAGATATCGCGGTCGCGGATCAGTTCGGCCAACTGGTCCAGCTCGGCGCGGCTGATCAGCGCGCCGGTTGGGTTGTGCGGAGTATTGAGGATGATCATGCGCGTACGTGGCGACAGCGCGGCCTTGATCCTCTCGAAGTCCAATGCAAAGCCTTGCAGGCTCAGTTGCACATGCACGCAGCGGCCACCGGCCAGTTCGACTGAGGGCTCATAGCTGTCGTAGCAGGGGTCGAACACAATGACCTCATCGCCAGTGCGAATCACCGCCTGGATCGCGCAGAAGATCGCGGCGGTGGCGCCAGGGGTGATGGTCACTTCACTGTCGGCATTCACCGTGGCGCCATAGCTGCGGGCGATCTTGGCCGCCACTTGCTGGCGCAAGGCCGGCAGGCCGGTCATCGGTGAATATTGGTTGTGCCCGCTGGCGACATGTTTGCCCACGGCATCGAGCAAAGCCTGAGGCCCATTGAAGTCGGGAACCCCCTGGGACAGGTTGAGCGCGCCGGTTTCGGCAGCGAGTTGCGACATGGTAGTGAAAATAGTCGTGCCGACATTTGGCAGCTTGCTGGTGATCATGGGAGCCCCCTTCGGGTGAGCTGCAAGTTTTAAGCTGCAAGCTGCAAGCAGGTCAAGGGGCAAACCGCCAGGCACAAAAAAGGGCTCATTCAGAGCCCTTTTTTGTGCCTGGCGGTTTGAGCTACAAGCTGTAAGCTTCAAGCCGCAAGCAAACCCGCTTTAGCTTGCAGCTTGTAGCTTACAACTTGCAGCTGCTACTTTTTATCCCTGCGCTTCTTGTCAGCCTTCTTGTGGTGAGTCATCAAACGACGCTTCTTGTTCACCTGCCGGTCAGTCAATGTGTTCTTGTTGCCTTCGTACGGGTTCTCGCCACCCTTGAACTCGATACGGATCGGCGTACCGACCAGTTTCAGGACACGGCGGTAGGTGTTTTCCAGGTAACGCACGTAGGACTTGGGCACCTTCTCGATCTGGTTACCGTGGATCACGATAATCGGCGGGTTGGCACCACCCAAGTGGGCGTAACGCAGTTTGATCCGGCGGTTGTTGACCATCGGCGGTGCGTGCTCGCCAACGGCGTCTTCGAGGATCTGGGTCAGACGGTTGGTCGGCCAACGGGTAACGGCGGACTTGAACGAGTTCTGTACGGAAGCGTAGAGGTTACCCACACCCGTGCCGTGCAGGGCCGAGATAAAGTGGATATCGGCGAACTCGACGAAGAACAGGCGGCGCTGCAGCTCGATCTTGACGAAATCGCGCTCGCTCGGCGTCATGCCGTCCCACTTGTTGATCGCGATGACCAGGGCACGACCGGCTTCGAGGGCAAAACCCAGCAGGTTGAGGTCGTGGTCCACCACGCCTTCGCGGGCGTCCATCACGAAGATCACCACGTTGGCGTCTTTGATCGCCTGCAGGGTTTTCACCACGGAGAACTTTTCAACTTCCTCGTGGATCTTGCCGCGTTTGCGCACACCGGCGGTGTCGATCAGCGTGTACTTCTCGTCGTTACGCTCGAACGGGATATAGATGCTGTCGCGGGTGGTGCCGGGCTGGTCGTAGACGATTACCCGGTCTTCACCGAGCATGCGGTTGACCAGGGTCGACTTGCCCACGTTCGGGCGACCGATGATCGCAATCTTGATACCGTCTTTTTCGCTTGGGCCAGGAATGCGCTTGGCTTCCTCGCCTTCGGCAACGATCTCTTCTTCGCCTTCTTCTTCCTCGGCGTCATCCTTAGGGAAGTCGCGCAGGGCGACTTCCAGCATCTGGGTGATGCCGCGACCGTGGGCACCGGCGACCGGGATCGCGTCGCCAAGCCCCATCGGGCTGAATTCGGCACGGGCCGCCTCAGGATCGATGTTGTCGATCTTGTTGGCGACCAGATAGGAACGCTTGTTGCGCTTGCGCAGGTGCTCGCCAATCATCTGGTCGGCAGCGGTGTAGCCCGCGCGGGCGTCCACCAGGAACAACACGACATCGGCTTCTTCAATGGCCAGCAGGGACTGCTCGGCCATCTTTTCGTCCATGCCATGCTCATCACCGGAGATACCACCGGTGTCGACAATAATGTAGGAGCGCCCTTGCCACTTTGCCTCACCGTATTGGCGATCACGGGTCAGACCGGACAAGTCGCCGACAATGGCGTCACGAGTCCTGGTCAGGCGGTTGAACAAGGTGGACTTGCCGACGTTAGGTCGGCCCACCAGGGCGATTACGGGAACCATGCGGCTCTCCACTTCGTTATTTCAGAAAATACAAAAGCCGCTGCAAGGCAGCGGCTGGTGCTCGACTGTAGGAGCGAGCTTGCTCGCGAAAAACGCAATGGCACCGCGTTTATTCAGACAGCACGCGTTATCGTTAACGATTTTCGCGAGCAAGCTCGCTCCTACAGGTGAAGCTGCTTGAGGGGTTACCCCCAAGCATAGTTCTTACTTGATGGTCAGGGCTTCCAGCTTGCCGCTGTTGCCAAACACATAAAGCATGTTGCCCACCACCAGCGGACGAGCACGCAGGCCGTCGCTGTCGATACGCTCACGACCTACAAAACGACCATCCACCTGGCTCAGCAGGTGCAGGTAGCCTTCGAAGTCGCCGACCGCTACATAGCTGGAGAACACTTCCGGAGCCGACAGTTGACGACGGGCCAGGGAGTCATTGCTCCACAGTGCAGTGGTGGAACGCTCGTCGACACTTTCAACGGTGCCGGACGCCAGGCTTACGTAGACGCTGCCAAACCCTTGGGCGACACCCGCATAACTGGAAGCATCGCGCTGCCAGTTGACACGGCCGCTCTGCAGGTCCAGCGCGGCAACGCGGCCTTGGTAAGTGGCGACGTAGAGGGTTTCGCCCGACAGCAGCAAGCCACCGTCGATGTCCACTACGCGATCCAGCTCGGAACGACCTTGGGGGATGGCCACACGGGTTTCCCAGGCAGGCACGCCGTTCCTGGTGTCCAGGGCGACTACTTTACCGGTCGACAGGCCTGCAACGGCCAGATTGTTGGTCACAACCGGACCACTGGTACCGCGCAAGGTCAGCACCGCCGGGGTGCTGTCGTACAACCAACGCTGTTCGCCGGTGCTGGCGTCCAGGCCGATCACACGGTCATCCTGGGTTTGCACCACGACGATATCGCCGTTGGTGGCAGGCGGTGCGAGGACTTCACTGGTCACGCGAGCGCGCCATTTCTCTTCACCGGTGCTGGAGTCCAGCGCCACGACTTCGCCCTTGAGCGTGCCGAGCATGACCATGCCGTAACCCACGCCTACGGCGCCGGACACCGGCAATTCAAGGTCTTTCTTCCACTTCACGTCGCCGTTCATGCGATCCATGGAGATCACCACGCCGGTTACGTCAGCGGCCACAATGTTGTCACCGTCGATTGCCGGCACCAGCATATTGTAGGTCTCGCCCTGGCCGTCACCGATGGAGCGGCTCCATTGCTTTTGCAGGACGACTTCTTCCTTGAAGCTGGTCAGCTCGGCCGGAGGCAGTTCTTTTTTACTGTTGCTGCTGCAACCCGCGGCCAGAACGGCCAGAGCCAGCAATGCTGCATGTTTCCAACGGATCACGTCATGCATCCCCTTTGGCCAGGTCGTCCAGCTTGATTTGTAAGCCACCGACTGCCGCCTCATCAGACAGCGCCGCCTTGGCTTTCTTGTACGCAGCATTGGCTTCGTCGGTACGACCCAATTGGACCAACAGGTCGCCCTTGAGCTCTTCGCGAGTGGCTACAAATGCCTTGTCCGCATCGCCGTCGAGCAGTTTGAGTGCTTCGTCAGCCTTGTTCTGTGCCGCCAATACCTGGGCCAGGCGCTGACGCGCGATTTCACCCAGGGTCGGGTTGGTCGGCTTGTCGGCGATGGCCTTGAGTTCTGCGGCGGCGTCATCCAGCTTGCCGGTATCGACCGCGACTTTCGCGACGAACAGGCTGCCGTATTGGGCGTAGGTGCTGCCGCCGAATTCGTTCTTCAGCTTGCCGGCCAGGTCTGCAACCTGCGCGGGGTCGGGCTTGCCGTCCGGCGTCAGTGTAGTTTCCAGCAATTGCTGATAAACGATCGAGGCGCCCTGGGACTGGTTGGCCTGATACTTTGTCCAGGCTTGCCAGCCGAACACCACCACTAAAGCCAGCAGACCGCCAGTAACCAGGGGCTTGCCGTTACGCTGCCACCAGTCCTTGAACTCGGCCAACTGCTCATCATCAGTACTCGACACCCCAATACTCCTTAATCGCTAAATTCGGCTGTTCGACAGCTTCAACCCTGCACGACGCAGGTGGCCAAGTGCGCAGCGAGCGCATCAAAGGCAATGTTCTGTTGCTCGCCCTGGCCACGCAGGGGTTTGAAACCTATCACTTGCTGGGCCAGCTCGTCATCGCCCAGGATCAGTGCGTACAGTGCACCGCTCTTGTCGGCCTTCTTGAACTGGCTCTTGAAGCTGCCTGCGCCGGCATTGACCTGAAGGCGCAGGTTTGGCAACTGGTCACGTACTTTTTCGCTCAGGGCCAGGGCGGCCAGTTCGGCGGCCTCGCCAAAGGCACACAGGTACACGTCCACCTGACGGGAGATTTCTTCCGGAACCTTCTCCAGGGTTTCCAGCAGCAGGATCAGCCGCTCGATCCCCATGGCGAAGCCCACGCCGGTGGTCGGCTTGCCGCCCATCTGCTCGACCAGCCCGTCGTAACGGCCACCCGCACACACGGTGCCCTGGGCGCCGAGCTTGTCGGTGACCCACTCGAACACGGTCTTGCTGTAGTAATCGAGGCCACGCACCAGCTTGGTATTGATCACGAACGGAATGCCGGCCGCGTCCAGACGAGCCTTGAGGCCTTCGAAGTGAATGCGGGATTCGTCGTCCAGGTAATCGGCCATTTTCGGCGCATTGACCAGCACGGCCTGGGTGTCGGCGTTCTTGGTATCGAGGACGCGCAACGGGTTGGTCTTCAGACGACGCTGGCTGTCTTCATCCAACTTGTCCAGGTGGGCGGACAGGTACTCGACCAGGGCCACTTTATAGCGGCCGCGGGATTCACTGGTGCCCAGGCTGTTGAGCTCAAGCTTGACCGCGTCGCGGATGCCCAGCAGGCCCCATAGGCGCCACGTCAGCACGATCAGCTCCGCGTCGATGTCCGGGCCGTCGATGTTGAATACTTCCAGGCCGATCTGATGAAACTGGCGATAACGGCCTTTCTGTGGACGTTCGTGACGGAACATCGGGCCGATGTACCACAGTTTCTGCGGCTGGCCAGCACCGGTGAGGCCATGCTCAAGCACGGCGCGCACGCACGCGGCAGTACCTTCCGGACGCAAGGTCAGGGAGTCGCCGTTACGGTCTTCAAAGGTGTACATCTCTTTTTCGACGATGTCGGTCACTTCACCGATGGAGCGTTTGAACAGCTCGGTGAACTCGACGATCGGCATGCGGATCTGCTTGTAACCGTAGTTATCCAGCAGGCGCGCGACAGTACCCTCGAGGTAGCGCCACAACGGCGTTTGCTCCGGCAGGATGTCGTTCATGCCACGAATGGCTTGCAGAGACTTGCTCACATCAAATCCTTAAATTCGTTCAATCAGCCGCGAGCGATCAGCGCTGCGTCAGCCGCGACCTTTTCGGCCGCTTTCTCGCGGATCAGCTTTTCCAGCTCATCCACCAGATTGTCATTCGTTAACTTCTGCGACGGCTTACCGTCGATGTAAATCAGGTTCGGTGTACCGCCGGTCAAGCCCACATGGGCTTCCTTGGCTTCACCCGGGCCGTTGACCACACAACCGATCACTGCAACATCCAGCGGCACCAGCAGGTCTTCGAGGCGCAACTCCAGGTCGTTCATGGTTTTCACCACGTCGAAGTTCTGCCGCGAGCAACTCGGGCAGGCAATGAAGTTGATGCCGCGTGAACGCAAACGCAGGGATTTGAGAATGTCGTAGCCGACTTTCACTTCCTCTACCGGGTCTGCCGCCAACGAGATGCGGATAGTATCGCCAATCCCTTCGGCGAGCAGCATACCGAGACCCACCGCAGATTTCACTGTGCCTGAGCGCAAACCGCCGGCTTCGGTGATGCCCAAGTGCAGCGGCTGCACGATTTCCTTGGCCAGCAGGCGGTAGGCTTCCACCGCCATGAACACGTCGGAGGCCTTTACGCTGACCTTGAAGTCCTGGAAGTTCAGGCGTTCGAGGTGTTCAACATGACGCAGTGCAGACTCGACCAGCGCTGCCGGGGTCGGCTCGCCGTACTTCTTTTGCAGGTCTTTTTCCAGGGAACCGGCGTTGACGCCGATGCGGATCGGGATCCCGCGATCACGGGCAGCGTCCACCACAGCGCGCACACGGTCTTCACGACCGATGTTGCCCGGGTTGATGCGCAGGCAATCGACACCCAACTCGGCCACACGCAAGGCGATCTTGTAGTCGAAGTGAATGTCGGCAACCAGCGGCACCTTGACTAGCTGCTTGATGCGACCGAAAGCCTCGGCAGCGTCCATGTCCGGGACGGATACCCGAACGATGTCTACACCGGCCGCTTCCAGGCGATTGATCTGGGCAACGGTAGCGGCAACGTCATTGGTGTCGCTGTTGGTCATGCTCTGTACCGCGATGGGGGCGTCGCCACCCACCGGCACCGAGCCGACCCAGATCTTGCGCGATACGCGACGTTTGATTGGAGATTCGCCGTGCATGACTATTGTCCCAACTTCAGGCGAGCGGTCTCGCCAGTGGTGAACGGCGCTACGTCTACAGGCTGGCCGTTGTAGGCCACTTGCGCGCCACGGGCGAAGCCCAGACGCAGCGTCAAAGGAGGCTTGCCGCCCAGGTCGAGCGTATCGCCCTTACGCTTGAGACCACTGACCAGCACTTTGCCGTTGCCATCGGTGACTTGCGTCCAGCAGTCAGCGACGAAGGTAATTTGTACACGCCCGTCACCGGCGATCAACGCAGGGGTGGTGGGTGGTGAAATCGCAGGGGCTGCCGGAGCGGTTGGCGCCGTAGTCGCTGGCGCCGGGACCGGAGCAGCCGGTGTATGAGCCTGGGCAACCGGAGCCGCGGGGGTATGGGCTGGCGTGGCCGGTGTCACTGGGGCCGGTACGGCAGCGGTCGGGGCACTTTCCGGTTCGGACGGCTCAGCGGTGGCCGGGGTTTCGGGGGCAGCCTGGCCTTGGGCAACGGCCTGGTCTTCCGGCTCATCCAGCGGATGAATCTGGGTGGTGCCGTCGGCGCTCTCGACTTCGACGTGCTCCATGGCGTTGCTGGTCAGGTCTTTACTGCGCTGGGACGTCTGGTCTTGCCACCAGACGAAACCGCCGCCGATCACGGCGATCAGCAACAACAGGCTGACAATCCGCAGGATTGTGTGGGAAACCCGCACCGGCTCTTCGATGCGACCCAGGCCATGCACATTGCTGCCCTGGGAGTCGGTGCCGGTGAACTGGTCGAATTCCTGGACCAACACGGCCTGGTCGATGCCCAGCAACTTGGCGTAGGCGCGGATATAACCACGGGCGAAGGTATGCCCAGGCAGCTTGTCGAATGCGCCGGCCTCAAGGTTGCCCAGGGAGGTGGTGGTCAAATTGAGCTTGAGGGCCACTTCCGCCAGCGACCAACCATTGCTTTCGCGGGCCTGACGCAAAGTGTCGCCTGGGTTTACGCGATTAGCTGCTACAACTTCCGGGTGCGCCGCTTTCATCATTGCTCCGACAGGTATTGCTGATATTCCGGCGTACCGGGATAGAGTCGTTCGAGTTGCTGGCCAAAACGTGCGGCCGTGTCGTGTTCTTCATGAACCGTCGCCAGGCGCACGCCGAGCAATAGACTACGTGCATTTTGCCCGCTGAGCAGGCTAAAACGCTCGTAATAGTCACGTGCCGGCACATAATGCCTGTCTTCGTAGGACAACTCAGCCATTTCGAGCAACGCTCGTGGCTGATGGCCGTTCAAGTGCAGGGCTTTTTCCAGCTGCTGGCGTGCGCTGTCGCGCTGGCCGAGGTGCATCGAGGTCACCCCAAGGTTCTCGAACACCCGCGCGCGCCCAGGATAGAGGGTATCGGTACTGGCTTGCTGGAAATAAAGGGCGGCCTGGCCAAAACGCTTTTGCTTGAACAGGAAACTGCCGTAATTGTTCAGCAATTTCGGATCGGCAGGCCGTGCGGCCAGGGCTTTGTTGAAATACCGGTCAGCCAGTTCAGGCTCGGCCTGGGCCTGGAACACCAGGGCCAGCGCAGCGTTGGCGTCGGCATCGTCGCTGTCCAGTTCAAGGGCTTTTTTCAACGGCACCTTGGCCTGCTCGCTCATGCCTTGGCGCAGGTAACCCAACCCCAGTTGCACATAGGCAACCCGCGCCTCGTCACGGCCCTTGCCGGTTTGCAAAGGGCTGTCATGGCCCGATGAAACACAACCGGCGGCGAGGCCGGTAACAAGCAAAAGCAGCGCAAGGCGCAAGGGCATAGAGATCCTCTCTCAGATTCGATTCACAGCAATTTGCGGCAGATCGTCGGCGGCGTTCAATTCACGCACGGCGATATAGCGCTCGCTGCGGCGGGTGCGGTCCATCACCTGCCCGACCAATTGACCACAGGCGGCGTCGATGTCTTCACCACGGGTGGTGCGCACGGTGACGTTGTAGCCGGCCTGGTGCAGTTGATCCTGGAAACGGCGAATGGCGTTGTTGCTTGGCCGCTCGTAACCAGAATGTGGAAACGGGTTAAACGGAATCAGGTTGATCTTGCACGGGGTGTTCTTGAGCAGTTCAATCATCTCGACCGCGTGTTCGACCTTGTCGTTAACATCCTTGAGCATGGTGTACTCAATGGTCAGCACACGTTTTTCGCCCAAGGTCGCCATATAACGCTGGCAGGATTCGAGCAGCATCTTAAGCGGATACTTCTTGTTGATCGGCACCAATTGGTTACGCAATGCGTCATTGGGTGCGTGCAGCGACAACGCCAGGGAGACGTCGATGTGCTTGGCCAGCTCATCGATCATCGGGACCACGCCGGAGGTCGACAGGGTCACACGGCGCTTGGAGATGCCGTAGCCCAGGTCGTCCATCATCAGGTGCATGGCTGCGATGACGTTGTCGAAGTTCAGCAGCGGCTCACCCATGCCCATCATCACCACGTTGGTGATGGCACGGTCGACGGTCGCCGGGACGCTGCCAAAGGATTTGTTGGCAATCCACACCTGGCCGATCACTTCGGCGGCAGTGAGGTTGCTATTGAAGCCTTGCTTGCCGGTGGAGCAGAAACTGCAGTCCAGGGCACAGCCTGCCTGGGACGAAACGCACAAGGTACCGCGCTTGCCCTGGGGAATGTACACGGTCTCCACGCAGCTGCCGGACGCTACGCGCACCACCCACTTACGGGTGCCGTCGCTGGAGATGTCCTCGCTGACCACTTCGGGGCCACGTACTTCAGCAATAGCCTTGAGCTTGTCGCGCAGGGCCTTGCTGACGTTCGTCATGGCGTCGAAATCGTCGACGCCAAAGTGGTGAATCCATTTCATTACCTGACCGGCACGGAAACGCTTCTCCCCGATTGAGTCGAAGAATTTTTCCATTTCCTGTTGAGTCAGACCCAGCAGGTTGGTTTTTACAGTCGATGTCGTCATGGATTCACCCTCACTCTTTAAGCCGATGCTTAGCGAGTGGTTACTTCGGTAGCTGCGAAGAAGTACGAGATTTCGCGAGCAGCAGCGGCTTCGGAGTCCGAACCGTGAACAGCGTTGGCGTCGATGGAGTCAGCGAAGTCAGCACGAATGGTGCCGGCAGCGGCTTCTTTAGGGTTGGTAGCGCCCATCAGCTCACGGTTCAGAGCGATGGCGTTTTCGCCTTCCAGAACCTGAACAACAACAGGACCGGAGATCATGAAGGCAACCAGGTCGCCGAAGAAGCCACGAGCGCTGTGCTCAGCGTAGAAGCCTTCAGCTTCAGCCTTGGACAGTTGCTTGAGTTTCGAAGCTACAACCTTCAGGCCGGCTTTTTCGAAACGAGTGGTGATCTCGCCGATGACGTTTTTTGCAACAGCGTCAGGCTTGATGATGGAGAAAGTACGTTGAACAGCCATGGTGTAACTCCAGAAACGGTAATTTACGAAAAATTAAACCCGCGAATTATACGCGGGTTCTTGGGTATTGCCTAACTGCGTAAGGGAGGCGTCAGTCCTGCTCTTCTTTCCAGGCAGTCTGGATAGCTTCCAGGACCTTTTCGCCACCGCGATCGCGCTCATCATCAAAGCCTGGCAAGGCCATGACCATGTCACGCAAAGCAACAAAATTCAGGGAATAGGGATCCGTATCCGGGTTGCCGTCGGCCAACAGGATAGCGATCTCTTGCACATCAACCCATTTAAGACTCATGACACTTCCTTGAATCAGTGCGGCGCTTCGGCCGCATGGTTGAGCGAATATTTCGGAATTTCGACGGTGATGTCTTCAGTCCCGACCTTTGCCTGACAGCTTAGGCGAGAAGTGGCTTCCAGGCCCCAGGCGCGATCAAGAAAATCCTCTTCCAGCTCATCGGCCTCTTCCAGGCTACTGAAGCCTTCGCGAATGATGCAGTGGCAGGTGGTGCAGGCGCACACACCACCACAGGCACTTTCGATCTCGATGTGGTTGTCATGGGCAACTTCGAGGATGGACTTGCCGGTCTCAGCCTCAACAACCATACCGTCCGGGCAATGCTCGGCGTGTGGCAGAAAAATGACCTGCGGCATTAATTATTCCTCGATTTCATTCAGGTTGCGCCCGGCCAGTGCGGCTTTTACCGTCTGATCCATGCGGCGGGCAGCAAAGGCGTCAGTGACCTGCGACAAGCGCTTGGTCTGCTGCTCGATGGCGTAACCATCGTTGCCTTTCATCAGTTCGGCCAGCTCCTGCATCTGCAGGTCGATGACCATGCGCTCTTCGGCATCCAGCAAACGCTCGCCGTCGGCATCAAGGGCGCCCTGCACCGCTTCAAGCAGGCGCTGGGCATCCACTTGTTGCTCGCGCAGTACACGCGCGACCTTGTCGTCACCGGCGTATTGGAACGAATCCTTGAGCATCTTGGCGATTTCACCGTCAGTCAGGCCGTAGGACGGCTTGACCTGGATGCTGGCCTCCACGCCGGACGCCAGCTCGCGCGCGGCGACGCTGAGCAGGCCGTCGGCGTCGACCTGGAAGGTCACGCGAATCTTCGCCGCACCCGCGACCATGGCCGGGATGCCGCGCAATTTAAAGCGCGCCAGGGAGCGGCAGTCACTGATCAGCTCGCGCTCGCCTTGCAGCACATGAATCATCATCGCCGTCTGACCATCTTTATAGGTCGTGAAGTCCTGGGCGCGAGCGACGGGGATGGTGGTGTTCCGCGGAATCACCTTCTCCATCAGCCCGCCCATGGTCTCCAGCCCCAGGGACAGCGGGATCACGTCAAGCAGCAGCAGTTCGCCGCCATCGCGCTTATTGCCGGCCAGGGTATCGGCCTGGATGGCGGCGCCGATGGCGACCACCTGGTCCGGGTCGATTTCCGTCAGCGGCTGGCGACCAAAGGCTTCGGCCACGGCTTCGCGAACCCTTGGCACACGGGTTGAACCGCCGACCATGACCACGGCACCGACGTCTTCCAACTCGATACCGGAGTCACGCACGGCACGACGGCAGGCTTTCAGGCTGCGGGCGATCATCGGTTCGATCAGCGAATCAAAGGCTTCGCGAGTCAGCTTGGCGCACCAACTGCCGTAGGAAACGTCAACAGAAGCAGCGTCAGTCAGCGCCTCCTTGGCGGCACAGGCCGTTTGCAGCAAGTTACGCTGCTCGCCCGGATCCAGGTCAGCGGACAAGCCGGCGCTGCTGATGATCCAACCCGCGATGGCGTGGTCGAAGTCATCGCCACCCAGCGCTGTATCGCCACCGGTAGCCAGTACTTCGAACACGCCGCCAGTCAGGCGCAGGATCGAAATATCAAAAGTGCCACCACCCAGGTCGTAAATAGCGACCATGCCTTCGGCATGCTGGTCCAGGCCATAGGCCACGGCCGCAGCAGTCGGCTCGTTGAGCAGGCGCAACACGTTCAGGCCGGCGAGTTTCGCCGCGTCCTTTGTGGCCTGGCGCTGGGCATCATCGAAATACGCCGGGACGGTGATCACCGCACCGACCAGTTCGCCACCCAGCGTGGTTTCCGCGCGCTGGCGCAGCACCTTGAGGATATCCGCCGACACTTCCACCGGGCTTTTCGGGCCCTGGACCGTGTCGATGAACGGCATATGGGATTCACCACCGACAAAGCGGTACGGCAGCTGGTCGCCCAATTGCTTGACGTCGGACAGGCCACGACCCATCAAGCGCTTGACCGACAGCACGGTGTTCAAAGGATCGGTAGACGCCGCCAACTTGGCCGACTCACCGACTTCGGTGCGGTCAGCGTGATAGCGCACGGCGGACGGCAGGATCACCTGGCCGTCAGCGTCGGGCAGCGGCTCGGACAGGCCGCTGCGCAAGGCAGCAACCAGGGAATTGGTGGTACCCAGGTCAATCCCCACCGCCAGGCGACGCTGGTGCGGTTGAGGGCTTTGGCCGGGTTCGGCGATTTGCAGTAGAGCCATGGTAATCAGGTCTTATCTGTCTATCAGGCGCGCATCACGGGCAGCACACTGGGTTAATCGTCGAGGCGCTCTTCCAGCTGGCGCACTTCGTAGGTGAGCTTGTCGAGGAACTGCATGCGCCGCATCAGGCGCTCGGCCTGTTCACGTTGCGCTGCATCGTCCCAACAGGCTGCGAAGCTTTCGTTGAGCTCATCCTGGGCAACTTTCAGACGACGCTTGAAGACCGCGACACCCGCCACATCGGCTTCGTCCTGCAGGTCTTCGAGCTCTTCACGCCACTGCATCTGCTGCATCAGGAAGTCCGGGTCGTGCACGGTCACTTCCAGGGGCAACTCGCCACCGTTCATCGCGAGCAGGTAACGCGCGCGCTTCGGTGGGCTTTTGAGCGTCTGATAGGCTTCGTTGAGGCTGGCCGATTGCTCCAGCGCCAAGCGCTGCTCACGCTCGGAAGCGTCAGCGAAGCGGTCCGGATGCACCCCACGCGCCAATTCTCGGTAGCGCGTGGCAAGCTGCTCGAGGTCCAGCCGAAAACTCGGCTGCAGCTCGAATAAAGCGAAATGACAAGGAGTACCCACGAATAGCCTCAGATGTTGAAGCTTTCGCCGCAGCCACATTCACCGCGCACGTTGGGGTTGTTGAACTTGAAGCCTTCGTTCAACCCTTCCTTGACGAAATCGAGTTCGGTGCCGTCCAGGTAAGTCAGGCTTTTAGGGTCGATGATCACTTTCTCGCCGTGACTTTCGAACACCTGGTCCTCATCAACCACCTCGTCGACGAACTCCAGCACATAGGCAAGGCCGGAGCAGCCCGTGGTGCGAACACCCAGACGAATCCCCTCACCTTTACCGCGCCCATCCAGGGAGCGTCGCACGTGCCGCGCAGCCGCTTCTGTCATGCTGATAGCCATCGTTGACTCCTTACTCGTCGCCAAATGCTTAGATCAAGCCTTTCTTCTGCTTGTAGTCGCGAACGGCCGCCTTGATGGCGTCTTCTGCGAGCACGGAGCAGTGGATTTTCACTGGCGGCAGGGCCAGTTCTTCGGCCAGCTGGGTATTGCTGATAGTCACAGCCTCATCCAGGGTCTTGCCTTTCATCCATTCGGTCGCCAGGGAGCTGGAGGCGATGGCCGAACCGCAACCGTAAGTCTTGAACTTGGCGTCTTCGATAACGCCAGCGTCGTTGACCTTGATCTGCAGGCGCATCACATCGCCGCACGCCGGAGCGCCGACCATGCCGGTGCCGACATCAGGGTCTTCCGCGTCCATCTTGCCGACGTTGCGCGGGTTTTCGTAGTGGTCGATGACCTTTTCGCTGTAAGCCATGGTACTGAATCCTCACTCATCAGGGCCGCTCTGGAACCCTGTAGAAACGCCTGCGTTTTCCGCCACGTTCCTACAGAGCTTGGGTGGCGGCTTCTATAGTTAGTGTGCCGCCCACTCGATCTTGGAAATATCGACACCGTCTTTGTACATGTCCCACAGCGGCGACAGGACGCGCAGCTTGTTGACGGCTTCGCAAACCTTCTGCGCGGCGTAGTCGACTTGCTCTTCGGTGGTGAAGCGGCCGAACGTAAAGCGGATCGAGCTGTGTGCCAGTTCGTCGTTGCGGCCCAGGGCGCGCAGTACGTACGAAGGCTCAAGCGAAGCCGAGGTACAGGCCGAGCCGGACGAAACCGCCAGGTCCTTGAGCGCCATGATCAGCGACTCGCCTTCGACATAGTTGAAGCTCAAATTCAGGTTATGCGGTACACGGGCAGTCATGCTGCCGTTGATGTACAGCTCTTCAAGATTCTCGACCTGCTTGTAGAAGCGATCGCTCAGGGCCTTGATACGTACGTTTTCGGCAGCCATGTCTTCCTTGGCTACGCGGAAGGCTTCGCCCATGCCGACGATCTGGTGGGTCGCCAGGGTGCCCGAACGCATGCCGCGCTCGTGACCGCCGCCGTGCATGGTGGCTTCGATGCGCACGCGTGGCTTGCGGCTCACGTACAGTGCGCCGATGCCTTTGGGGCCATAGGTCTTGTGGGCCGAGAACGACATCAGGTCGACTTTCAGCTTGGACAGGTCGATATCGACCTTGCCGGTGGACTGAGCAGCGTCGACGTGCAGCAGGATGCCTTTGGAGCGAGTCAGCTCGCCGATGGCCGCGATGTCGTTGATGGTACCGATTTCGTTATTCACGTGGATCACGGAAACCAGGATGGTGTCTTCACGCAGCGCGGCTTCGATCATGGCCTGGGTGACGATACCGTCGGTGGTTGGCTCAAGGTAAGTGACCTCGAAACCTTCACGCTCCAGTTGGCGCATGGTGTCGAGGACAGCCTTGTGCTCAATCTTGGTGGTGATCAGGTGCTTGCCTTTGGTCGCGTAGAAATGCGCCGCGCCCTTGATAGCCAGGTTGTCGGACTCGGTGGCACCGGAGGTCCAGACGATTTCACGCGGATCTGCGCCAACCAGGTCGGCAACCTGGCGACGAGCGTTCTCGACCGCTTCCTCGGCTTTCCAGCCGAAAACGTGGGAACGGGAGGCCGGGTTGCCGAAGTTTCCGTCGACCAGCAGGCACTCGCTCATCTTTTGCGCGACACGCGGATCAACCGGGGTGGTCGCTGAGTAATCAAGGTAAATCGGCAATTTCATGGACTTTCTCCTAAATCAGGCTGGCTGGCGTGCCGTTAGCTCTTCGGCTGTCACTCGACGGCGGACGCTTCGATCTTGTCCAGACGCGGCGCCTTGGTATTGCAACGGCGCTGGTCCTGACGCTGGGCTACTTCTTGCACCTCACGGCGAGTCACAAGATCAGCCAAGCTGATACCACTCAAAAACTCATGGATCTGCAGGCTCAAGTCACACCACAAGTGGTGCGTCAGGCAGGTGTCGCCGGCGTGGCAGTCACCCAGGCCCTGGCACTTGGTCGCGTCGACGGATTCGTTGACCGCGTCGATCACCTGGGCCACCTGGATGCCCTGCATGTCGCGGGACAGCTGATAGCCGCCGCCCGGCCCACGCACACTGGAGACCAGATTGCTACGGCGCAACTTGGCGAACAGCTGCTCAAGGTAGGACAGGGAAATGCCTTGGCGCTCGGAGATATCGGCCAGGGACACCGGCCCAGTTTGCGCGTGCAAGGCCAAATCAAGCATGGCGGTCACCGCGTATCGGCCTTTTGTAGTCAGTCTCATGGACAAGTACCAAGGTGTTTCAGAATGGGAGCAAGTATGCGATTCCCGAGTATTTAAGTCAACTATAAGACCTAGTACTTTAGTCAGGATTACCCGTAAAAAGGGCGCGCGAATCATAGCAGGACGGGGCGAGGACGAACAGCGGCAGCGCGGCGACGGCTCGATATCGAGACCAATGGAGATCACATGTGGGAGGGTTCTACACCCCGATAGCGGTGGATCAGTCAATATATTGGGTGACTGACAGATGGCCATCGGGGGCGCCCCCTCCCACATGGGCCTAGCAGCAAATGTGAGATCTCAGCCAGCTTTGGTGGCGGGCTCACTCTTGATCTCGGCGAAGTCCTCTTCGCGCAGCTCAGGCAGGTCTTTCGCACAGTAGCTGCTGCCCAATTCCTTCAGCGCGCCGCACATACCGTCCAGCTTGCCGTCCACCGCTTGCAGGTGGTCAAGCAACTGGCCGATGGCGCGCGCGACAGGGTCGGGCATGTCTTCGCTGACACCGTAGGCATCGAAACCGATTTTTTCGGCCATGGCCTTGCGCTTGGCTTCCTGCTCATCGCCCACTTCCGGCTTGACGATGATCCGCCCCGGAATCCCCACTACAGTGGCGCCGGCCGGCACGGCCTTGGTCACCACGGCGTTGGAGCCGACTTTGGCGCCAGCGCCTACGGTGAACGGACCAAGCACCTTGGCGCCCGCACCCACCACCACACCATCCTCCAGCGTCGGGTGGCGCTTACCCTTGTTCCAGCTGGTGCCGCCCAATGTCACGCCCTGGTAGAGGGTCACGTCGTCACCAATCTCGGCAGTCTCGCCAATGACGATGCCCATACCGTGATCGATAAAGAAGCGACGTCCCACCTTGGCACCTGGGTGAATCTCGATCCCGGTCAACCAGCGGCCGAAGTTCGACACCAGCCGCGCCAACCATTTCCAGCCCATATCCCACAAGGCGCCGGACAGGCGATGGATCCAGATCGCGTGCATGCCCGGGTAGCAGGTCAGCACCTCAAAGGCGTTGCGCGCCGCCGGGTCACGATGGAAAACACTCTGGATATCTTCTCGCAAACGCTCGAACATTTTTAATCCTTCCGCTTAAGAAGCTCGCCACGGGCCGCTTTCTGGGTTTCCGTGAGGATGCCACGCAATATATTCATTTCCGCTCGACTGACCGAGCTGCGCCCGTACAGGCGGCGCAGGCGCGCCATCAAGTGCCGAGGTTTTTCCGGATCGAGGAATTCGATGGCCACCAGGGTTTGCTCCAGGTGCTCATAGAACCGCTCCAGCTCGTCCATGGTGGCCAGTTCGCCACTCTTGGTCGACGCCACTTCATCCTTCTCTACCTTGCTCGGCTGCCCTTCAGCGGCCAGCCAGGCCATGCGCACTTCGTAACTCAACACCTGCACCGCTGCCCCGAGGTTCAGCGAACTGAACCCAGGGTCTGATGGAATGTGCACGTGATAATGACATCGTTGCAGCTCTTCATTGGTGAGGCCGGAGTCTTCACGGCCGAATACCAGGGCGATTTCAGCACCGCCGGCCGCCTCTTCCACTACCGTGGTACCGCACTCACGCGGATCCAGCAGCGGCCAGGGGATGCGGCGGTCACGGGCGCTGGTGCCAAGCACCAGGTTGCAGCCGACCAAGGCGTCTTCCAGAGTGGCGACCACCTGGGCTTTTTCCAGGATGTCATTGGCGCCGGATGCGCGGGCATCGGCCTCGTGGTGCGGGAACACGCGCGGTTCGACCAGCACCAGGCGCGTCAGCCCCATGTTTTTCATGGCTCGCGCCACCCCGCCGATATTGCCGGGATGACTGGTATTGACCAAGACGACACGAATGTTTTGCAGCAAGGTAGGCGCTCTCGGACACGGGAAAGGGGAGCAAATCTTACAGAACAGCCTAAGGTTATGCCATGAAAGCTAACGTCGTCCTTCACCTGAAGAAAGTTTCTGCTAGAATGCTCGGCTTTCTTTAACAACCTTAGGTGACACATCCATGCAGCCCATGCTGAATATCGCGCTGCGCGCCGCCCGCAGCGCCAGTGAATTGATCTTCCGCTCCATCGAGCGCCTGGATACCATCAAGGTCGACGAAAAAGACGCCAAGGATTATGTGTCCGAGGTGGATCGCGCCGCTGAACAGAAGATCATCGACGCGCTGCGCAAGGCCTACCCTACCCACGGCATCCTCGGCGAGGAAACCGGCCTGCACAAAGGCAGCGGCGAAGGCGAAGACTACCTGTGGATCATCGACCCACTGGATGGCACCACCAACTTCCTGCGCGGCATCCCGCACTTTGCCGTCAGCATTGCCTGCAAATACCGTGGCCGCCTGGAACACGCTGTAGTACTCGATCCTGTTCGCCAGGAAGAATTCACCGCCAGCCGTGGCCGTGGTGCCCAACTGAACGGTCGTCGCCTGCGCGTCAGCGGTCGCACCAGCCTGGATGGCGCCCTGCTGGGTACCGGCTTCCCGTTCCGTGACGACCAGATGGACAACCTGGAGAACTACCTGGGCATGTTTCGCGCCCTGGTTGGCCAGACTGCCGGCATCCGTCGCGCTGGCGCGGCCAGCCTGGACCTGGCCTATGTGGCTGCCGGTCGTTTTGATGCGTTCTGGGAGTCGGGCCTGTCCGAGTGGGACATGGCTGCAGGCGCCCTGCTGATCCAAGAGGCCGGCGGCCTGGTGAGCGACTTCACCGGCGGTCATGACTTCCTGGAAAAAGGCCACGTCGTTGCCGGCAACACCAAATGCTTCAAGGCAGTACTGACGGCGATCCAGCCGCACCTGCCGGCTTCGCTGAAGCGCTAAGCGAGCGAGCAAAAAAAAGCACCCTGTGGGGTGCTTTTTTTATGCCTGGGATTTGCTTGGTGTGAGCTTAAATACCAACACCACCACAAATCAAATACAAGAGAAGACTTACTGCTGGTTCTGGCCCAGGACGAGACGCCCTTCCTTGTCGACTGGAATCTGGCCGCCCGGATCACGATCCATGCGCACCGAACCTTCCTTGCCATCCAAGGTGTAACGCACGTCATAGCCAACGACCTTGTCACTGATGTCGTTGACGGTGTTACAGCGAGTCTGGGTGGTGGTATAAGTATCGCGGTTCTGCATGCCTTCCTGAACCTTGTTACCGGCGTAACCACCACCGACCGCACCGGCCACAGTGGCCAGCTTCTTGCCGTTACCGCCACCGACCTGGTTACCCAACAGGCCACCGGCCAGCGCACCAACCACCGTACCGACGATCTGATGTTGATCCTGCACCGGCTTCTGCCGGGTCACTGCGACGTCCTTGCAGACTTCGCGAGGTGTTTTAATCTGGGTTTTCACCGGCTGCACCGCCAGCACTTGCGCATACTCAGGGCCGCTTTTTACCAGGCTGTAGGTGGCAACAGCACCCCCGGCAGTTACACCGACAGCACCCAATACCGCACCAACCAGTAACGACTTGTTCACGTTGAACCTCCTGACCATCACAAACGGACCGAAAGATCCGCGCTATACCCAGCCTTGGAGCAAAAAAAAAGGCACGAGTTCAATACTCGTGCCTTTTTTGTAACAGCAGATCAACAAGCGCCAATCAAGGACGATCGTCGACCTCTTTGCCAGTGGCGGCAGGAGGGATCAGGTCTTCGCTGTTGAGGTTCAGCCAGATCAGCACCACGTTGGCGATGTAGATCGACGAGTAGGTGCCTGCCAGGACGCCGATGAACAGCGCCAGGGAGAAGCCCCACAGGTTGTCGCCACCGAAGATCATCAGCGCCGCGATCGCCAGCAAGGTGGAGATCGACGTCGCCATGGTCCGCAGCAGGGTCTGGGTGGTGGAGATGTTGATGTTCTCGATCAGCGACGCCTTGCGCAGTACGCGGAAGTTCTCGCGAACCCGGTCGAATACCACGATGGTGTCATTGAGGGAGTAACCAATGATCGCCAGCACGGCCGCCAACACGGTCAGGTCGAAGGTGATCTGGAAGTACGCCAGGATACCCACGGTCACGATCACGTCGTGGATCAGCGACACAATGGCGCCGACACCGAACTTCCACTGAAAGCGGAAAGCCAGGTAGATCATGATACCGACCAGCGCCATCAGCATGCCGAGGCCGCCCTGGTCGCGCAGCTCTTCACCCACTTGCGGGCCCACGAACTCGACGCGCTTGACCGACGCAGGGTTGTCACCACCCACCTTCTGCAAGGCTTCGGCTACCTGGTGACCCAGTTGCGGGTCTTCGCCAGGCATGCGCACCAGCAGGTCGGTGGTCGCACCGAAGCTCTGCACGATGGCTTCGTGATAGCCGGCCTTGACCAGTTCACTGCGTACCAGGGTGACGTCGGCGGGCTTCTCGTAGGTCAGCTCGATGAGCGTACCGCCGGTGAAGTCCAGACCGTAGTTCAGGCCCTTATGGAACCAGCTGAACAACGCCAGAACGGTAAGGAGCAAGGTGACGCCGAACGCAATGTTGCGAACGCCCATGAAGTTGATTGTACGTAACATGGCAGCCCCTTAAATCCACAACTTCTTGAAGTCACGCCCGCCAAAGATCAGGTTGACCATTGCGCGGGTCACCATGATGGCCGTGAACATCGAGGTAAAGATACCGAGGGACATGGTTACCGCAAAACCTTTGACCGGGCCGGTGCCCATGGCAAAGAGAATCCCGCCAACCAGCAATGTGGTCAGGTTGGAGTCGAGAATCGCGGTAAATGCCCGGCCGAAGCCTTCGTTGATTGCACGCTGTACGGTCATGCCGGCGGCGATCTCTTCACGAATCCGCGAGAAGATCAGCACGTTGGCGTCTACCGCCATACCCATGGTGAGTACGATACCGGCGATACCTGGCAAGGTCAGCGTAGCGCCCAGCAGCGACATCAGGGCCAGCAGCATCACCATGTTGCCCGCCAGGGCCACGGTGGCAATGATGCCGAAGAAGCGGTAGATGGCGATGATGAACAGCGACACGAACAGCATGCCCCACAAGGCCGCGTCGATACCCTTGGTGATGTTGTCGGCACCCAGGCTCGGGCCGATGGTACGCTCTTCAGCGAAGTACATCGGCGCAGCCAGGCCACCGGCACGCAGCAACAGGGCCAGCTCCGAGGATTCGCCCTGGCCGTTCAGGCCGGTGATGCGGAATTGAGCACCCAGCGGCGACTGGATGGTCGCCAGGCTGATGATCTTCTTCTCTTCCTTGAAGGTCTGCACCGGTACGTCTTTCTCGACGCCGTTGACCATTTGCTTGGTGTAGGTGGTCACCGGGCGCTGCTCGATGAAGATCACCGCCATGCTGCGACCAACGTTGCTGCGCGTGGCGCGGCTCATCAGTTCGCCGCCGTGACCATCCAGGCGGATGTTCACTTCAGGGGTACCGTGCTCGCCGAAACCGGCCTTGGCGTCGGTCACCTGGTCACCGGTGATGATCAAGCCACGCTCGATCAGCGCCGGAGGACGGTTGCCTTCACGGAACTCGAACTCTTCGGAAGTTGCACGGGAAGCACCCGGCTCAGCCGCAAGACGGAACTCCAGGTTGGCGGTTTTACCCAGGATACGCTTGGCTTCAGCGGTGTCCTGCACGCCCGGCAGCTCAACCACGATGCGGTTGGCGCCCTGACGCTGAACAATCGGCTCGGCCACACCCAGCTCGTTGACGCGGTTACGTACCGTGGTCAAGTTCTGCTTGATGGAGTATTCGCGGATTTCCGCGATTTTGGCCGGGCTCATCGCCAGACGCAGTACTGCCTGACCATTCAGGTCGGCCGGTACGATGTCGAAATCGTTGAAGTTCTTGCGGATCAGCGCACGGGCCTGTTCACGGGAGGCCTCGTCAGAGAAGCCCAGCTGGATGGCACCGTTGAGCTGCGGCAGGCTGCGATAACGCAGCTTCTCTTTACGCAGCAGGCTCTTCACGTCGCCTTCATAGACCTTCAGGCGTGCGTCGAGGGCTTTGTCCATGTCGACTTCCAGCAGGAAGTGCACACCACCGGACAAGTCCAGACCCAGCTTCATCGGGTGCGCGCCAATGCTGCGCAACCACTGTGGCGTGGTCTGTGCCAGGTTCAGGGCAACAACGTAATCGTCACCCATGGCCTTGCGTACGACATCTTTTGCCGGCAATTGGTCTTCTTGCTTGGTCAGGCGCAACAACCCGCCCTTCGCACCAGCTGCCAATGTTGCCGCTTTAACCTGGATACCCGCGTCGGCCAGCGCCTTGCTCGCGCGCTCCAGGTCAGCCTGGTTGACCTGCAGCGAAGTGCTGGCGCCAGTGATCTGGATCGCCGGGTCATCAGGGTAAAGATTGGGAGCGGAATAAATAAAACCGATCGCCAGCACCGCCAGGATCAGTACGTATTTCCACAGAGGGTATTTGTTCAGCATCACGCCGCCCGCTTATAACGCGGGGCGCCTTGCGCGCCCCGTCGATTGGTAAAGGTTGGAACTTAGATCGCTTTGAGCGTGCCTTTTGGCAGCGTGGCGGCGATGGCGCCCTTCTGGAACTTCATTTCCACGGTGTCGGACACTTCCAGAACCACGAAAGCATCGGAAACCTTGGTGATCTTGCCCGCGATGCCGCCGGTGGTCACGACTTCGTCGCCTTTCTGCAGGCTGCCCAGCAGGTTCTTCTGCTCTTTGGCACGCTTGGCCTGTGGACGCCAGATCATCAGGTAGAAGATGACCAGGAAGCCGACCAGGAAAATCCACTCGAAACCACCGCCCATAGGGCCGGCAGCAGCAGGCGCAGCGGCGTCAGCCATGGCGTTAGAGATAAAAAAGCTCATTTAGCACTCCAGTTGCAAATAGTGAATCTTAGGGTCGGAAAACTCAGTCCAAGGGCGGCACAGGGAGCCCGCGCTTGGCATAGAAGGCATCGACGAAGGCGGCCAATGTACCCTGTTGAATAGCCTCGCGCAAACCAGCCATCAGGACTTGGTAGTGACGCAAATTGTGGATGGTATTCAACATGCTACCCAGCATTTCCCCGCATTTGTCCAGATGGTGCAGATAAGCACGGGAGAAGTTCTGGCAGGTGTAGCAATCACAGGTGGGATCCAGCGGCGAATCATCATGGCGATGGAACGCGTTACGGATCTTGAGCACGCCTGTATCGATGAACAGATGCCCATTGCGGGCATTACGGGTTGGCATCACGCAATCGAACATGTCCACACCGCGGCGCACACCCTCTACGAGATCTTCGGGTTTGCCAACGCCCATAAGGTAACGAGGTTTGTCAGCGGGCATCAGGCCTGGCAGGTAGTCCAGTACCTTGATCATCTCGTGCTTGGGTTCGCCCACCGACAAACCGCCGATGGCCAGGCCGTCAAAACCGATCTTGTCGAGGCCTTCCAGCGAGCGTTTGCGCAGGCTTTCATGCATGCCGCCCTGGACAATGCCAAACAGCGCCGCGGTGTTGTCGCCATGGGCATTCTTCGAACGCTGGGCCCAACGCAGGGACAGCTCCATGGAAATCCGCGCGACGTCCTCATCAGCCGGGTACGGTGTGCACTCGTCGAAAATCATCACGATGTCCGAGCCCAGGTCGCGTTGCACCTGCATGGACTCTTCCGGGCCCATGAATACCTTGGAACCGTCCACCGGCGAGGCGAAGGTCACGCCCTCCTCCTTGATCTTGCGCATGGCGCCCAGGCTGAACACCTGGAAACCACCCGAGTCCGTGAGGATCGGGCCTTGCCACTTCATGAAGTCATGCAGGTCGCCATGCTTCTTGATCACTTCAGTGCCTGGACGCAGCCACAGGTGGAAGGTGTTGCCGAGGATGATCTCGGCGCCGGTGGCGACGATGTCACGCGGCAGCATGCCTTTAACGGTGCCGTAGGTGCCCACGGGCATGAATGCCGGGGTCTCTACCGTACCGCGCGGAAACGTCAGGCGACCGCGACGGGCTTTGCCGTCGGTGGCGAGCAATTCAAACGACATACGACTCATAGTTGTTCCTCTGGGCCGCGCGGCGCCGGATTACGGGTGATAAACATCGCATCACCGTAGCTGAAAAAACGGTATCCATTGTCGATGGCTGCTTTGTACGCCGCCATTGTTTCGGGATAACCCGCGAAGGCCGACACCAGCATCAATAGCGTGGATTCCGGCAAATGGAAGTTGGTCACCAGGCAGTCGACCACATGGAACGGCCGGCCTGGGTAAATAAAGATATCGGTGTCGCCACTGAACGGTTTGAGCACGCCATCACGCGCCGCGCTCTCAAGGGAGCGCACGCTGGTGGTGCCCACCGCAACCACCCGCCCGCCGCGCGCCTTGCAGGCGCTAACTGCGTCCACGACGTCCTGGCTGACTTCCAGCCATTCGCTATGCATATGGTGGTCTTCGATGTTATCCACACGCACCGGCTGAAACGTGCCGGCCCCCACGTGCAGGGTCACATAGGCGGTCTCGACGCCCTTGGCGGCAATCGCATCCAGCAGCAGTTGATCAAAATGCAGCCCGGCAGTCGGCGCGGCCACGGCACCGAGGCGCTGGGAATAGACCGTTTGATAGCGCTCACGGTCCGAGTCTTCGTCGGGGCGGTCGATATAAGGAGGCAATGGCATATGACCGACGCGCTCCAGCAACGGCAAAACCTCTTCGGTGAACCGGAGTTCGAACAGCGCATCATGACGCGCTACCATCTCGGCTTCACCGCCACCCTCGACGAGGATGCTCGAACCCGGTTTCGGCGACTTGCTGGAGCGTACATGGGCCAGCACACGATGGCTGTCCAACACCCGTTCCACCAGAATTTCCAACTTGCCGCCGGATGCTTTCTGGCCAAACAGCCGTGCCGGGATGACCCGGGTATTGTTGAACACCATCAGATCGCCCGGACGCAAATGCTCAAGCAAATCAGTGAATTGACGGTGTGCGAGGGTGCCGCTGGCCCCGTCCAGGGTCAGCAGTCGACTGGCGCGACGCTCGGCCAAAGGGTGGCGAGCAATCAGCGAATCCGGGAGTTCAAAAGTAAAGTCAGCAACGCGCATGATGGGGTTCGTCTAGCAGGGCCGGGAAGTCTAGCGGAAATAGTGAAAATAGACCATGAAACGTGATTGACCAACGGTAATCTCATCTCTATACTTCGCCGCCATTGAGCCCTGATGGCGGAATTGGTAGACGCGGCGGATTCAAAATCCGTTTTCGAAAGGAGTGGGAGTTCGAGTCTCCCTCGGGGCACCATCTTAAAGAAAGACCTTGAATTTCAAGGTCTTTTTTTTCGTCTGCAGAAAAGCGCCCTGAGGCCGCGACAGCTCCCAGAGAGCGAGATAGCGCGACTCCCCTTCATATCATCATAAAGTCCAGCAGGCCCACTCACAGGCCTTTGCGAGGACGCTAAAACGACCCTTGGTTAACCCTGGACCCACCCAAAGTACTGCTAGCGCTTCGAGCGGAGATCCTGTTTCCTTTAATGGGCATGGACTTTAGCACTGAAGCCCCTCCCGAGGCGCCTCTTCGCACTTTTCGACCGCCCAAAACAAAACCCCATCTGCTTTCGCAAATGGGGTTTCGGAATTTAATCTTGACGATGACCTACTCTCACATGGGGAAACCCCACACTACCATCGGCGATGCATCGTTTCACTGCTGAGTTCGGGATGGGATCAGGTGGTTCCAATGCT